>SYKE01000027.1 GCA_005798285.1 Actinomycetota bacterium
CCCCGTTCGGTCGTGGCCGCGGGCATCGACGGTGCTGGTGCGAAGGATGTCACCGCTTTGCAGGGTGAGGACGGGCGGCGCGGCGCCGATTACAACGTGATAGTGGTCGGGCTCGAACTCGTGAACTGCCATGATCTGGATCTCCCGGGGCCGAGTTCGCTACCCACGGACTTCAGTTCCTTCGCACCGGGGCAATCCGTGTCAAAGCCGGCGAATCAAGAAATGTGGGTGATATCCCATCCCTGCCGGATTGCAGAAGGATCGTTAAGCATCGTCTCGGGGGGCACTGCACGGCTGTGTCGGTGACCCAAAGAAGCTCTGCAGCCTGCAATAGCTGCTTGGCGACAGAACTCAACAGAGATGTAGGAACTCCTCCCGAAGCGATCCCATCCGAAGCGGGTCCAATCACCCGGCTTCAAAGTCGCACCAAAATCGTGTCAATCAAACAAATCGGAAAAATCGGGCTGCTGCTGGGAATGATCGGCGTCGCATTGGCGCCGCTTCCTTCCGTACGGGCACAGGCGCCGGCGCCGGCAGCCAAGGTTCCCAGCGGAACCATCGTGCGTCGCATCATCATGAAAGACGCCCAGATCGCCGAGATGTTCAGACAGAAGATGGAGCAAATGAAGGGCAGCGGTCTGTTCCGGGATACCATCCCCGGCCCGGATCCCAAGAAGCCCATCGTCATCGACATTACCTTCCTAACAAGTGGCAACTACCTCCTCATGGCCGGCAGTCGGGATTGGGTGGACGCCAATCTGGAAACTGTCCGGATTATGGGCTACCTCTTTGAGCGACCCCGAGCCCATCTGCAGCTCAACCTTCGCGTCGTGCAGCTCACCGGGCCGGCCAGCCAATCCGTCATCCAGCTCGCGGACACCGTTAGAGCGATGGTGGACACGCAGCGGGACGAAGTGGTGCGCACGTTCTCGGAGTTGGAAGATTACCTCCTGACCCGATTGAAGCAGCGAACCGGTGACTCCGCCAGGGTGTTCGAGTCCGCGCGTTCCCTGTTCCCCGACCTCGCATCCGGCTTGCGACCGCTGACCGTGCCCGAGACCCTCCTCGTCTTGATGCTGGATCGAGCCTCCCCGGCGCCCACGGCATCCAACTCCCCCGGTGGGGTCGCGGCGATCGATGCCGCGGCGGAAGCCGAGGATGCCCTGCTCAGGCTGCCCCGCAAACTTCAACTCGCGCTCTCGGACCCCAAGGCGGACGAGGTGGCCCTGATCAAGGGGATCGGGCCGGACCTTGCGACATGGAAGCAGGCCGTGACCGCAGCTCGGGACTGGTGCCAGAATTACGCCAACGAGGTGGATAAGAACAAGGACGGGCACGGCATCGATCTGTTCCGCTCCGCGCTTGAGCAGCCGCAGCAGCCGGTGCCCCAATGGCTCGCCCGCAGAATGGTTCGTTCCCTCGAGCTCACCACCCGCCTCTATCCCAGCCTGGTGCGCAAGCACACCGAAGACTGCCTTCGGGAGGTCCAGCGGCGCTTCGATGCTGCCCTGGAGACCGTGGCAAAGATTGAGCTCGCCATGTCGAAGGGCGACGAGGTTCCCCCGATGCCGGCGAGGCCGGCCGCAGCCGGGAAGCCCGCCCCTCCCACCGTCACGCCGTCCACTCGCGCTGCTCGAAACCTCCTGGCGCTGAAGACGCTCTCTGAAGACCTCATCCCCGCGCCTCTGGCGGTGTTCGAGTCGGTTGCGGTCGCGGCCGACAACTCCGCGCCCCGGGGCGAGCAGTTGATTGAGATGATGAAGCTCTACTCGAAAGAGCGGCAGAAGCTGGATGGATTGCTGGGCGCTGCAAATCAGAACGGGGTCGGCGAGGTCAACTTTGGGCAGTTGCAGGCGCTTGAAGTCAGCCTGAACCTGTGGCTGCGACGTTCCGCCGAAGCCATGGCCCGGGCCCTGGAACAGCACTTCTACCGACGCTACGCCAATGAGCTGCGACTGCTCGCCAACAAGGAACTGGGGCGAGGGAGCAGTCGAAACATTCTGTCGGACGCCACCCTGGATGACGTGCCGGACGTGGCGCGCGACATCCTCCTCGCGGACTCCGGCGTGAACGTCTTTGTTTCGAACAGTGTGTCGCTTCAGTTCGCTCCGGAAGCGACCAACTCCGTTTCCGCCCAGGTGCAGGCCTCGCTTCCGGCCAAGACCAGCGTCATGGATCGGCTGCAGCAGGCGCAGCAAGCGCTCGGCGCCGTTAACGCCTTGAGCAAGACCTTTGGGATCGACGGCGAGTCGATCGTCAAGTCACTCCTCGCCGGCGGCCAGGCCGTTCCTGTTCAGAGCGGCGTCAACCTCACGGCGACTCCGACGATCGGACCGGACGCCAGCACCGTGTCGCTTCTGCTGACTGCCAACCAGACTCTGCAGCCGGGCAGCGACAAGGTGACCGACCGCGTAACCAACCACACGATCAACAACGCCACCATCACGGCACTCTCATACGAGCCGATGGTGTTGTCCACTCTCGCCAGCAACATCAGCTATTACGAGAAGACCGGTGGGATCCCGATCATTCGCAAGACCCCGATCCTTCGCGACATCGCAAAGGATCTCCCGCTCGGGCCGCTTCGCGAAACCAAGCGAGAGCGAGGCGTCTATCAAAGCAGCATCATCATTCTCGAACCGGTCGTAATCCCAACCATTGAAGATCTTGTGCGCTTCCAGGGCGGATCCAGAGACGCGGTTCCCAACCCCGCGGCGACCCTCCAGATGCTGTTCCCGAAATAATAGTTTCGGATCGGCCAAACCGCGTTCGTGTTGCTGCGTCAATGGGGATAGATCCCCCGTTCACGCGGATACGAAGTTCAAGCTACGGCAGCCAGCCGGATCCCACAGGAGTCACCCCATGAAGTTTCGACCCGTTGCCGGCGTCGCCGGTCTCACTCTCGGAGCCGCGATGCTCGCCGGCGGTACCCTCGCGATCAGCGTCCAGGCGATGGCCCAGGACAGCAGCACTCGATTGGCTCAGCAGCAGCAACAGCAGCGGCCCGGCCTGCCCCAGGCTCAGCAGGGCCAGCAGGGCGGTTTCGGTGGCTTCGGCGGCCCAGGCGGACCCGGTGGCCCGGGCGGGTTCGGCGGACCCGGCTTCGGGGGCCCCGGAATGATGATGGGCGGCGGCGGTGGCGGCGCCTCGGTGACGGCGACTCCTGACTCGGTCTACGTTCTGCGGGGGAACAGCCTCTACGCCTTCGACTCGCGAACCCTGAAACTGCGCGCTCAGGCGGAACTCCCTCGTCCGGAGATGCGACCGGGCGGACAGGGCTTCCCGGGGCAGTCCGGCGGCTTCCCTCAGCGACCCGGCGGGGACAACGGCCAGTAGGCGTTGACCGGCCAGTGCGCTCCCGAGCAATGAAGAGAGGTTCGGACTCCCACGGGAGCCCGAACCTCTCTTTTTGTGAACGGCCTGATCGAGGCCTGCTACGATCCCGCGCCCCGAGCAGCCGCGTCGTGAAACCGCCGGGAGAAGTCGACCAGTGTCAGCGGCAGTTCCCGCCAGTAGTAACGAGGAGCGTCGGGCGACCAGCCCTGGTAGATCTCATCCCATAATAGCCGGTTGAAGTGGGGCAGCAGGCTCGCTTGAGTGACCGGCTCCAACACGCTCTGATAGCGAAAGTCGACCGACAGTCTCACCCGGTCCGGCGTCTGATTCGGCGTTCCGCGATGGACAGTGAGACTGTGAAACAAGAGCACGTCTCCCGCCTTGAAGTCGCCTCCCACCCACTGCAGTCCGAGATGGTCTGTTTGCACGCCCAGCCCTCCGGCGCCGTAAGCGCTCCGCACTGGGAGTGGTCCGGCGCGATGGGAGCCGGGAAGCACTTCGAGCGATCCCAGTGAACGGGGACAATCTCCCAGTGGGAACCAGGCCGTCCATGTGTGGGGAGTACCCTGGATGTGGACGTAGTCCTGGTGGGCGGGGGTGGTGAACTGGTTGTTGTTGGGGAACATCACGCGGGCGATGTTTCGAGGGTGCACCAGCACCGACGAGCCAAAGAGCGCCTCCAACAAGGCAACCAGTCGCGGCGAGTGCGCCAGTCGGTGAAACGACTCCAGCCGTTGGATTTCATCGTAGGCGGCGAAGTACTCGCGGTCTCCTTCACGCCAGCGAACCCCGGACACGGCCGTTCCCACCAGGACGTCGTCATCCGGCTCCACAAAGTGGTGAGCGCGGCAAATCGCTAGAATGTCCGCACGGACGGTGTTCAGACACTCGACGTCGACCAGGCCGGAAACGAAGAGGTACCCGTCGGACTCCGCGCGCTGCCGGATCAACTCAGCGCGAGTCACATCCGGCGCCGAGTCGGTGAGTTGGCGAACTGCCAGGCCCGGCTCGGTAACAGCCGTTGAGCCGCTGCTATCTGAGGTCAACTCATTCATCCAGGTAGGCCATTCGGGACTTCACTGCCAGTCGCTTGATGGCGTCGTCGTCCCCTACCAGGGAGAAAACGTGCAGCCGATACCGGAGTTCGAAGACGGCCCCCGCGGCGACTTCGAGGCGGCTGGGCTGCCCCTTCGTGAATGCTGCGCGACCGAATGGATTCGCCACCATCAGCCCGTACTCCCGCGTGTGAAACCACGAGGGCCGGAAGTTGAACGAGTGCGGGATGATCACCGCTCCGATGCGGCGACCCTGTAGGGCGCCCGCATAGGCGCACCAGTCGGCGGTCTTTCCCCAGGTCCCCGTCTCGCCCCGTCCACCGGCGCTGTTCAAGATTATGCCGCCGTTCTTACCGGTCAACGGGGTCGCCAGGCGCACCCCGAGCCCCATCTCCTCCTGATCTCCAAACCAGAAGTCGTTGGGGGCTGTGAAGCGGGAGGTGAAATCCACCCGCCAGCCGGCTTCGGCTTCCCGAAACTCAAGCGCTGCCCTCTCGCTGCACACCGCGTTGCCTGCTGGATCGAGATACGCGCCGGTATAGGCCAACCGGACTCCCCTCTCGTCTGCCGATGACTGCAGTTCACTGACGCGGATGCGAGACTTATTGCGCCAGAAGTCGGAACCGGAGAGGTCGCCGAAGGCCATCCAGATCCCTGGATGCATATCCGCGTGGTCGACGGCATCCACACCGGCGGCAGGCGGGTGGGTTCGCGTGACCTGGCGGCGATCGGTGGTCTGCACGTGGCTCAGAAACGGACGGTGGATACCGCTCTCGCCGGCGGAGAACCGCGCCAACGGCGTATCGCGCAGCAACACGGTCCGACCGGTCTCTGTCGCCGGCACGGCCCAGGGACCGTCGCCCGTCGCACGACGCGCCAATCCCGCTGCGGCCAGACCCGCCAGTATTTCACGTCGCGTCGCTGCGTTCGCCATTCACTTTCCTCGATGCCGCACTGGGACTCCCCAGAAGTCTGCGTGCGCCCCAGTAGATCGGACCGTAACGCTCACCCCGGAACGGATCGATCCTCACGTGCGAACTCCCCCTTGCATGGATCATCGTCTCGCCATTCAGAGCCAGCCCGACGTGGGTAATGCGCCCTGGATTCTCCGGCGCGTGGAAGAACACCAGATCGCCCTCACCCGGTTGTTCCGCATGCTGCCCCATTCCCGCCTGCTGGTGAGCATCCCTCAGCAGCGTGATTCCATGGAGCTTATACACAAGTTGGACGAACCCCGAGCAATCCAGTCCCATTGGAGTGCAGCCGCCCCACAGGTAGGGCGCCCCCAACAGCCGGCGCGCCGCAGCCACCAGGTCGCCGGAACTCGCAGGCCCCTCACTCCGGCCGTTCCTGAATCGGTGAGCCTCAGTAAAGAGACGGCGCCCATCCGGGTGCAGCACCTCGATGAATCCATCCGTCGCGCCGACTCTGGGCAGGCGTGCCGAAAGCGGCGCCCGAGCCACCGAAGGCGTCAGGTAACTCGGACGAAGCCGCAGATTCACCATCAGCTCGTCCGACTCGACCCACGGCCCGTTCCAACCCTCGGGGGCATCCACCAGGTCCCGGCCGTCCACCCAACCGCGATAGCCATCGGGCGTCTGAACTTCGGCCCATCCGTCCCGCTGCTGAAGCAACTCGACCGTCGTTCCCAGAATCGCCTGCGACACCTGCTCGGCCGTGAACTCGCCTGGGGTCCGAAGCATGCAGGTCAGATCTGATTGGACAAGCTTCGTCGGGTTTGCCATCGGTGAGTGCTCCAGATGAACAAGAGGATAACGGCGCCGGCCCCGGCGGAGTCGAGCGCGACATCGTAAGCCGATCCGCCCCGAGACGGCGAAAAGGACTGGTGATACTCATCCACGGCGGCCCAGACCGCCGCGCAGAGCCAGATCCGATAGACATCTCCCGGCCGCCAGACGCCGGCCCGGAGCGTGTGGGCAATCCGAGCATAAAGGAAACCCAGCAGCCCGTAGCCGCCGAAGTGACACAGCTTTCGGAAGATGTTGTTCGCGATCTCGAGCTCTTCATATCCCCAACTGCGGAGCAAACCCGGAGCCAGGAAGCCGAGAATGCGCTCCAGCAACGTGTGGGTCTCTCCCGCGGAGGCGCGATCTGTGCCCAGGGAGAAGATGATGGCCATGTAGAAGAGCGCCGGAGCCACATCCAGACACCAGAATCCCAGGTCGCGGCGAGGCCCGCCAGAGGCGGGATTCTTCTCGCTCAACGTGGATGTCATTGGCTTCGATCCTTCCCCGCTTCCGTCCGCACACCGCCCGGTCTTACGAGCCCGGCGCCAGTCCGACCTATGATACTAGAACTCGAGGCCGTCGAACCGTTCAGCCTGGCCCGTCTGGTCGAGGGGCACGGGTGGCATGCGCTGGAGCCCTTCCACTGGGACGCCGAGGCCGGAGTGCTCCGGCACGCCCTGGCGACCCCGTCGGGTGCAGCGGTAATCTGGCGATCCTCTCAGCCCGGATGTCCCACCAGATTGCGGGTCGAGGTGGATACCCCCGCCAACGTCGACCCACAGTGGCTCGTACAAACTCTCCGTCACACGCACCGACTCGATGAACGGATTGCAGAGTTTCATGGAATCTGCGAGCAGCACTCCGGGCTCCACCGGGCCCTGCAGCATCGCGATGGACGTCTGCTCCGAAGTCCAACCGTGTTCGAGGACGTTGTGAAGACGCTCTGCACGCTGTGTACGACCTGGGCCCGAACCCGCTCGATGGTGCGCGGTCTCTGCAGCCGGTACGGGGTATCCGCGGGAGTCGACGGCATCCGTACGTTTCCGACGCCGGAGGCGCTCGCGGTCGCAGGCGTGGAGGGGCTGCGGGATATGGGTCTGGGATATCGGGCCCGGTATGTGCACTCGGCAGCCATGGCAGCCGCGGACGACGCCCTGGAAGAATGGAAGGCCTCAACGCTTCCAACCCGGCAGCTCCGCGAACAGGTTCGGGCGCTGGCGGGGATGGGTCCGTACGCGACTGCGAATCTGCTGATGCTGCTCGGACGGTACGATCAGATCGCACTCGACTCCTGGGTCCGGAAAGTAGTGCGCGAAGGCTGGTTCGCGGGTGAAGAGGTTTCAGATCGAGAGATCCTCGCAGCGTTCGAGCCTTTCGGGGAGTGGAGGGCTCTGGTCTACTGGTTCTGGGACTGGAACCGGGACCCACAGCCGGATGCGCAGCCCCTGGGCGGCGGCCACCCGACCGGTTGAACCCGTCGGGGCCGCCGCCAGTCCCGGACCATCACTCAAAGTCGATGACCGCGAGCCACTCCGCCAGCGCAGCACAGAACAATCCCGGCTGCTCGATGTGCGGGAGATGGCCGGCCTGCGGAATCAGCTTCATCGTCGCATTGGGGAGCCGCTACAACAGGGCGGACGTGGTCTGAATAGGAGCCACCCTTTCTTCAGCCCCGTTGAGCAGCAGCACCGGACACTTCACGTCACTCAGGAGTCCCGCTACATTGGTGTCGGCCACCGCCTCGGCGGCACGGGCATACCCCTCGGACCGCATTCCGTGGAGCATCTGGCGAAAGAAGCCCACCAGAGCCGGCTGAAGGGCGTGGGTGTGTGGGCTCAGGGCGCCGGCGGCGACCATGTCCACCAGGGGCGTCATCCCTTGCTCCCGGGCGATCGCCGCTCGCTCTCGCATTCGGGCAGCGCCGGCGGGCGGCAACTGGTGAAAGCCGCCGACGGAGACCACGCCCGAGACACGGTCCGGGTGCAGCGCCGCCAGATTGAGGGCCACCGCGCCCGACATCGAACTCCCGACGACGACCGCCCGTGTCACGTCCGCCGAATCCATCACCGCGAGCGCATCGGAGGCCATGTCTCCCACCGTGAAGGGTTCCTCGGGGCCCGAAGACTCATGGTGGGCCCGGGGATCCAGCGCGGTCAGGCGGAAGCTGGCGGCGAGCGATTGCACGACGGCCCACCAACTGTGCCGCGAGGCGCCGAGCCCGGGGATCAAGATCACATCCGGTCCGTCGCCGGTCTGTACGTAGCAAATCTGATCCGAACCGGATGCCGCCCATCCCGAACATCCCAGCATCTCGACCTCTTTCGTGCGCCGTCCGTCTTCCCCCGGCTCGTCCCACGCGTCGCTCTTTCCTCGCCGCTCAGGGGGCGTCCTGCCCGGCGCCGGGCAAGTTTGCGGTCTCGAACCCCCTCGAGCCGGACGGGATCGGCACGCTCGCTCTCGACTCGGTGAGCCGACCAATTCGGTCCGCCAGTCGGCGACAGGCCGGCGTCACCAGCATCCGATCCCGGAGCCAGGGGCCATCCGGATCGAGCAGTGGAGAGATCAGTTGCCGATGAGTCACTCCGATCGCGGCATCCGGCGTCCGTTGGAGCTCCAGAACGATGCTGTCTCGGATAGGTCGATGACCGACAAGCAGTAACTGCGCCAGCAGGCCGACTCCGGGATCACCCAGCGACGTGAGGCCGCGAATGAGCTCCGAGATCGCCGGCTCCGCGAGCCCGAGCACCCGAGCGAACAACTCGGGACCCAGGCCGGCGGCGGGGTTCAGCTCGACCAGCGCGAGGAGCGCGGCGCACTGCACAGCGGGATGAGCGTCCTGGAGGCAGTGCGTAAGGTACGGAACGGACTCGCGATCACCGAGCTGTCCGAGCGCTCGAAGGGCCGCCGCTCGCACTTCGGGCCGCGAGTCGTGGCTCAAGCGCCGGATCGGAACCAGACTCTCCCCGGCGCGCAGTTTGCCGAGCACGGTCAGCGCATGAGTCAGCGTCCGGGGATCAGAGTGGGCGAGCCATGGAGCGATGGCGGCTCGAGCCAGACCCGGCGCCACGCGCTCCAACAGCAGCCCGGCACGATGTCGAACATCCAGGTTTACATCGTGGACGAGCGCTGCGACATCCGAGAGCGCTTCGCCGGCACGGTCAGCTCGGGAAAGCCCTTCCAATCCCCACCAGCGATAGGCGGCATGGGGACTCCTCAGCAGCTCGATCCATTCTTCAAGCGGCGCCGCTCGGGTGGCCGCTGCCGGGATGACGGAGTGAAGTTCCCAGAGATCCAGTTCTACCAGGCGCCGACGCTCTGAGTCGCCTTCCGCGTCTCTCCACCAATCGCTGCGCGTGTCGCGCTTTCCCGGGCTGTCCGGCCGTTCCAGGTTCATCGGGGTTCTGGCGCACAGCTCACGGTGACAGCTCGCACCTCGGCTGCCCCGGAACGGAGGAGTGCCTCGGCGCACTCGGAGAGCGTGGCGCCCGTGGTCCAGACGTCATCCACCAATAGGACTCGTGCCCCCCGCAGGCGAGTTGTGTTTGGCGCCGCAAACGCCCCGCGAACATTGTCGCGGCGTGCCAGGGCGGACAATCCGACCTGCCGAGGCGTCGCGCGCTTGCGAACCAGATCTGAGACCGATGGCGCCCCAAGCAGCCGGCCGATGCTCTCGGCGAGGAGGCCGGCCTGGTTGTAGCCGCGACTTATTCGGCGGGACCAGTGGAGCGGAACCGGGCACACCAGGTGCGCCCACCCGGTTGCCGAAGCGCCCATCGCGATCCAGGCCATCTCGGCGAATTCGCCGGCCAGATCAACTCGGCGAGCGTACTTGAGCGCGAGTACGGCTTCCCTCAAAGAACCGTGGTGGAGCCCGGCCGACGTGACGGACTGAAGAGCCGAAGGACACGCCCGGCCGGGAGCTGGCAGCACGGTGGCCCGACAACTCCCACAGAAGCAGGCGCCCACCCGGGAGCACACGGCGCAGCGAACGGGGTGCAGCAGGTGGAGGCAGTCTCCCACGCGCGGCAGATGAATGTCAGGCTTCGAACTCATCGAGCCAGTGGGAGATGATAGCGGCGTAGTAGGTGGGTGACAGGGCCGAAGGCTGGCCGGGGGCCGATCCGTATCCGTGATCCGCGCCGCGGCAGGCAGCGACGAAACGGCGCATGGCATCCACGTCCGGTCGTACCTTCAACAGACTCATCGCACGCATGCACGGGTAGCTGGCGACAAGATCCGGGCCCGCTGCGCCGCGGAAGCCACCCTCGGACGTTTGTGCGCGCTTGATGTTCGCGATCAGCGCATCGCGCTCGGGCAGCTCGGCGCCGAGTCTCAGAAAGGTGACGGCCGCTCGTGCGGAGTCGCCGGCCGTCGGACCGTACGTGCCCTCGCCCGTCCGAGTGGCCCGATAGACTTCCAGCCACCGCGCCGGATTGGCGGGCGGAATCTCGGCGGCATGCAACGCGGCTGCAGCGATGTAGATCTCAGGGGCGGTCTTCGCCTCGCGTTCGAAGTAGGCGGCGAAGTGCTTGCCGATCTCCGCCAGAGGCGTGTCCAGCTCCTTGAGCGCCATCAGACCCATCGCGGTGGAGCGCAGATCCGGCGGCAATCCGGGCCGGTCGGCAAAGCCGCCGGCTTCGGCATGGCAGGATTGAACAAATTTCGCGAGGGTCTCTCTCGACTTCAGGGCGCCCTTGAAGTAGCGCGTAGCGCGGGTGCCCGCCACCACACTACCGAGTGTGGAAAGCCCAGCAGCCGGCGCGGGCCGGAAGCCGCCGTCCTCCTGATGCATGGACCAGACGAATACCAGGCTCTCTTCAATCTGGGAGCGCCGTAGCGGGGCGGCGTCCACCGCGCGAATCCCCAAAGCCGCGACAGCCGCCGCAGTCAGCAGTTCTCGTCGATCCATAACCCACCTCCAGAGTCCCTACGCCATGACTCGGTGCGTCACCATCACCACGAACTCCTGCGCCGGCGACCCATCTCGTGTCAAACACGAGACGTCCGACCAGCAGTTCGGGTTCAACGCTTCCCGAGTCTCCAGACGCCTCTATGGGTCAGGCGGCGATCAGGGAAATCAGGGGGAGCTTTCCGATCCCGCCGGCCCACCGCGCATCGGGCGCCAGAATACGATCCTCGGCATCCCTGTGACCGTCGGCGACCGAGGTTCCAGTGCCGGTGAACGTGTGGTACAGGCCCAAAGTGTCGAGGGAGTTCATATCCGGCATCGTGCCAACGAGTGCGCGGCCGTATCGAGCATCGACGTCATCCTGCCGGATCTCGGTCAGGCTGATCCAATCGGGGTTCCAGCCGTTGGCGGTGTTCTGCTGTCGTGTCGTGCGTCCCATGGTCGTGTCTTCCGCTTCCTGATCTGTGTCTCTTCATCCGGGGTCGTCGGCGCCGGCAGGCGGGCCGTCAAACTCTCGATGACTGAGTCATTGGCGGAGGTCGGGAGAACTACAGTGGACCGCCTCACTCCAACTCTGTGATGCGGTTGGAGTTGACACCGTGAGTTACCGTGGGACCGGAACGCTCTCCAGCAGTTCCAGCACCAGATCTCCCGGCCCAAGACCGGAGAACCGGGTCTTCGCATCGAGCACAATCCGGTGAGCCAGCACGGGGAGGGCAAGTGCGCGAACGTCGTCTGGCGTCACAAACTCGCGCTGGTCAATCAGGGCGCGGGCCTGGCTCAAACGGAAGAGTGCGAGGGCGCCTCGGGTCGAAATTGGGAGCCGGAGGCGCGGATCTTTCCGCGTTTTCTCGACGAGCCGGACCATGTACTCCGCGACGGATCGATCGACACGGATCGCTCTCACCTGCTGCTGCGCCACGAGGATCTCTTCACGCGAGACCACGGAGACCATCGTGTCTAATGGGTGTCGCTGACTTTGCGCGAACAGGACATCCACCTCATCCTCAAAGCCGGGGTATCCGAGCGTGATCCGCATTGCAAACCGGTCAAGCTGAGCCTCGGGCAGCGGATAGGTTCCGTGGAACTCAATCGGGTTCTGAGTCGCAATCGCGAAGAACGGCTTCGGCAGATCGCGACGCTCTCCTTCGATCGTGACCTGCCCCTCGCTCATCACCTCGAGCAGCGCCGACTGCGTTCGCGGTGAGGTACGGTTGATTTCGTCCGCGAGCAGCACATTCGCGAACACGGGGCCTGGTCGAAAGTCGAAGCGGCCTTCGCTCTGGCTGTAGATGGACCCCCCCAAAATATCGGCGGGCAGCAGGTCCGGCGTGAACTGAATGCGTTTGAACTTGCCGTCGATCGACTGCGCGAGCGCCTTGGCCAGCGTCGTTTTTCCGGTACCCGGCGCATCCTCCAGCAAGAGGTGGCCCCCGGCGAGCAGCGAGGTGAGAACCAGCCGCACGCTCTCGGTCTTGCCGCGAATGACCGACTCGAGGTTGTCCTGAATCTTTTGAATGGTGCTCGACATGGGAACCTCTGCGCGGCCGCCGTACGGGTGACTCTGCGTACGAACTCGGTTCACTTCACCCAGGGAGCCCGGAGGTCCTGGCGACTGCTCGACTCTGTCAAAAGCGGTTCCGCCCGGGACGCTCTGCTCGCGGTTTGAGAAACTCCCCAGGGCACGTCGGGAGCGCCGTCCTGGGGAGCACTAGCTCCCTTCAACTCGGCGAACGCGGCCAGCGCTTGCCGTGTCGTGGCAAACGCAAGCTCCATCCAGGGAATCTCGTGCGGTTGAAAGAAGCCGATGTCCAGGCTCTCGTCGAGCGCCCTGGGAGTTCCCGAGACGACTCGGCCATGGTACGCCACCACTATCACCGCGCTCCCCGTCGGGTGGCTGTAAATCCCCAGCATCCCGTCCAGCGCAACCTCCACCCCTGCTTCTTCCCGCGCCTCCCTCACCGCCGCTTCCTCCGGGTGCTCCCCGCGGTCCACGAATCCGCCGGGGAAGACCCATCGACCGTAAGCCGGCTCGATCGCCCTTCGAAGCAGCACGACGAGACCGTCATGCTCCACGACAACCCCTGCGGCCAACTTGGGATCGAGGTAGAACACAAATCCACACGACCCGCAGACGAGTCTCGGCCCCTCGCCGGGCTTGATGACTCGATCGCTTAACGCTCCGCCGCAGCGCGGACAGTACCGATACCCGTGGGGCGCAAGGCCGTGGTAGCCCGCAGTGTTGAACGTGGGTCCGGTCATCGAATCTCCGTGAGAAGCGCTCGGAAGACGGCTGTGGAGCGCAGGGGAAAGAGTTCCGGGTCGCGATCCCCGATTGGTCCTGTCACTCCCGTTCTCAGCGCTTCACGCTCCGTCGGGTCGGTTTCCTCTCGCCAGGCCGACCGAAGGTGATCGACTGCACTCTCCGCGAGTTCGAGCCGTACGGTCTGGTCCGGTGCACGCTTCATCTTCTGAGCGAGCGCACAGGCAATATTGTAGTGACTGGATGCGGCGTATCTCCCACCCGACCGTGCCACCACATCGTAGTGCTCCATCGCGGCGTCGTAGTCCCCGGCGTCGAAGTAGGCCCACGCAAGACGGTAGTGCCAGTCGATCCGATCCGACGGGGGTATTCCAGCTTCGTCGGCCTCCCAATAGCGGCGAATGGCGTCTTCCGGGCGAAGCAACTTCCAGTACGTCTGGGCAAGATCGTTCAGGGCCCGCCACCGGCTCTCCGGCGGCGACACCTCCAGCCCCTGCTCGTAGTATCGGCGGGCCCGGTCGAAGTCGGTGAGCACGTAATTGAGGGATCCCAACCGCATCAGCACCGGAAAGGCCCGCGGAAACCGCTGATGCGCCTCGCGGTAAACCAGATGGGCCTCATCGGTGCGGCCGGCATGCATCAAGGCGTCGCCGCGATCCAGAGCTCCCTGCAATACCCACGGTGTGACGTCGGCGCCGGCCCGGACGGCCCGCACATACCCGGCCGTCAGAGCGGCCAGCACCAGCAAGAGCGGTAGTACCCGATGGGGGGACACTGCTCTTGCGGAACGGATGCCGGCGAGCGCCATCAGCACGGCAATCGCGAGAGCCGCATAGGTGAGGGTGAGGAGCAACTGCGGGTGACCGGCCCAACCCGTGGCGCGATCGGTCAGCGCCGCCGCCCCAAACAGTCCTCCCAACACCAGCCCGACGGGGACGCCGGGTGACCACCGAGCCCGGTCGGCCGCGGCCATCTAGCCGGGAAGCTGCGGAGCGAACTTCGGTTTCTTCTTGTCGCCGTCCGGCTTGGGTGGGCTCGGGGGCTTGGTGCGATTGAAGGCGATGCGCTCCGTGGAATCAAACTCCACCGGCCGGCAGCAAGTCTCGGAGTTGAGTTGCAGAAGGCCGCCGAGCACGCAGATCGCGGTCAATCCCAGCAGTCGTCGTTTCATGGTGGTTTCCCCACCCTTAGATTAACGAAGCCGGCGGAGAGATTCAACCACCGGACGCGTAGACATCCAGTCGCTCGATCTCTTCGTTCCGGGGTCGCGCCTGGATCGTGAAGTGCGGCGCGTCCCGCCAGTCGGTGGTGCGCTCTTTCTCCAGGCGCTGTGTGGTCGCCATGTCGGGCGCGTCCCAGAGCAAAACCCCGTTGCGATAGGTGAGAAAGCGGTAGGGGTGCCGTTCGAAGAGCGTGTCGCGCGCCTCCTGATACGCAGTGACGCACCGGAGACCCGCGGAGAGCTCGTCCACACGCGCAGCGCTCCCTTCGCCGTAGGGTTGAACTTCAAACTTCTGCGCAACCTGGGCGGGTTCCAGCCCCACCACTTCGATTCCGGTGGGATCCGCGACACCCAGCCCTTCCTCGTGGGCGATGGGGATGCTGTTTCGGCGATACCAGTGTGGGTGGTCCGGGTAATCCCCCATCGGGTTGAAGCCCATCACCTGCATCCCCACGCTGTCGACCGAAACGCAATTGTCGCCCGCCAGCAGCACTCCGGTCTCGATCGGCGTCCCGTGCCACTCCCCGTGGTTCGCCGTCATGATTCCGTCCACCACGCAGAGTGAAGGGCGGAAGTAGGCGAGGAGGTCCACCTGCACTCGAGGCAGCCTCACCTGCCGATCGTGCAGGTAGACGCGGGGCTGACCGTACACGCGCCACGGTGTGAGCCCGAACAGGTTCTTGATGCACAGTGTGCATCCCAGGGATCGATGCGCCTTCATCTTGGCGACCGAGACGCAGGCGTCGGCGTCGGCGAGGTCCTGGTGCAGCCAGTACTTCGAGAACTGAACGCTTCGTCCCGGCACGTCCACCTCTACGAAGGGTCCCTGGCCGAAATCCACCATCCGAACGCCGGGGTAACGGGAGCACATTTCCACGTACCCGAGCTTGGCGTACAGCAGATCCGCCGTGTCGTCGGTGGGCGCGTCGCCGATCACGATCTCCGCATCGGTAACCCTGCGGAGCGCGCGAATGACGCCTTCCGTGACGGCAGGTTCGGTCAACTCGGTCTGGCGGCCGCCGGTAAGCCGCACCCGATCGATCCCGATGTTCGGCTTCAGGACGATCTTCCGTTTCCCGGCGAATCGAGGCGCGAGGTCGCCGGCCATCGAGATCGTCTCCTCGGTTCTCGCCGTGATCTCCGCATCGGTGGATGCGGCGGCACATCGCGTTAGCGCGACTCGGGGTTTGCTCATCTCGTCCTCGACCCTTCTCCATCCCGGAAGCTCTCCTCCGGACACCGGTCTAACGGTTGGCCGACCTCCCAGACCGAACCTTCGCGGCTCCGGCTCATCGGAGACCGCAGAAGGTCTCAAGAGACCGGGGGTGCAAATCCCGGGAGGGTCTCAGAAACCGACCGCGGAGGGTGGAAGTGAAGTATCGCCGATTCGGGAAGACGGAGTGGCAGGTCAGTGAGATCGGCCTCGGTGGAGCCTGGTTCTACGGCCGACCAGAAGAGGGCGCCCTCCCGCCCGACCACGGGATCGGGGTGGTGCACCGGGCGCTCGAACTCGGCGTCAACTACTTCGACACCGCCCCGCTCTACGGCCGGGGCCGCAGTGAAGAGATCATGGGGCTGGCGCTTCGCGACGTCGATCAGCCCCACTTCCTGGCCACCAAGGTCGGTTACTACCCGGAGCCGTTCGATTACACCCGGGACACCGTGTGGCGCGGCTTCGAAGCCAGCTTGAAGCGATTGGGGAGAGATCGAGTGGATCTGCTGCAGATCCACGAATCGGAAATCGCCGGGTGGGATCGGATCTTCGGTCCCGGCATGACGTTGCTGGCGCTGGAGGAGATCCAGGCCCAGGGCCTCACCACTCACATCGGCATCACCGGCGCCGACCTTGATCTGATGGCGCGTGCCGTCGCCACCGGCGCCTTCGCATCGGTGATCACCTACCTGCGATACGACATGCTGGTGACCGATGCGCTGGATCAGCTCGCCCCTGCCGCCGCCGAACACGACGTGGCCCTGATTCTGGCGTCGCCGCTCCACGCCGGACTGCTCGGGAGTAAGCGTGACGATTGGATTCGAGCCGGGAGATTCGCCGATCTGTACGAGCGTCTGGATGCGCTGGAGTCGATGCTGGCCGATCACCCCTCACCGATCGAGGAAGTGGGATTGCGCTTCTTGCTGGATGATCCGGGGGTTGGAACCGTGCTGACTGGAGTGCGGGACATCCCCGAGCTCGAACGGAGTTGCGCGACGAGTGAAGCATGCCCCCTCGATGCCGAACTCCGGGCGCGTATCCTCTCACTCTCGCGATCTGGGAAAGGCGTACCTCTGTGACACCGCTTCGGTATGGGATTATCGGCGCCGGCTACATCGCCCGTACGGCTCACTTCCCGGCGCTCAAACCGCTCCTGGAGCGCGGCGAGGTTTGCATCGCCGCCGTTTGTGAACGAGATCCCGAGGCGCTGGACTTCGCTGCGGTCGAACTCGGGGCCGGGAGACGCTACACGGATCATCACGAGATGCTGGAGCGCGAACGGTTGGACGCGCTCTATGTGCTGCTCCCCCCCACCGCGCACACCGATGCCGAACGCCTGGCAGCAAATCAAGGCATCCATCTTTTTGTCGAAAAGCCCGTGAGTCTCGATGTCGGACAGGCCACAGCGTTCAGCCAGGAGATTGAGCGGGCCGGCATCATTAGCCAGGTAGGATTCCAGAGCCGCTACTATCCATCCGCCGAGTACTTGAAGACCCGACTTGGCGACTGCCTCGTGCGCCACGCGAACGTCCAGCTTTTCTACAGCGGCAACCCGATCCGATACTGGACCAGCAGGATGGAGCTTTCGGGAGGCTCGTTCGTCGAGAACACCATTCACATGGTGGATCTCATCCGGTGGTTTCTCGGCGACATCACCCACGCCTCGGCATTCTATGTGCCGCGAAGCGAGGGGGATCCCGAGCGCGGCCCCATGAATTTGCCCCACGCCTATCTCGTCAACTACCTCTTGGAGGGCCTGAAAGCAGCGAACTTCACCACATCGCGCTGCTTGAGCGACGTTCGACACCAGCGACGAGATGTCAGCATCGTCTGCGAGAACGCACATTTCGAATGGTCGGCGCAGCAAGTCCTTGAAAATGGACAGGTCGTCTGGTCGACGGAGGTCCCGGAAAACGCCTTCGCTCTCCAGGCTGCGGCGTTTGCACGAGCAATTCGAGAAGGCGATCCCACCCTCTGCCGAAGTCCCTACCCATCGTCATTGAATTCTCTGGATGCCGTCCTCGCCGCCAATCGTTCCGCGGTTGCGGGGGGGCGCCTCATGGAGGTGACCGGCGTCGGAGGTCTCGCACCGGCTGGCTGACGAGGATTCAGGCATGGCCTGAGGCCGGATCGGCGGGAGGGTCCGCCGATCCAAACCTGGTTCGGTTTCCGGTGGAGAGGCTGCGACAAGCAGATCGTTCTTTACGTCGAGCGGGTCCGGCGGCCCGTCGTCGTGTAGGGAGAGGAGCCGACGGCCGTACGGGTCGAAACCGCAGCACCAGCACACTCCCTTCCATCCTAGCGTCGCGGAGCCCGATCGTAAACTCACGGTCGCCAACCCAATCCCATCCGGTTTTCGGCGACCGTGAGAACGTCTCCCGCCTGATGAAACGGGTTTCCATCCGGTTTCTCACCAATCAACAGATGGGAATCCAGATCCAGAAACTCAAAGGCGCCGGTTCCGGCCGCCAGGTGGAGCGAGGCGCCAATTCCCAGGGTCGACTCCAGCATACAGCCGAGCATCAACTTCAGCCCGGCGGCCCGTGCGATTGCAATGATCTGCAGCGCGCCAATCAGCCCGGCCTTGGCCACTTTGATGTTGATTCCGTGGGCGGCCCCCTGCGCGGCGATCGTCACGGCGTCGCGCGGCGTGACCACGGCCTCATCCGCGAGCACCGGGACCGGGCTCCGGGCCGTCACATGCTCCAGAGCGGCGAGGTCCTCCCGAGGCACGGGCTGCTCCATCATCTCCACCCGGATGCCTGCCTGCAGACAGCGATCCAGGAACTGCAACGCCTCCTCGGCGGCAAATCCCTGATTGGCGTCCAATCTCACCGCTGCCGTTGGAGCAGCACGCTGCACCGCCAGGGCCCGCTGGAAGTCCGCTTCCCGGTCCGCACCACCCACTTTGATTTTCAAGGAGCGAAAGCCGGACGCGGCGGCGCCGGCGGCGAGCTCCCCCGCGCGCTCCGCGGTCGAGATGGGAACCGTCAGATCCGAGCGAACAGAGCGACCGCCCCCGCCAAAGTAGACGCACAGAGGTATGCGCCAGCACTGGGTCAGCGCATCAAGAAGCGCCATCTCGACCGCGCTGATCAGGGTGTGCCCTGCGCCCGGAACGTCGTTCAGGGTGCGGGACCAGTTCGCCGTCTCTTCCACCTCAACCGACCTCAGGTGACGGTCCACGGTGGCTGCGGCCCGAAGCACATCGGCCGGCGACTCCCCGGTCACATATCCCGCAGGTGACGCTTCTCCGTATCCTGTCGTACCATCTTCCAG
Source organism: Actinomycetota bacterium (assembly GCA_005798285.1). GTDB lineage: Bacteria > Armatimonadota > SYMT01 > SYMT01 > SYMT01 > F1-80-MAGs030. The sequence goes on from SYKE01000027.1 coordinate 19,026, forward strand.
GACGGCGGTGATGAGGACGTTTTCAGCGACCGTGGAGCGCCGGCGCGCGCTCTCGAACGGGCTCTTCATCGCGATGTTTCTCGGCTCGGCACGAAGCTCCAGGAGACGCGGCATGGCTGTAACGGATCCTTCTCTCAAACGGGAACACTCGCGGCGAGTGATCCGAAAACTCGGGATCGGGTGCACGTTGATCGCCGCGCTGGCCGCAAACCCCGGCCGAGCCGCCGAAGATCCGGCACTCGCTGCCCGAATCGACGCCGCCTTGCTTCGGCTGGGTCCCAGCACCATCCACGGAGTGCGGGTTCTGGCGAGTTCGTCGGGAGAGGTTCTGTATGAACGAAACCCCGACCTTTCCCTGAACCCCGCTTCGAATATGAAACTGCTCACGTCTTCCGCCGCGCTTGCAAAGCTGGGTCCCGACTACCGGTATACCACGTCGGTCCGGTCCGGCCGCGAGCCCGACCGGAAAGGAAAGGTCCGTGGGGACCTGTTTCTGGTTGGCGGCGGCGACCCGGTGCTGGAGTTGAAGGACCTGGAGGCCCTTGCGGACGCCGTACGGGCGGCGGGGGTTCGAGTGGTCACGGGCAATCTGGTCGCCGATGACAACCGCTACGATTCAGTGCGCCTCGGGACCGGCTGGGAGTGGGATGACGAGCCCTACTACTATGCCGCCCAGATCAGCGCTCTCTCGCTCGATCGGGGCTGCCTCCGAGTATTCGTGGAACCCACGTCGTCAGGTCAGCCACCCCGCGTTCGCGTGGAGCCGACTTCCGCCGGCATCACCGTGAGGAACACGGCGCTGACGGGCGCTGTAGGGAGCCTGCCGGAACTCTCGGTGCTTCGGGCACGGGGGAGAAATGAGATCGTCGTCTCCGGGACCATCCCGTCCGATGCGGCTCCGTCGCGCGTGGTCCAGACCGTGGAGGAGCCGGCAATCTACGCCGGGGAGGTGTTCCGCTCGTTGTTGAAGGCGCGAGGCGTTGAACTGCGAGGGAGCGTGGTCCCGGGGAAGGCTCCCGAGTCGACCCACCCGGTCGCGGCCCGACAATCCCCTCCCCTGTCGGAGATTGCCGCCCTCTTCAACAAACCCAGCGACAACCTGATTGGGGAGATGCTCCTCAAGGAGTTAGGCGTGGCCTCCGAAAAAGAGGGATCCTCCGCGGCCGGCGGTCGTGCGCTCCTGAAGTGGCTTGGGGAGATCGGACTCCCCACCCGAGGCGTTCGTGTGACCGACGGCTCGGGGCTCTCTCGCCATGACTACGTAACCCCGAGGCTCATCTCCGAGCTGCTCCGGGCGAACCTGAAGCAGCCATGGAATGCACCGTTCGTGAACTCGCTCCCCATCGCGGCGGTCGATGGAACGCTGCGACTGAGGATGGCGGGGACCCGGGCCGCTTCAAATGTTCGTGCGAAGACCGGCACGCTCGCGAATGTGAGTGCTCTCGGCGGGTACGTCACCAATCAGTCGGGGGAGCGGCTTGTGTTTTCCATCCTCATTAACCACCACATCGGCGCCGTCTCGGCGAAGCGAGTCGAAGATCAGATTGCAGCAGCGCTGGCCGAGTCCGGCGCCGCTGCGGGGCAATAGGCGGTGCGTTTCGACTCGTTCTGTCTCTCCGCGGTGGTGGACGAACTGGAAGCCGGATCGCTTGGAACGTTTGTGGATCAGGTGCATGGTCCCGGTCCCGCCGAACTCGTTCTGGAGTTGACGGGCCGCGGACCCAAGCAGCACTGGTTGATCTCCATCGATGCCCGTTGGCCGCGATTCCACCGAACCGTTCGCCGCCGAGAGAATCCGCCAACACCCCCGTCGTTCTGCGCTCAGCTCCGAAAACATCTCAGCGGTTCCCGACTTCGGGAGGTGGAACAACCCGGCTTCGACCGAATTCTTAGACTTCAGTTCCAACGGGGCGATTCGAGCTGCCTGCTCATCGTTGAGTTCATGGGGAAGCACAGCAACGCAATCCTTCTGGACGAAGCGGGTCAGATCCTCGGGGCCTTAAAGACAGTGGATGCGGGCATGACGCGGGTACGTCCCGTCGCCGCCGGATTGCCGTACGTCAATCCGCCAAACGGCCGCCCCGACCCGCGAGACCTTTCGGCCCCAGAGCTCGAGATTCTGCTGGCCGACGCGGCGGGCGCCGATGACCTCACCCGCCGCTTGAGCGGCTTCGGCACGTTCCCGGCCCGCGAAGCCCTCCGGCTGGGAGCAACGCCGGCGGCGGGCGCCGCCCTTCTGATGGAGCGCGTCCGATCCCACGCGTGGACACCGACCCTATTCCGACGGGAGGGATCGCCCGCCGGCGTGTGGGCGTTCGAGAGCGTACAGGAGGGCTGGTCCGACGGTGAACCCCAGGCGTCGATGTCCGAGGCGCTGGACGGCTTCTACAGCGAATGGGAGCAGGTCTCGCTGCTGGACGGCCTTCGAAAGCAAGCGGCCTCCCACCTGAGCCGGACCCTTCATACCCTGCGGGAGCGCATTCGAGACGCCGAGGCCGCCCTCGAAGGATTGGATGAAACAGAGCAGCTTCGAATCCAGGGGGAGCTGCTCGCTGCCGCTCCGCCGCAGGAGTCGGGAGCGAGCGAGGTCTGGCTCCCAAATTGGTATGACTCCGAACAACGGCCCCTCCGGATACCGCTGGAGCCCGACCTGAGTCAGAAGGAGAACGTGGAGCGCCTGTTCCACCGGTACCGGCGACGAACGGCTTCAGCCGAAGCGGCGCTCGTCCGGCTCCCTGAACTTCACCATCGGGCCGAGGAACTCGAGGGCGATCTCCTGGCGATCCCGCTGCGGGATGAAACCTGGCTGCGGGCCCAGATCCGAGAGAACCAAGTGGTTCCGGTCATCGAGCGATCCAACTCTCCGGTACGGAAGCACCCGCTGCCCGCCGGGGTCCGCCTTCGCCGCGTGGAGTTCGAGGGATGGGAAATCTACTGGGGAGAGAACGCGACTTCCAACGACTACCTCACCACCCGCTGGGCCGTGGCGAATGATATCTGGCTCCACGCCCGGGCCGTTCGCGGAGCCCACGTGGTGGTGCGCGGGCCCGGCGGGCTGGACCGCCTGCCGCAGGCGGTGCTGCAGCGGGCCGCCGAGATCGCCGCCGCCCACAGTGAAGCCAGGCACTCCTCGGTGGTTTCGGTGGACTATACGCTCAAGCGTCATGTGAGGAAGCCGCGGGGCAGCGCGCCCGGAATGGTGCGCTATGAACGGGAGCGCACCCTCAACATCGCTCCCGCCGAGTAGGGGTCAGGCGAGAGGTTTTCACGGGGGTTGTCGCCGAAGCATGGTCTGGAGAACAACAGTCATGAATCGTCGACGCTTCCTGTCCCTCGCTCCCCTCGCCGCGACCGTCGGCTTCTCAACGTCGGCGCTGCTGCCGGCTTGCGCTCAGGCGCCGAAATACGAACGCATCCGCGACGTCATCTACCGCAAGAAGGGCGGGGTCGCGTTGACGATGGATGTCTTCAAACCGGAGAAACAGAGCGGAATCGGCGTTCTGTTCATGGTGAGCGGAGGGTGGTTCAGCAGCCACGAGGCCATCAACGCCGGGTTTTGCGAGCCGTTCCTGAAGCGCGGGCAGACGGTCTTCATGGTGGTGCACGGAAGCCAGCCGAAGTACATCATCCCCGAGATCTGGCAGGACATTGAGCGCGCAGCTCGGTTCGTGCGGTACAACGCCGCGACCTACGGCGTCGATCCCAATCGGCTCGGGGTGTCCGGCGGCAGCGCGGGGGGTCACCTCAGCCTGATGCTCGGCGCTCGCGGTCCGGCGGCCAACCCGGAAGCCAAGGATCCGATCGATCGAGTCAGCGGCCGCGTTCAGGCGGTGGCCTGCTTCTATCCGCCCACAGACTTCCTCAACTACGGTAAGTCCGGTGAAAACGCTTTGCTAAGCGATACCCTGAAGAACTTTCGGCCGGCCTGGGGTCTGCTCAACCCGACTCCCGAGCAGGCGGCTACGCTGGGCAAAGAGATTTCTCCGATCACCTACGCCGACAAGAACACGCCGCCGACCCTGATCATCCATGGCGACAAGGATCTCCTGGTTCCGATCCAGCAGGCCGAGGCGTACCTCGCACGGCTCAAGGAGCTGGGTGTGGAGAACAAGCTGATCGTGCGCGAAGGCAAGGCGCACGGCTGGCCGAATCTGGTTGACGACATCCACATCCTCGCCCAGTGGTTCGACGACCACCTCCCGGCGAAGTAGGCCGGCCCGCGCATCGGCGTACTGCTGCCTGACGACGTGGAAGCCGACCCCATCGCGAAATCGGGGGTCGGCACTCACGACGAGGCGAGCCACTGGCCTTGAGCCATGCGGTCCTTTGCCCGCTCTCTCGCCCGGTCGTGAGTGTCGAGACAGAGTTCCACGGCAAGCTGGTACAGGCCCGGAAAGTTGGTCTTCCCTTCGAGGCGCGCGAGTAGATGCTCGCACGCGATTTCACCGAGTCGCTCAAAGTCGGGATTCGTCGTTGGGAATCGGGGCCGGAAGTGTGCGGCCCCATCCAGATTGTCCCATCCCACCACCGTGACATCTTCCGGCGCCCGGAGTCCCGCGCGCTCGAAGGCTTCGATCAACGCGATGGCGGTCAGGTCCTCCGCTGCCAGCACGGCGGTGGGGCGGCACGGGAGTTTGCCCCAGGTTCGGACGGCGTGATCGAGCTCCTGGGCCTCGATCGGCGGTTCAAATCGGTGAATCAGATTGGGATGGGCGGCGAGTTCGAGGGTTCGTACGGCGACCTCGTACCCACGCACTCGTTCGGCCAACGCAGGATGGCGATACCGCTCCGAGTAGGTGCAGCAGGCGATACAGTGATGCCCTCGCCGGTGCAGCTCTGAGACCAGATCCCGGCTGGCGCGATAGTTATCGAATTGCACTTTGGGATGGGGGTGCTCGGGCAGTGCGGTGTCGACCAGCACGGCCGGCGCCCCGAGATCGAGTGCCGTCAGGTAGTCGGCTTCGAGATCCTCGGTCCGACGGCAGATCGGCGAGACGATCACGCCGACGGCTCCGACCTGAATCGAGTCACGCACGGCGCGGCCCTCTTCGGCCACCGTCGCTCCGGCGGTCGCGAAAAGCACACGGTAGCCCCTTCCACCTGCGGCCGCCTCCACCCCACGAAGCGTTCGTTGAGTGACCGGGTGCGCTGGGATGGGCGCCACGTATCCGAGCAGCCGCCCGAAGTCGCCGGTGCGAGTTGACACACCCCCGCGATGGTTCGGGAGAACGAGGCTGCTCGAGCCCGGCGTGCGCAGCAGGCGACCCTCAGCGGCAAGCTCCGCGAGGGCTTTTCGGATCGTCTGCCGGCTGACGCCATAGGTGTCCCGGAGCTCTCGCTCGCCGGGCAGCCTGCGGGGTTCATTCCCCTCGCCCGTATCCACCCAATCACGGGTGATATGGGCTTTCACCTGTTTGTAAAGCCGGTGTTCCATCGGAACTCCATGGACAACGAATCACGGCCTCGCGTTAGACGCCCACACCCGGCCATGGGTTCCAGCATCTCTGACTCTCCGCGACCCGCCTCAGGTTCGACACGAACCACTGGTCTGCATTCCAGCTCCGCTCAGTTGACCACTGGTCTGCAAAAAACCATCGGAAGAGTGGAGGATGCTCCAGCCGTACTGCGAAACTGTGCGATGGTTCGTGTCGTTGCGTCGTTTCTGGTCCGACGGTCTGCCTCAGCGGACCACTCCGCCGGACGGAGATCGCCGCGGGGGGCGGACTAGAGTGCAAACGGCGACCTCAGCGCATCGTCTGCCTGATTTCGCCGAGTCGACTGTGAGGTCAAACCAACATGAAGCGTCGAGGCTTTACGCTTATCGAACTGCTCGTGGTCATTGCGATCATCGCCATCCTGGCATCCATCCTGTTCCCGGTCTTCGCTCAGGCGCGCGAGTCCGCTCGCTCGACCGCCTGCATCAGCAACCAGAAACAGATCGGCACCGCGCTGATGATGTATCTGCAGGACTACGACGACGAGTATCCCATGGGGACCTATCCAGGTCGCCGAAACTGGGAAGTGAACCCAGATGCCAACGGGCCGGACTGCAATCTGGTATCCGGAACGATTCGGGGCGGTTGGGCCGGGTTCAATCCCGGCGATGGCGGGCCAAACTTTGGGGGTTGCTCCTACGGACGCGAGTTCTACAGGACGATCATGCATGTGCAGCTCGGGCCCTACATCAAGAACAAGCAGGTGTTCTATTGCCCGTCCGACAAGGCTCGCGCCGCGAGTCCGAGCAACATCTCAAACGGGCTCCAGTCACTCCAGTGGTTCCCGAACTGGGTGTTTAACACGTGGTGCCCGGGTAGCTCAGCCGGAGCTTCCGGTCCGTTCCCGTGTGTGCGTTACCCCAGCGGCTACGTAAACCTGAACGATGATCCGCCAAGCGGCCGGTCGGACCGGGTTTCCGAACGGATGCTCTTCATTGAGCGTGGCGCCTTCGGCTGGGACGGACCGGATGCGCTTCCCCCGAACACCAAATTCAATCACTCCCGAGGCTACAATGCTCTTTACATGGACGGCCATGTGAAGACGCTTACCTACGGCAAGAAGTGGACCACCATCCCGGCAACGGGCTGGCCGGCCGCCCGCGCCCCGCAGTAGGACTCCATCCCGAATCGACTCTCTGGGGAACGGTGGTCCTTGACCGCCGTTCCCCTTTTTGCTTTTGCCGGCGTGCGACAACTACCGCCAGACTCGTCCATCGAGGCGCAATTGCTCTGCCACAGCGATGCAACTTTCTCTGAAGATCAAACGTCAGTCTTTTTGACTCGGCTCTCGCGGCCGAATTCATCGAGGGAGTCTTGTGATCAAAGGAGATCAACCCATGCGCCATCGACGATTGTTTGCTTTGGTGCTGTTGGGGTTCGGCGTCTCAGTCTGCACGGCGGCGCAAGCGCAGCGCCGTAGGCCACAGCAGGAGTCCGCCCCTGAAGCGACCGTGCTGGTAAAGGTGCTGGGCCGCCGTGGAGGCAATGCTGCCCATGCCATAGTGCAGGTGGGGCCGAGCGGAGGCGCGGGCCGCGGCATCGCCGACCGCTCCGGCACGGCGACCGTTCGCGTCCGCATGGAACTCCCGGTGATGGAGACATTCGTCTACGCGGGGAGCGCGGGTAAGGGCGACGGCCGGGTTCCGGTGGTCTTGCGCGCCGGCCAGCAGGCCCGGGTGATGGTGCGGCTGTCTGGGGGCTAGTGGTCTGTCAGGGCGGAGTTGATTCTTCACCGGA
>SYKE01000252.1 GCA_005798285.1 Actinomycetota bacterium
CCACATCCGCACCCTTCTGCTGAACCTCTTCTACCGCTACATGAAGCCCCTCGTGGAGCGGGGTCACATCTACCTGGCTCGCCCGCCGCTGTACAAGATCACGTCCAGCAACGGTCGTCACAAGGCCTATGCCTGGGACGAGAAGGAGCTTCAGGCACGGATGAAGGACGTGCCGGGCCGCAATCCGTATGTCCAGCGCTTCAAGGGTCTGGGCGAAATGAACGCCGATGAGCTGGACGAGACCACGATGGCGGTCGACAAGCGCAAGCTGCTCGCCATTCGGGTGGAAGACGGCATTGAGGCGGATCGCACCTTCAGCCTCCTGTTGGGCGAGAAGGTTGAACCGCGCCGAAACTTCATTCAGGCTCACGCGGCCGACGTGGACAAGAAGGATCTGGACATCTAGCGCCGGATCGCGGCCCAGCGGCCCCGTATCTTCGCGAGCGACCCCGTTTCGGGGTTGCTCGCCCCTCGGGGAGTCGTACGGCTTCCCAGACAAGCAAGCGAGGTCTCGGTGGGGGAAAGCGGTCTGAAGGTCCTGCTGTGTACGACGGGTTCCGTAGCGGCCGTCAAGGTCCCTGAACTCTGCCGCCGCCTTTCCGAACTTGGCCACACGCTCCGCGTGGCCGCGACCGAGCCCTCGCTCGTGTTCTTCGATCCGTCGGATCTCCCCCCAGTGGAGTTCTCGCCGCCCCTTCCCTCGAAACCCGTCCTCCGCGACTCCGACGAGTGGCCGGTTGGGCGGCGCTTTGAAATCGGCGAGCCGGTACTGCACATCGAACTGCGACGGTGGGCCGACGTGCTCCTGATGGCGCCGCTGGATGCCAATACCCTCGCCAAGATGGCGCTGGGGCTCTCGGATAACCTCATCACCTGCATCTATCGGGCGTGGGATACGGGTCGGCCGATCATCCTCGCACCTGCGATGAACACCTTCATGTGGGAACACCCGGTCACCGCCCGACACCTGAAGAACCTGCTGGCGGACCACGGTGGGGGCGAGTTTTCCGAACCCGGCAGTTCGCTCCAGATTTGCGATCGGATCAACGCTGCCTGCCCCAACCTGCGGATCGCCCCGCCCCAGCACAAACGGCTGGCCTGCGGCGACGAGGGGATCGGGGCGATGGCGGACCTGGAGCAGCTCATCGCCGCGGTGCAGCAGAGCCGTCCCCATCCCGAGCGCAGAACGTCAGCGCTTCACGTCGACTGACACCGCCGCGATCTGTGCGCCCGCCGAGCCGGAGTTCTCCGCCAGGGATCGCAGGTGGAGGTAGCTGAGCGCCTCCGCTCCGTTCCCGGAGGGTTCCAGGCGCCGGATCTCGGATCCGTCCAACGAGACTCGCGCCTCTCGCTCACCGGATTGCCACGACAGCTTCACCTCATGCCAGGCGCCGTCCGCCGGCAGTGCGACACCGCCAGAGCCGCCGAGGCGAAGCTGATAGCGGGAGCGGTCGGCCCACCGCGTGTCCGTGGGATCGAGGAAGTGATCGGCGAGCGAGATCGCCACGCCCTCCGAGCCGGCGGGAACTCTGAGCCTGATCCGAAGGACGCCGGTGGATCCGCCGGGGAAGTTCCAGACTGCGGCATCCGCATCCTGTCCGGCAGGTCGACCGAGAACCAGCACGGACTTCCCGGAGCCGCCAGGGTCCGGCTGCAGCGCAGGCCCCGCATGCCGGGCCCGCCAGAACCCGCGTGCCGGGCCGTAGGGCTTGTAGACGCACCAGTCTTCCAACCCGTTCTCGAAAGATGAAGCCGCCGTTCCGGCGGTGATCCAGGCGGGATCCACGCGCAGCATCCTTCGACGGCGCTCGCCCTGACCGCTGATCAGCAGAATTGTTCCGTCCGCCCCGACGGCTGCCCAGGGGTACGCCGTGCCGCGATCTCCGGAGCGGGGTGGGTCGATGCTTCGATAGGGGTCCCGGTAGACCTCGCGATAGCCGACAAACGTCTTGCCTTCGTCTGAGGAGATCGCGGCGTGCAGCGCATCGCGTCCGCCGTAGACCCCCTGCCCATCGACCCGCTCCGGCATCTCACAGTTGTTCCAGAACACCGCCAGACGTCCATCCTTCAGCCGGAGCAGGAATGCCGGCGAGGTCGAGGACACAAAGCGGCTGGGCTGCGCGGAGGACCACGAGATGCCGTCGCGAGAGAACGCCTCATACAGCCTGCCGGCCTGTGTGCGGATGAGCATCCACACCCGCCCGTCCTTCAGTTCCAGGATCACGGGTTCGATCGCGCCGTAGTTGTTGCCGTTGAATCCGGCGGCGCAGGGGGCTGTCAGTTCCGCGGGTGAAACGCTCCACGTGGCGCCGCCATCGCGCGAGTAGACCACCGTCGTGACGTTCGAGCCGGTGGGGGGCGCGGAGGGTCGGTTGGGGATCCAGCGGGCGAAGGGCAGGACCAGCGTGCCGCTCCGCAGCTCCACCACCTGCTGAAAGGAGCCGCAGTACCCTTCGAAGATCCGAGACGGCTCGGTCCAGGTCTTGCCGTTGTCCTGTGACCGGAGGTGCCAGAGATCGATGAAGCGGTCGACCGCGGGATTTCGGCCCTCCCCACGAAGCCGGGCGAAAAAGCCGTGCAGGGTCCCAGACCTGGATCTCAGCGTATGCAGCGACGCGCCGTAGGGCGTTTTGATGCCGGCAAGGGTGGCGGGCTGGGTCCAGGTGCGACCGAAGTCGGTGGACCTTCGGATCTGCACGTCGGCGCCGTCGGCGCGCGCCCGCAGGGAGTAGCGGCTCAGGCTCCCATCGGACTCGATCAGAACCCCGGAACCCCCTGCGGAGACGCCGATCTCCTCCGGCGGGCGAGGCGTGCCCGCAGCCGTTCCGGACTGTGCGACGACGGACGAGGCAGACGCCAGAGCGCAGCAGAGAGCGGCGCCCAGCAGCACCAGCGGGAACCGACCCGGGGAGAGTGCGAGCTTACCCATCGTGTGAACCACCCTCAACGCGTCTAGCGCGCCTCCAGCTTGCGAATTGCGGCGTCGATCAGGCCGAGGTTGTTCTTCACGCGCTCCGACTTCTGCGCGGCGCGAAGCGCGGGGAGCGCCGGCCGGGCGGTTTCCCCGAGATTCACCAGCGCGCGGGCGGCATAGTGGCGGACCTGCTCATTTTCATCCGCCAGAAGGCGCGCGATGTGCTCGACGGCGGGAGCGGCCGCGGCGCCCAGAGGCTCGCACGAATGGGCGGACTTGTACCGGAGCAGCGGGTCCGCGCTGTGCATTCCCTCGATGAGGGCGGGCATGTGCTGCGACGGGTCCTGGCCCAGTCGCACCAGGGATCCGTGCGCGACCACGCGGACTACCGGATCGGAGTCCGCAGTGCTGGCCCGGATAGCCTTCAGGGAGACCAGCGCCGGCTGCCCGACGCGGCCGAGCGCCCGCACCGCGCACTGCCGCACCTCGCGATCGGGATCCTTCAAGAGGCGGGTGAGGTCCGGCACGGCATGGGATGCGCGCTCCCGCATGTTGCCCGTGGCCGTGCAGGCGACCGCTCGAACTTCGGGCTCGCGATCCTTCATGGCGCCGCGCAGCGCGTCGAGCGCGGGGATTTTCGCGTCTTCTCCGCCTTCGTAGTGCACGAGTTTGGAGATCGCCTTCAGCCGGGTCTCTTTTTCGGGAGAGCGCATCTCGTCGAGGATCGCCTGGAGGCGCGCGTCGGCTTGAAGGGCGGCTGCGGCGGCATCCGGTGAGGCTGCGGCGCCCAGAGGCGCCATCACAGCGGCCAGGAGGAACGTGCGTCGGTGAAGTCGGTGCATCGGGAAGCCTCTTCGGAGCGGCGGGTTGAAATCCGGTCATGGATTGCCTGCCGTCCCCTGGAGGTCCTTCCCGGGGCTGCGGTCAGGTGCTCCGCCCGGAGGACGAAGCACCCGTACGAACGCGAATCAGGGCTGAACCGCGTCGGCGCAGCGGCCGCAGAGGTCCTCGTGCCCGGCACGCGAGCCCACATCCGGCAGCACCAGCCAGCATCGCTCACACCGAACTCCCTCGGCGCGAATCACCGAGACGCCGAGTCCCGGGTCGGCGGACTCTGCCAACCGCACGGTCGGGACCATCAACGCTCCGGGCAGCTCCGCAGCGTACTGTTTCAGCAGCGGCGCCCAATCCGGACCCGCGGTCAGCGTCACTTCCGCCTCCAGACTGCTCTTGAGGATGAAGTTGGGGTCGTTCCGGGTCTTCGGCTTCAGCGGCTCGATGGCCGCGTTCACCCGATCCCGCACCTCTCGCAGCCGCTGCCAGTTTTCCCCCAACCGCTCGTCGCGGAGAGACGGATCGGCGGCGGGCAGTTCGGAGAGATGAACGCTTTCATGGCGAGCCTTCGCGCCGGGCAGCACCGACCACACCTCCTCGGCGGTGTGCACGAGGATCGGCGCCAGGAGCCGGGTCAGCGCCGACGCCACGTCATAGAACGAGGACTGGGCGCTGCGCCGGAGGGCCGCATCCGGTTTGGAGCAGTACAGGCGATCCTTCAGCACATCCAGATAGAACGCTCCCAGGTCCACGGCACAGAAGTTCTGCACCTGATGGTAGACGTCGTGGTAGATGTGGCGGTCGTAGGCCCTGCCGCAGACCTCCAGCAAGCCCTGCAGCCGGTGCATCACCCAGCGGTCGATCTCTTCGCGCTCCGCGACCGGAACGGTATCGGTCTCCGGATCGAAGTCCGAGAGGTTCCCCACCAGAAATCGGAGCGTGTTTCTCACCCGCAGGAACACATTCACGACATGATCCAGGATCGTCTGACCGAGCCGCATGTCGTCGAAGTACTCCACGCTGGAGACCCAGAGCCGCAGGATGTCGGCCCCGCTCGTCTTCATCACCTCCAGCGGCGAGACGATGTTGCCCTTCGATTTGGACATCTTCTCGCCGTTCCCGTCGAGCACGAAGCCGTGGCTGATGACGCTCCGGTACGGCGCCCGCTCGCGCGCGCCGACCGAGACCATCAGCGAGCTGTTGAACCAGCCCCGATGCTGGTCGCTCCCCTCCAGGTAGATATCCGCGGGATAGTGCTGGATCGGATCCGGCTCGAGTACCGCGCTCCAGGTGGAGCCGGAGTCGAACCAGACTTCCAGGACATCCGGATCCTTGGTGAAGTGGCCCAGTGAGCCGCACGAAGGGCAGGCGAAGCCCGCCGGCAGGATCTCCTCCGCGGGCGCGCTAAACCAGGCGTCGGCGCTTTGCTCTCGAACCAGCTTGATCACCGAATCGAGGCTCTCCCGCGTGTGGATCGGCTCCTTGCACGCCCCGCAATAGAAGATCGGGATGCCCACCCCCCACGCGCGCTGGCGGGACAGGCACCAATCCGGCCGGGATGAGACCATCGCCTCGATGCGATTGACGCTGTCCGCCGGAACCCAGGCGACATCCCGGATCTCCGAGAGGCACTTCTCCCGGTGCGTGACGCCTTCCGGCAGCGGGAAGTCGATGTTCATAAACCACTGCACGCTGGTGCGGAAGATCAGCGGCCCGTGACATCGCCAGCAGTGTGGGTAGCTGTGCCGGTAGGGCGTGCGGTTCAGGAGGTTTCCGGACTCCGAAAGCGCCGTCAGCACCGCGCCGTCGGCATCGCCCGAGCGGATGCCCTTCCCTTCGAAGGGGCCGGCCTTGGCGGTGAAGCACCCGCGCTCGTCGACCGGGCAAAGCACCTCCAGCCCGTATTTCTGACCGGTTTGAAAGTCCTCCTGACCATGTCCCGGCGCGGTGTGCACGACGCCCGTTCCCGCATCCAGCGTGACATAGTCGGCCAGCACCACGGGCGAGGGCCGGTCGAAGACCGGATCCAGGCCGTGGAGGGGATGCCGGAACACCATGCCGGCCAGGTCTCGGCCGGCATGGCGCGAGAGAACCTCAGGTTCGACCCACTCACACGCGGCGGCAGTGGCGGCGAGAAGCCCCTCCGCCACCAGGTAGAAGGCCGGTTCGCCCTCCGCCACGGCGGCGCGCACCACCACGTATTCGAGCTCGGGGTGGTAGGCTACCGCGAGATTGGCGGGGATGGTCCAGGGCGTGGTGGTCCAGATGACGGTGAAGTTGTTCCCGCCCGCCGGCATCACGCCGTTCGGGTCAGAGGCGAGCGGAAACCGAACGTAGATGGAGGGCGAGGTTTTCTCCTCGTATTCCACTTCCGCCTCGGCCAGCGCCGTCTCATCGCTGGGGCACCAGAGGATGGGCTTCAACCCGCGATAGATGTAGCCCTTCTCCATCAATTCGGCGAAGAGCTCCACGATCCGGGCCTCGAACGAGTGGGCCATCGTCATGTAGGGATGCTCCCAGTCGCCGCGGATCCCCAGCCGCTTGAACTGCTCGCGCTGGACGCCCACATAGTGCGCGGCATAGCTGCGGCACCGGGCCCGCAGCTCCGCCCGGGTGAGCTTCTCACCCTTCTTTCGGGCCTGCTGCGACACCGTGTATTCGATGGGCATCCCGTGGTTGTCCCACCCGGGCACATAAGGCGCGCGGTAGCCCTGCATCGTCTTTTGCCGCGTGATGATGTCTTTCAGGATCTTGTTGAGCGCGTGACCCATGTGGATGTCGCCGTTGGAGTACGGGGGGCCATCGTGCAACACGAAGGTCCCCCGGGGCGCATCCTTCTCCAGCGACTTGCGGTAGATGTCGGACTCTTCCCAGAACTTCTGGACCTCCGGCTCGCGACCGGGCAAGTTGGCCCGCATCGGCAGCAGGTCCTGAGGCAGGTTGAGGGTGGCTCGGTAGTTGGGTTTGCTCATCACGGTTACCGGGACGCCGTCCGCGGAACCGCGGCGTCAGGCAGGGGCGGGGACAGGGGGTGATCAGGGGTGGGGGCGCCGAGAGGATAGAGTCGGCGAAATGGCGTGGGCGGCGTCCGGCGCTCCCACGATGCGAACCCGCCCCGAGTGGGAGGTTCGACGGCAGAACAGACTAAAGTGCGACAATCCCCATCTGGGGTCCCTCCAAAACGCTGCCCGATGACAGGGGAAGCGGGGTATTCTCCGCGCTTCCGCCGCCGCCTGTCAAGCCGTGCCGGCCCGGGTGTGCGGCGCGGGGCTCGCCGCCGTCAGCGGGAGACCGTGTGGAGGAGATGGGGCAATCATCGAACTCAGGCCTCCGGTTCAAATCCGCCGAGAGCGACACAGCCTTGTTCTCACTGCCCCGCGCCACATCCCTGCGTGTCCTCTTCAGTCCTTCCCCAGCGTTACCGTGTCGCCGTTCCCACGAGCCGGATATGGGTCAGCGCGTGCTTGGGATCATCGCTGGTGATCGGCAATTGGGTGTGGAAGATGCCCGGCCGATCCGGCTGAAAGTGGATCTCCACCCGTCTCCGACTCCGAGGCGGGATGGTAAAGGTTCCCCCGCCGCTCTGCACGGTAAACGGGGCCCGAAGCTCACCGACCGTGACACTCACCGGCACGACGCCCGGGTTACTCAGGACCAATCCGAGGGTGGATCGATCCGCGAGGTGGACTCCCTCCGGCGCGCGCAAACTCATTCTCAAGTAACCCCGGGTGAACCCCAACGCCAACCGTGGCGCTGGACCGGCTGGGGCTTCGAAGGAGATCCTCGCGACAAACCCGTCGAATTGCGGGAAGATACTCTGCACGGCAGAATCTCCGTGTACGCTCTGGAGAGGCTTCCGCACGGGAAAGTCCAGCGAATTGGTGCCCCCGGCAATTAGCGCATCCCCGTTCGGGCTGATCGAGAGGGAGAGTACCGAGTCCGATCCACTCCCCCCAAAGGTGAATGAGGAAAGGACCTCGCCCGTCGAGAAGTCCATCTTCAACGTCTGAATCTCGGCAGAACGTGAGTTCTGGGTGAATCGGGCTCCCGCCAACCAAAACATACCCCGGCTATCCATCGAGAGACTGCTCGCAACGAATCGCTCCGGAGGGAACAGAGTACCCAGCAGACGGGTCCCCGTCGGATCGAGTCGGTCGATGACCGCCCGTAGGATGGCGCCGCGGGGGTTGCGTCCGCCGGTCACCGGCTGCGGCGCATCGAGAAACCGCCGCACCAGGATGTCTCCACCTGGCGCCACGGCCACCCATCCCGCAAAGGGCGCCCGATGTTTACCGGGCAGATCCACTCCCAACAGCCGGGCTCCATCTGCCGAAATACGCGCGAGTTGGGCGAGAATGACACGTCGATCGACCTGTCCTGAGAACACCTGCATCGACACCAGCGACACATCATCGGCGCCGGCAGCGAATCCTCTGACCTCCTCGAACTCGACACCCCCCAGGTAAGTCGCAAACCGAAAGAACTTTCCAACGGGGTCGAACCGTGCGACAAAGAGATCCTGCATACCGCCCAGGGAGCTCTGAAAGCCGCCGGCTACGGGCAAGTCATCCGAATTGGTCGTTCCAGCCACCCCAATGCTTCCATCGGAGAAGCGGCACAGCTTCTCTCCGACATCAAGACTACGCCCGCCATAGCGGGTTGAGTAGGTGAGCTGCAGCGTCTCGGAGTCCATCCGCACGAGGATGCAGTCGCTATCGGATGAGTGAGCGCCTTCACGCTTCACAGCGTCCGGCGTCGTGGGAAACGAGCCATTGAGAGCAACGCCGGTCAGCCAGACGCTGCTGTCGGCGATGCACATGTCCCGAACCAAAGATCCCGGCAGGATGGCCAGCCTTTGAACTCTTTGCAAGTTGGCGTCGAGTCGGGCAACGAAGCCATGCGAAGACGACCCGCCGCCGCCGAAGACCTGGCCGAGGAGCGCCTCATTAGCGACACTCCCCGCCATGAGGACGTCGCCTCCGCTTCCCACCGCTACGGAAACGACGAAGTCGGACCCCTCCCCACCCGCGAAGGTGCTGCCGACCAGAATAGGGTCGACGATCAGATCGACCTTCGGATCGTACTCGGCGACCTGCACGCCGATCGTGTGCTTGTTGTGCAACGTATACGAGCAGGCAACGGGGCGCTGCTCCCCCGAAACTCGCTGGTAGGCCACCGGCCTCGCGATGCGA
>SYKE01000253.1 GCA_005798285.1 Actinomycetota bacterium
CCGGGTGATACAACACCCGGCAGACGCGGCGGCAGATCACCGGGAACTGGGAGGCCAGGGGTCGAGTCCGAGGAGGCGGCGACCCAGGTCGGTGAGGGTCGCGGTTTCGTAGCGCTCCCACTCCACCCGCCGCGGATCGCCGGGGAAGTAGGTCGCAATCGGGTTGCGTCGTTCCTGCCAGGCCATGATGCGATCGGCTCGCTGCCGCTCATAGGCATCGGCCTCGGTCGGCGGTTCGAACATCGTCACGTACTGCGCCAGACGGGGGCGATCGGAGAGGTTTCTGCCGTTGCCGTGGGCCAGATCGCGCCGCCAGACAATGAGGTCGCCGGCTCGGGCGGCGACGTTCTTCACCGTCAAACCGGTCAGGTCCGGCCGTCGGGTGTCGCGGTTCGGCGGCTGAGTTCGGATCCAGTCCTCAAGGATGCGGTGCATCCCCGGAATGCAGCGGAAGCCGCCCTGATCTTCAGAAGTGTCGGCCAGCGCCAGCACGCCCTGTACGCCGAAGGGGACCGGGAGCACGGCCGTGTCCCAATCCCAGTGGATGAACCCGGGATGGTCGAACTCCGGGTGAGCGGGATGTCTCGGGGGACGCATGGAGACCCGGTCGTTGGTCACCCAGAGTCGCTCCGTGCCGAGAATCTCTGTGAAGATTCGGTGCAGCCGCGGGTGCTGCCGCACGTCCCACATCGCCTGATGCTGATAGAGCTCCACCATTCCGCCCGGCGTGAGGGGCGGACGGTACCAGTCCTGCGGACGCTCCGGATCCATGTCCAGAAAGTCCCAGATCACCTTGATCACCGCCGAGAGGAGTTCCGCAGGGACGGCATCGGGAATCACCACATAGCCGTTCTCGGCAAAGAACTCGCGATCCGACGCTGTCAACACCGTCTCCGGCTCCTCGGCGACCCGAGGGGTAGTCACATTCATGAGCTGCTTTCTCGTTCCCGGTGCTGGGGGAACTGAACTCCAGAACCCCCCAATGGGATGCTATCCGAGTCCACGCGTACGATACGTGCGCAGTTCCTCATCCGTCAGTTCGTGCGGGGCAACCAGCCGGTAATGTCTCTCCACCGCTCACGAATTCGTGCCGAGGCGTTGGGCAGACCGATCGGGTCACTTGATCGCTTCGCTCCCGAAGGTCCGGGCCATCTCAACACCACAACCTCCTCCCGAAGTTCCTCGCGGGTTGCAGTGGCCAATCGTGTTCGAAAGAGGTCGATCCCGATCACCTCGTAGCCCAGTTCTGCCGCCAGTTCTGCGAGAAGTTGCCCCGTTCGGATCATCACTCTCAGGTACGACGCCTGGTCCCCAACCACGTAGGCCAGGCGGGCCCCAGGCTTGAGCGCCTGACGCAGCCCCGCTAGATGCCGCGCCATGCCCCCGAAGTAGAGGCGCGCCACACGAGAGTACATTTTTTCGAAACCGGAAGTCTTTCCCAATTCCAGGCGACGCGCTTCGATCGCGGCAGCGATCGTCTGGATGCCGGCATGGTGCGAGACGAAGTCGTCGTCGGAATCTGCCTTGTAGACATTGCGCGTGTTGGAGCGGATGAGCCCTTGTTTCAATCGTCGCAGATCATCCCTGTCCTTGATCAAACCGAGCAGGACCGACTCCAGACGGGTGGTGCGAGTGTAGTCCTTCTCATTCGGATAGGGGGGTGATGTGATCACGCAATCGACCGACTCGGGAGCCAGGACTTGCTCGGGTCGTCGCGCATCCGCGGGATGCACGGTCGCCTCGGCGAGAGCGGCCGTTCGCGGCGTTTGCAGGTCGCCCGCTATTTCTCGGACCCCGCGAAACCAGGGGTCGAGAACAGGAGCATCCGACTTGGGAGCGCTGACACCCACCTCGGGGCCAAAGTGCAAGTTGCTGGACGTCGTGACGAGAGCGGTGCCCAATGCGAGTAGCTCGTGGGCGTGGAAGCGATCGTCCCGATTCCGGTCCAGGCACTCAAGAAGCACCAGGGCCTTGTGGAGCGGCAGTGGGCTGATGGAGCCTTCGAGGAGCATCTCATGCTGGGCAGGGAGAAGCGCTTTGAGATGCGTCGGCGCGGCATCCGTGGACACGAGGGCTGGCTGATCTTCAATCCCATCGCGAAGTAGTTCGGCGGATGCGTCCTCAAACACACCCTGTGCATGGGCGAGGAGTGCGGCCGGATCGGGTGACCAGTCGACCTTGACCCGGCTCGCGAAAGCCGCCATCGGGTTCGCCTCGATGCCGATCCCGTGAACGCCTCGCTTCTTGCACTCGACGATCGTCGTGCCGGTGCCGCAAAACGGATCGAGGACCACCTGCCCGGGAAGGATCTCGAAGCGCTGCAAGTAGTCTCGAACGAGGTGCGGAGGATAGGAAAGCACGAACCGGTACCAGCCATGGAAGGCCCGGTCTTCCAATTGCAGCTTGTTGGCGTCCCGGTTCGTCCTGGCGTGTCTTTCCACAAGTCGGATCCCTGTCACGCGCTGGCCTCCACAGTATCGCTCCCAACAGTCGTCTTAGTATGGCGCCACGAGGCGCCGCTTTGGGGAAAAGCGATCCGGGGACGTCTATTCCCCTCATCACAGTGACGACTTCAAGCGCCGCCGTTCAACACCTGGAACCGGAGTCCCGCGGATCTGGAATGCCGAGGCGCTCGAAGAGGCGGACTCGGCTGGGGTGATGGGGCGGAAGCACCCGCACCACGCTCTCGCGCGCTTCCCGGTATCGGCGGACCGCGTCGGCCCGGGAGCCGAGTTCCCAGAGGACGTCGGCGATGTAGAACTGACTCATCCCCACGTCGGTGTGGTCGGAGTCGAAGTGCA
The DNA here is from genome assembly GCA_005798285.1 of Actinomycetota bacterium. Taxonomy (GTDB): domain Bacteria; phylum Armatimonadota; class SYMT01; order SYMT01; family SYMT01; genus F1-80-MAGs030. The sequence goes on from SYKE01000253.1 coordinate 2,802, forward strand.
TCCGATAAATCGCCAGAGCGGAGCGATGCTGCTCCAGCGACTCCTGCCAGCGGCCCTGTCGCGCCAGCAGCCGTCCCAGATTGTTGTGCCGCACCGCCGCCTTGATGCAGTGCTCGCCGAAGTGGGCCCGATCGATCTCCAGCGCGCGGGCGACCCGAACGGCCGCCTCGGCCAGCTCGCCGGCGACCTCATGCAAGACGCCGATGTTGTTCAGGCAGGTCGCCACCAGAGGGTCCATCGGGCCAAAGCCTGCTTCCGCCAACTGGAGAGCTCGGGTGTAGAAGCGATGGGCGCTCCCCAGCCGATGTTGCCAGCGAAGCACGTAGCCCAACTCCAGATCGAATTCGGCAAGGCGGGGGTCGTTCTCGGGCAGCACGCGCTGCGCCATGCGCCGCGCGGCCCGAAGCTCGGTGCGCGCCGGAAGCGGATTCTCTCTCCGGAAACGAATGGTTGCGGCGCGGCAGCGAGCTCGGGCGGTCTCGAGGCTCATCGCTCCGAACACCTCTTCCGCCCGGGCCAGGGCTCGCTCGGCACAGTAGGCGGCATCCGGCTTCCGGCCGCCGCTGCCGTGGTGGAACTCCGCAAGCGCCAGGGAGAGGGCAAAGTCGGCCGCGGGTGAGGGACAGCGGCTCAATTGCTGCTGAAGTTCCTCGGCGTGCGCCACGTCCGCGGCGACCGCATGCCACTCCATCCGATCGTTCGCATCGAGCAGCGCGCGGGTAACGGCGCGAGCGCAAGCTGCCAGCACCTCCGTTTGCTCGGAGTCCGGGAGAATACATCTGGAGAGAAATCGAACGAGGGGTTCGTAGCGGAGACGCCCTGCATCGTTCCTTCGGAGCAGGCCCATGCGGATGAGGTCTTCGAGGGCGTCCTCCGAATCAACCGCGCCGGCTTCGGCGCAGCACTCCTGAAGCAGGTCCTCACTGATGTCGCTCGAACTCAGCGAGGTGGCTGCGTGCAGCATGCGGCGAGCAGAGTCGCCGAGGGCGTGACGACGGCCGAAGAGCCGGCGGATGGGGGCCGCGCGGGGATCGCGCTCGACCGCCGTACGAATCGCTTCGATCGGCGTCTGTCGGAGCTCGGCCGCACAGCGTTCCACGTCGTACCCCAGGGCATCTGCATGGGCGCGGACCGCCTGAAGCAGGACCGGATTTCCGCCGAGGAAGGCGGAAATGTCCCTCGCGGTTCCGCCGCTCCACCCGGTCAGGAGTGCGCCGGACTCGGGCTGCAGCCCGTCGAGGTGAAACCTCTCTGGGAAAAGGGTCGGGGGTGGGATGCTCCCGCTGGTGGCCAGGATCCGGCAAACGCCCTCCAACGGCCAGTCGGCGGGGGTACTTCCGTCGTCCCACCCATCCAGAATCAGCAGTGTGCGGTCCGAAGCGTTTCGCAGCCGCTCGCGCACGTGATGCGCTTTCCCGGCAGCCGGCAGCGTGAGGTCGAGTGAGAAGTGTTCCGCGAGACTCGCCAGCTCATCGACGGCATGGTGGGCGCCGCCCGCCGGAAGGAAGAAGATCCCTCCGGGAAAGAGCGCTCGCGAGCGATGCCCGAACTCCACCGCAAGCGCGCTTGCGCCTCCACCCGGCAGCGAAACGATGACTGCCGGCGTCGCGGGATCCGCCCTAAAGTGTCGATCCAACCGCGCTAACCACTCATCGCGCCCCACCAACTCCACCGACCGGTCCGGGAGATGCAGTAGATCGGTCGCGCAGCGAGTGGGCGCATCGACCGGCTCGAAGCCAAGGGCGCCGTCGCCGTGCAGCACGGGATTGTCGCGCTCGACGGTGGGAAGGGCGGTGCGGGCCTGCTCCAGGGCCTCAGCGGCCGCCGCGCCGGAGAGGAGAGCGGAGTAGAAGCGCTCCATGAACGGGCCGGCGGAAGCGTCGCGCAGCGGGTCGCGCATCCCGATCGCTGTCCGCACGCCCGCATCCACCAGACAGTGCGCAAGGCTCTCTTCATCGCCGGCGCTGGTGCAGGCGGAAAGCACGGCCAGCGATACTCCCGCCTCCGCCAACCACGACGCCACCTTGGCGCCGGCCACGGGGTGGGCGTCGTCATTCACGGCGCCTTCGAGGATCAATGAGGGACCTCGCAGACCCTCCGCCGCGTGCCCGATGAAGTGGCACAGGTCCGGCCGCAGTTCGTGAAGCATTCGCTGCAGTCCGCGGGGGGTGGCGTGCAGCAGGTGGGTCGCCTCAAGCTGTGAGCCCTGTCCGAGCTCGAACAGCCGTCGGACAGCCCGGAGTTCCGCCTGCAGGTGCCCCAGAGCCGGATAGACCGACGTTGCGGGATCCGCGGCCACAATCAGCACCCGAAGCCGTTTGCGACCCGGATCGGGCAGCGTACCCCGCACCCTGCTCGGGTGGGAACTGCTCCGCGCGCCGCACTCACGATCCGCTTCGAGTTCCCCGCACTCGGTGGAGATGGAACGAGGAGAGGAAGCGGTCATGTCTGAGTCTGGGTCAGTCTGGCGGAGAACCGGAAGTGATTTCTATTCGCAAACAGATCGGCAGCGGCGGCACGCCGGGCGCCGGCGCTTCCAGAAGACGCGGCGCGGCGCCCCATTCCGCTACCGGCCAGGAGCCCAACTGCTGCCGCCACCCCGGAGCCACCAGGAGTCCCACCGAGATGTTGGCGTCGGCATGCTCGCGGCGCACCGACTCCGGCAGCCCCAGCGCCAGACTCAGCTTTCCGTCGGCAAAGCGAGGTTCCCCATGAAGGGTTAGCGTAACAGGAACGATGTTCCTGTTCGAGGTCACTTCTGCCAGGATCGGGCCGCTCCACGACGGTTGAAGGGTGTCGGGATCCACGAGTTCCAGCGCGCCGGAGGGCAAGGGACCGACCGGGAGATCCAGATCGCGGCCCGCATGCGGCACGATGCACCACTCCTCATCGGGGTTCAACCGCTTGAGGGGCCACACGCCGATGGGGGTTACCAGGGTAAGAATTCGTGCGGCGGCGCCTGCCGTGAGAGACTTCGGCAGCCGTGCATGGATCGCGCCGTCGGAGGTCACCTCGCCGACGGCGACCAGCCCCGTCCGAAGTTCCGGCCCTTCGCCTCGTACCAGAGCGAGGGCGCCCGGTTGCTCCATGCCGGCACGAAGCGCGGACATGGCCCGCACGAGGCCGTCCCAAACCACCGCGGCTCCGACCCGCGCTTCATGGGAAGTCTGACGAAGCGATTCCACCCCGTCCGTCAGGCACTGCTGCCAGGCGGTCGGTGCGGTCTTGAGCGCGTCCCCGGCGAGTTCCAGCCAGCATGCCGCGATCCGGCCCCGGTCGTCCGAACCGGCCGCCGTGCGGCGCACTTCATCCCAGGGCAGAGCCGTCAACTCGCTCAGGGTTCGTCGAGTCTGTATCAGACTTGCGCGACCGAGGCGGCCGAAGCGGGTTGAGGTGAGGCTTGCCTCCAGCTTTCGGGCCGCAGCGGGCTCCAGTGCGCCGCACAAGTAAGCTGTCAGGTCCGTCACTTCAATTGGCGCTCCGGTTTCGAGCTCCCGCTCGGCGGCCAGCGCCCAACCCACCAGGCGGATTGTGTCCGCGGAGAGTTCGCGCTTGTCATCGGCGTCGTACATCAGGGACCCTCACTGTCTTGATCGCGGAGGAGGGCCGTCAGCAGTCGTTTACCGAGCCGGTTGCCGCTTAGCCAGGCATTCAAAGCCGTTGGTGTCAGGGGTCGTCCGGCCATCTCGGCTGCGACTGCAATTCGTTCGAAGATGTCTCGCTGGCTCAACCCGTCTCGATAGCACGGTGATTCGATTGTCGGGAATCAGACCCCGATCAGCCTCAGAGCCCTCCGAGGATTGGCCGCGAGCTCGGTCCTCGCATCTGCCGCTCCCCTAC
>SYKE01000254.1 GCA_005798285.1 Actinomycetota bacterium
GCAGGGTCAATGAGACGCGGTTGGCCTCGTTCACCGGACGAATTGATCGCGAGGCTCTTTCGGGTTGAACCGTGATCGCTCTCAGCTACGGCGACCCCATGACGGCCGTGCGGCATCGAGACGCCGGTGCGCGGCTCGGTCGGAGCCTCGCCCCCGTGCTAGCAATCGTTTGATCATTGCCCCAACCTGTTCTGCTCTCAGTGCTGGACTGCCGGGGGACGGTTCGGCCCCGGGTTGAGGAGGCACCTTCGTTCCGAGATCCGGCGGGGATCATTCAGACGAAGCAGCCGTGCTGTGGCTCGGGCGGCAGGGGTTTGAGGCAGCAGCCAACCGTCGTGGAAACGAACATGCTCGGGCCAGCGGTCCGTGCGCGGGTGAAAGAGCGGAACCAGCAAACCGGAATCCGGATCAAGCGAAGCGATGTCGCTGCCTTTCCGGCTATTGCATTGCTGACAGCACAGCGCCAGATTGTCCGCTTCCGTGGGGCCACCGTGCTTCTCCGCGATGACGTGATCCACCTGGTGACACAGCAAGGTATCGGCCTCCGAGACTCCGCAGTACTCGCATCTGCCGCCGGCGCGGTCGTAAACCTGGCGGCGAAGCTCGCTGGGAATGTGGCTTCGGCTCACTCTCGGACAAGGCGGGAGCGGGCGTGTGCTTTCGCCATCCGGACGAGATGGTCCAGGTAGAGGTAGTGCTCGAGTTCAATCAACTCCTCGGAGCTGGCCTTTCCGTCTCGCTCGCGCTCGATGAGCTCCTGCACGCGCTGTTGCATTGACGGCGCGGCTCGGAGCGCCAGAACCTCCGCCGGCTCAGGAAGCCGGGCGAGGCACTCCAGGACCTCCGAGGCACTTTGATAGCCGAGCTCGCCCTCTGCCTCCACGGCGCGAAGACCCCGCTCCAGGATCTGCCCGGTCTGGCCATGCCTCAGGCGGAGCTGCGCCGCAACCGGTTCCGAAACCTCGAGCGTGATGGCAGGCATGGGTCGACCTCGTGGGGTGGCGTTCTCTAGTTAGATTATCCCGTTGAGACGGGGGAATGAGAGTCCGGCTCACTCGGGGGCGAGGGGCGGTGCGAATGGCGAATGGCGAGTGGGGATGGCAGGCGGGCACCGGGGGCCCGGGCTCTTTGGCGTCGGCGTCGGCCTACGCACGGTTCCTGAGTCCAAACCGGGAAGCACGGCGCTCGTAGATTGCCGCGTCGTTCGGTGATTCGCATCCCGGCGCTCTTGTGCTTCGAGCCGAAGACGAGGCTCGCGATAGCGCGCTTTCCGTCGTCAATCACTCCTGGCAATGACGTGCTCTTCAGGCGCCAGGTGGAATCCAGAGGTGTGCTTACGTGATTGCAACGACATGCTCACGGCGCGACTCGATGCCGCGGACCAGATCCTGCAGGAAGCGGGCCGCCAGGCCGCCGTCGATCAGGCGGTGGTCGAAGGTCAGGCTGAGCCACACGCGGCGGCGGATTTCTATGCGGCCGTCAACGACGGCGGGGACCTCTTTGATCCGGCCGACCCCCAGGATGGCGCACTCGGGCAGGTTGACGATGGGCGTGAAGGCATCGATCCCGAACATGCCGAGGTTGGTGAGCGTGAAGGTGGCGCCTCGGAGCGCCTCGGGGCGGAGCGTGCCGGCTCGGGCGGAGGCGATCAGGCCGCGGGTCTCGGCGGCAACCTCGACGAGGGTTTTGCAATCCGCATTTCGCAGGACCGGCGCCATCAGGCCCCGGTCGGTGTCGACCGCCAGGCCGAGGTGCACTTCTTTCCACACGTGAATGTGCGCATCCCGGAGAGAGGCGTTGAGGCGGAGATGGCGGGGCAGAACGCCCGCGAGGAGGTGGAGCAGCAGGTCGTTGTAAGAAACCCTGAGCCCCTGCTCCGCCAGTGCGGCACGGTGCTCCACGAGGTAGGTGGCGTCTGCCTCGGTGGTCAGGGTCACCGGCGCCACCGACGCGGCGCTCTCCGCCATCCGACGGGCGATCACTCCGCGGATGCCGTCCAGAGGCAGCCGCTCGAGGAGCCCGCTCTCGTCGCCGCGTGCGGCGAGGGCGGCCCGGATGTCGCGCTCGATCACGGCGCCTTCGGGGCCCGTGGGAGCCACGAGTTCCCACGCCACCCCCTCCGTCTCGGCCAGTCGCCGGGCCCGAGGGGAGATGAAGACACGGTCGCCTCGCGGCAGCGCGGACTCCGCCGCGGTCACCGCCGCTCCCGTCGCGAGCGCCGGCCCGTCAATCGCTTCCGGGGTCGCCTCGGATGGGATGTCGGCGGTGGTCTCGCCGGGAAGCAAGATCCAGGCCACTCGGGTCAGCGACGGCACGTCGGAGCCGGCGGGAACCAGGATCCGACCGAGTGTGCCGGAGGCCGGCGACTCCACATCTAACGTGGCCTTGTCGGTCTCCACCGAGAACAACGGATCGCCGGCGCGGATGACGGCGCCCTCTCGGCGATGCCATTCCGCCAGCAGCAGTGTGTCGACATTCGTGCCGAGCGGCGGCGCCAGAACCTCAGCGGGCATCCGGCGGTTCTCCGAGTACGTACAGGACGGCGTCGATCACGCGCTGTTCACTGGGCACGTAGAGCGCCTCCATCGGGGGCGCGAACGGTGGAGGCGTGTCGGGCGCGGAGACCCGTTTGATCGGCGCATCCAGGTAAAAGAACGCCTCTTCCGCCACCTGCGCCGCCACCTCGGCCGCCCAGCCGTGGGTGCGGTTGTCCTCTTCCACCACCACCAGGCGGCCCGTCCGGCGGACCGACTCCAGGATCAGCTCCATGTCGAGCGGCACCAGCGTGCGGGGATCGATCACCTCCACCTCAATGCCCCGTGCGGCGAGCGTCTCCGCGGCACCGAGGGCCCGATAGACGGTAAGAAGTTTACCGACCACAGTCACATCGCGTCCGGGGCGGCGGATGATTCCTTTGCCGATGGGAACTGTGTAGTCCTCGTCCGGCACCTCTCCGATGGGGCTGAGCGCTCCCTTCTCGGAGCGGCCGCCCTTGCTGCCATAGAGCAACTTGTGCTCGAACATCAGCACCGGGTTGTCGTCCCGCACGGCGCTCTTCAGCAGGCCCTTGGCGTCGTAAGCCGTGGAGGGCGCCACCACCTTCAGGCCCGGGATGTGGGTGAAGAACGCCTCCAGGCTCTGGGCGTGCTGCGAGCCGCGCCGGGTGGAGCCCACGGGCGCCCGCATCACCATGGGCACCTTTACCGTGCCACCGGACATGTAGGTCATCTTCGCGGCCTGATTCGCGAGCTGATCCATCATGCAGAAGAGGAAGTCGCCGTATTGCACGTCGGCGATGGGCCGCATCCCGGTCATCGCGGCGCCGATCGCCAGCCCGGCGATGCCGATCTCCGAAATGGGCGTGTCGAGGATCCGCTCGTGACCGAACTCCTCGGAGAGACCTAGTGTCACCGTGAAAGCCCCGCCGAAACCGCCGGGCACGCCGATGTCTTCTCCGAGGCAGAACACGGTGGGATCGCGCCGCATCTCTTCTCGGATCCCCTCGCGGAGCGCCTCGGCAATCGTCAGCAGCGCCATCTCACTCGCCTTCCCAGTACACGTGAAGCAGCGCATCCTCCGGGAGCGGGTCCGGCCCGGCCTCCGCGTAGGCGACCGCCGCGTCGATCTCCTCCGACACGGAGCGCTCCATCTCCTCAAATCGCGGATCCTCCGCGGCCGCCAGAACGGCCCCCAGCACCAGAAGTGGATCGCGCTGCTTCCAGGCGGCTTCTTCGTCGCGGGTTCGATAGTTGCAGGCGTCGCTTCGGGAGTGGCCGCAGAACCGGTAGGTCTTACACTCGAGCAACGTCGGTCCTTCGCCCGCCCGCGCCCGCCGCACCGCCGCAAGCGCCGCATCCCGCACTGCAAGCACATCGTTGCCGTCGACAATGACGCCGGGCATCCCGTATCCCGCCGCCCGATCCGCGATGTTCTCCACCGCCACGGTCTGCCCGACGGGAGTGGAGGCGCCGTACAGGTTGTTCTCACACACGAACAGCACCGGCAGCCTCCAGATGGCGGCCATGTTCATGGCCTCGTGGACCGCGCCCTCGTTCGCGCCGCCGTCTCCAAAGAAGGATGCCGTGACCTGCCCGGAGCGGCGCATCTTCGACGAGAGCGCCATGCCCGCCGCGACCGGGGCGCCGCCGCCCACGATGGCGATGGCGGGCGGCATGCCGACCTCCATCCCGCCCACGTGCATGGAGCCGCCCTTCCCCTTGCAGCAGCCGTTCGACTTCGCGAAGAGCTCCGCCATGATGGGTCCGGCCGAGACCCCCTTCGCGAGGGCATGGCCGTGGGGGCGGTGGGTGCTCGTGAGGTAATCGTCCACCCTCAAAGCCGCGCAAATGCCGACCGCCACCGCTTCCTGGCCAATGTACAGGTGGAGCGTGGACGGGATCTTGCCCTGCAGGAACAGTGCGTTGCACCGCTCCTCGAAGCGCCGGATCAACAGCATCTGTCGGTAAAGCGACCAGCGATCCTCCCCGGAGAGCGGCTCGATCTCGGTTTCAACCACGGCTGTTCCGCTCATTCGGAAACCCGTCCTCGCCCCGAACTGCCGTAGGCCCGCATCAACTCTTGAACTCGCAGCGTCATCGCCTGTTTCCCTGCTTCCAGAAGGTCCTCGGCAAAATGAGATCCCATCAATCGGTGCACGTCCAGGGGCTCTTCAAGCCGTCGCACTTCATCCCGAACGGCCGTCCAGAACGCGCGCTTCAGCGTGGTGCCCACGTTGAACTTCCCGGTCCCCCGCTTCACGGCCTCCGCCACCAGCTTCGTGGGGAAGCTGGTTCCGCCATGGATCACCAGCGGCACGGGTGTCGCTTCATGGATCCGGCCCAACCGATCCAGGTCCACCGGCGCCGCGTGGGCTGTCAGCAGATGCACGTTTCCGATCGACACCGCGAGGCAATCCACCCCCGTCGCCTGAACGAAGGCAGCCGCGTCCTCCGGTTGAGTGAGTGCGGACCCCTCAACGTCGATGCCGCCCTCCGTGGCGTTGGGGAGGCAGCCGAGCTCCGCCTCCACCGCGATCCCTCGAGGGTGTGCCGCCCGCACGATCTCCGCCACCACAGGGATCGCCTGCGCGGAGGGCCAGGTTGAGGTGTCCAGCATCACGGCGGTGAAGCCGGAGTCCATCGCGCGGTCGACCTGCTCCCGCGTCTGCGCCTCATTGAACAAGAGCGCCGTCGGCTGTGTCAGGCACGCAGCACGCGACCGCCCGAGCGCTCCCAGCGTCTCGACGCCGCCACGATCCAGCCACTCCGGATTGGCCATCATGCCGCCGAAGCCCAGAATCACCGGCGACTTCTCCCGCTCGGCGGCATCGCACACCGCTTCCAGCGAGTAGGCATCCCAGGCCTCGAAGTAGCCCAGTCCGTACCCTCCGGCGAGGGCGTCGGACATCAGTTGGGTCATAGAGACCAGCGGCATCGCTCGACATCCCTCTATCTCTCTGCTGTTGCGGGAGCTCTCAGCGTTCCAACATCGGCCGGAGCGCTTCCGGCATCCCCGACATCATCGACTCCGGAAAGGTATCGTAGAACACCGGCGCCGGCAGATGGCGAATTCGATGGGCCGAGGCGTCGTGAAAGGAGCAGTGGAAGGCGTAGCGGGGCGTGTCGGTGGTGTTGTTCGACCCGGAGTGCAGGAGCATCGGATTGAAGAGCGCCACGTCGCCTTCCTCGCAGCAGAGCTCCACGGCGTCGTTCAGGTCGACGCCGGAACGCGCGACCACGCTTCGAGCAAAGGCCCAGCGGTCCTCCTCCGTGCGGCACTGCGCCTCCCCCGCCGCCTTCAGCGTGAGGTGGTGCGAGCGGGGCACGACGACGGTCGCCGCCCCGCCGGGATGAACGGGATTGCAGTAGTAGAAGAGCTGCACGAAGGTCTTCCGCGGCGCGTCGAGCCACTCCTCGGGAAGGAAGGTGGTATCCACGTGCCAGCCCGCCGCGCGACTGGGCGGGGGCTCTCCGCAGGGTTGGGTCAGCAAGAACATCTGCTGCCGCAGGCGCAGGTTCTCCGCCCGGAGCGCCTGCGTCACCAGATCTCGAACGACCGGATCGGCGGCGAGGCGAATCGTGAGCTCGCCATCCATCGGGTGGCAGATGCGATGGTGAAACTGCGAACTGCCCCGCTTCGGATCCTTCACGTGCCCGGCGGCGATCGTTCGATCCATGTAATCCCGGATCTCGGCAGTGGTCTCGCGGTCGATCAAGCCGCGGATCAACGTGTAGCCGAGTTCTTCCATTTCTTCCAGGTGTCGATCCCACCGCATCGTCCGACTCCCGTCTTCGTCCATTCCCGGCGCAGCAACGCGTCGCAGCCCTCAAGCTATCGGATGGAGCCGGGAGAAAGACCTTCGCGGATCCGGGCCCTTCACTCGAACCGGGGTTTGTGCGGACACCGCGGACCGCCGGCGACCGTTGCAGTCCCCTCTCCGAGCGAGGTGACCCTCCGGACAGTTCCTACCCCGCGCGGCGCCGGCAGCTCAGATCGCTTCACTTAGTTGGAGCGTGGTTGAAGCGTGGTTCATTGGAGGCTGAAGAAGGAGCGAATCCGATCGAGAATCTGGGAGTGCATCGACTTGAGGCGTTCGCGGTGGGCCGCGGCGTCGAGCGACTCGCGGACTGCTTCCAGTTCCGTGCGTCGTCGGGCGAGCATCGTGGAGATCTCCTCCGCCAGCTCGGGGCGGGTCTGAATGATCTCTCGAAATGCTTCCTTGTCGAGACGGTAACTCTCCACCTCGCTGCTCGCAAGCACCGTCGCGTTTCGGGGCTCACCCGTCATCAGCGCCATCTCACCGAAGAACTGTCCCGGACCGAGGTTCGCCACATGAAGTGAGCTTCCGTCCGCTCCCGTGACCACCACTTCCACGGTCCCCCGAATGATGAGGTAGAGCCAATGGGCGGTGTCACCCTGCCGGGTGATGGTTTCGCCCCGGGAGAACGGCGTTGGAACAAGCCGCTCCGCCAGGCGCCGCATCTCCTCTTCGGTCAGGCCCTGGAAGAAGTCCACGTGCCCCAGCGCCTTCAACTGCGCCGAGAGCAGTTCCTCTCGCTTGTGGGCCTTGCGCTTCATCGTCTCTTCGGTAACGAACACCGCCTGGGCCGGAATGGAAAGAGAGATGGCAGCGCGCCGCAGACCGTTGAAGATGCGGATGCGCACTTCGGAGTCGCCGGGATCATTTGCCGCCAGATCGGTCAGCCAATAGCGCACCTCGTAGACGGCGTAGCTCTCCTGAAACTCGACCAGAATGCAGTGCGGTTCCGGAACGGGGGACACTCGGGGAATGGCGCCGATGCGGAGAGCCCGCTCAACGGTGCTGATCACCGTGTCCGGCGAAAAGCGGAAGTCGACGTTGAAGCGAACCCGCCTTCGCCACAACTCCGGCTCCCCCGCCCGTCGGCCCAGAACCCGGATCCGGTTCTTCACCAGGAAGCTGTTGGGAACGATGATCGTCTCCCAATCTCGTGTCTCCAAAGCCGTGTAGCGCCAGCGGATCTCAACCACCCGACCTTCCACGGACTCGACATTGATCCAGTCTCCCACCTCCACCGAGTGGTCGATCTGGATCGAGAGGCCGCCCAACATGTTGCCCAGGGTGTCTTGCAGCGAGAAGCCGATGACCGCTGTCAAAACGGCCGACGTCGCTACAATGGAACTGATGTTCACCCCGTTCCAGCTCAGGTTCACCACACCCCAGCCGAAATAAGCGGCCGCCATGGCCACATCCTGAACGATCCGGGGGGCGTGTACTTTCAGTCGCGGCAGCAAGTACCGAAATGTGGCGATGCCCAATGCGTGCATCACCGCGGCGCCGTAGACCAAAACAAAGATGGGAATCAGCCCGCCCGTCGGTTCCCGCAAGCCCGTCACGGAGACGAACACCCACAGAGTGAGGACGGTAGCGAACTGGATGATCCAGGCGACCCGCAGCCCCTTCCGATCCTGCGGGACCAGCCTGGCGATCAGCCAGGTGACTAGGAGGAAGCTGACCGCCAGGCCCAGGACGGCGGGCGAGTAGATCTGGATGCGCGGGGGCACGATTTCAGACTCGTTTAAGCAACACTGCCTTTCCAGTTTTGGGCGATGAGGGTGCGTTTTCCTCGGTCATTCTATGAGGAGCGCCCACTGCGCGAGGCTGTGGGAGGGGTTCCGAGCTTGAATCCAGCGGACAGGGCCCCGGGGGAGGCGCTTTGATGAATCGACCGCGATCACTCTACTCACTGGCCGGGGTGCTTCAAGACACCGTTCGAAAGCTGGATCTCGAAGAGCCGGTGATCGAGGCGCGCGCCGTCGCCTTGTGGGCCGAAATCGTCGGCGAGCAGACCGCCCGATCCTCTCGGGCGTAACGGCTCATCGGCGGGGTGCTCCATGTCGTCGCCTACAGCGACGCCTGGCATCAAGAGCTTCAGTTCATGCGTCCCACCCTCGTTCGGCGATTCACCGAACGACTCGGCAGAAGCGTCGTGACCAACGTTCGGATTACAGTGGACCGCTCGGAGCGTCCGGACGCCGTGGAGCCCGAGGGCGGCACCGCCACCGTCCGGAGCATCCAGTTGAGCGCTGAGGAACTGGCCCACATCGAAGCCGCCGCCGCGTGCGCCGATCCCGAACTCTCCCAATCGATCCGCCGGGCCCTGGTGCGGGAAGCCCAGCTCCGGAACTGGCGACTTCGTCACGGCGGCCGGCCCTGCTCCCGGTGCGGCGTGCCGTTTCGGGGCGACACCGCCGTCTGCCCCGCCTGTCAGACCGACGGTCGAGCCGTTTAGAGAAGCTCATCCCCGGACGCCTTCGCCGCGTTCCGGCTCACGAGAATCGAACGCTCTCCCCGCTCCGGGCCGAGCGGTAGATCCCGACGATCAACTCCACGGCCCGGCGCGCTTCCTCGCCGTTGATGGCGGGCTCGCGATCCTCGTCGATCGCGGCCAGGAAATCGCCGATCTGCGCTGCGTGTGCTCGAACTCCCGCCTCGCCGCTGCCGCCGGGACCATGCACGCTCCCCCGACCCGCGCTCCCCGTCTCGAGCGGCTCTCCATCCACATCCCACAGCGCGATCTCTTCGCCTTCCACCACCACGTTGCCCCGCTCTCCGTGGATCTCGATGCGGGCCGGCAATCCCTTGTAGGTACAGGTTGCGCCGAGAAAGCTGCCGAGCGCGCCACTCTTCCAGCAGATGGCGGCGGAGGCGCAGTCCTCGACCTCGATGGCGTGGGAAAAAGTGTCGACATAACCGCGTAGCGACTCCGGCGGTCCCATGAGCCAGGTGAGCAGGTCCACATAGTGGATGGCCTGGTTCATCAGCGCCCCGCCGCCGTCCAGTTCCCACGTGCCGCGCCACGCCGCGCTGTCGTAATACTCCTGCGAGCGCCACCACTTCACGACGCCGCAGCCCATGAGGAGCCGTCCCAATCGCCCCTCCTCGATGGCCTGCTTCAGTCGCAGATAGGCCGGGTAGCTCCGAAACTGGTGGGTGGCCCCGAGTTTCACTCCGGCGGCACGGCAGGCGGCAATGAGCGCATCGATCCGCTCCAGCCGGATGTCGATCGGCTTGGTGCAGAGCACATGCTTCCCCGCGGCGGCGGCAGCGCACCCGATTTCCGCGTGCAGACCGCTCCACGTCACCACCTCCACGACATCGATGTCGGGCCGCGCGAGGAGTTCGTGGTAGTCCGTGTAGACCGACGGAATGCCCTGCTCCGCCGCCAGTTTTTCCGCCTTGCTCCGATTGAGATCGCAGCAGGCCGTCAGTTCCGCATTCGGCAGCGATCGAATGGCGCGGCAGTGGGTCGGCGCAATGAGCCCGGCGCCGACGATCCCGAACCGATAAATCCGCTCCGCCATTTCACGCACCTCGTCTCGCCGCCATGCCACGTTGCCCGTTCATCCCGCTCAACGCGTTCTCCTGGCCGCTTCTTCCGGACGCACGCCGGCCGGCAGTTCGCCAGAGGCGACACTTCAGCGATGTTCGGAGGCCCGGTGGCGCTGGAGGATGTCGGCGGCGATGACGTAGGTGGCGCCATGCATGGCGACGACGACGTTGTTGATGCCGGAGGCGAGGTAACCGCCGGCATAGAGATTGGGCGCGTCGACGGACTCATGGTTGTGCGGGTGGACCGCCAACTGGTGGCACTGATACCGATACCGATCCCGCTTCTCCACCAGGGTGAACGGGGGAAAGCCGTGGAACAGCGAGTAGTCCACGTCGCCCCCGATCTCGAGCAGCACCCGGTCGGCGGACTCGGTCCATCGGCCGCTCAGGTTCTCCAGTGTCAGCGTGCCGTCCGATTTCACCGCTCGCAGGTGCGTTTCGAAGGAGACGCGCCAGCGAGGGGAGCCGCTGCGGTGGATCTCCGCCAGACGGGCATAGTACGGCAGGTTCAGGCTGTCCGACACGAGCCGGTAGTGGTTGGCGGCGGGCTGACGCATCACATAGTGGACCGTGCGTCCGGCATCGAAGAGTTCGGTCGCCGCCCAGTCCGCGCTGCGGCCGCCCCCCACCACGAGCACGCGATCCCCGAGGAACGACTCCGGGGAGTCGTAGCGCTGCGAGACGATCGGTAGGTCCTCGCCGGGGATGCCCAACCGGCGCAGACGGGAGCGTTGACCTCCCGCATAGACCAACCGTCGCGAGGTGAAGCACCGCGGTCGACCGTCCCGACTCGTCGTCACCCGAAAGCCCGCCGGGTCCGGCTCGATGCGCTCCACGTCACAGTTCGTGACGACTGCATCCGAGACTCCAAAGCGCTCGGGGATGGAGTGGTAATAGTCGATCAGGTCCTGCTTGATGATGAGGGCCTCGGGGTCCAGGTCTCGACCGTTCTCCCTGGCCCACACCGTAAGCGGGTGGAAGGCGAACTCCATCCAGTGTGCCGGCGAGAGTGTGAGCAGCCGCCGGGGCACGTCGTTCCACAACCCGCCCACGTTGCCCCGCGTCAGCAGCAGCGCGTCGTGCCGGGCCCCCTGAATAAAGTCCATCCCCATGCGCTCCGGGGGGGACGGGCCGTTTTCGGGTCGGTGGAGCAGGTTGAAGAGATCCACCGGTCTCACCACCCGCGCGACCTGCTCCAGATCCAGTTCCGTGAGCGGACCGGGGAGCGCCGCCAGCCGGCGGGCGAGATCGGGCGCCGCCGCCTCCAATCGCGGACAGCGTCGATACCGGGGCCACACCCCGCCCGCCAGCACCACCAGAAGCGGCAGCCCCGCCGGACCGCCCCCGATGATGAGCGTCTCGTGATGCTCCGCTTCGGAGTGCGTCACGCGGATCCCGGCTGCGGCATCGCGCGGGTGTCGGGGGAGCCCGCATCCAGCTTCGATGCACGTTTGAGCGACAGGTAAGCGGGGCTCGCCGGCAGCACGCAGCGAACTCGAGTCGCGCCATCCTCCAGGAGAGGCGGCGGGCAGCCGCTTTCGGCAAGTGTTCTCAGAATCGTGGGGATCCCCTGACCCTCCGCCTGAACCCTCTGAAGCCGGCTCAGGATCCACGCCAGAGCCTGGTTGCGCCACCGGGCGCCGGCCCTTCCCGTTCGGAAGGACTCGGAATCCACGCCGAGCGGCAGTCCCCCCGGGGACGCCACCTCCAGCCGATCCTCAAATGCGGTGAAGCGTGTGGGCTCCACCCGCTCGTAGTCGCGATGAACCAGCGCGTTGCCCATCGCCTCGTACAGCGCTCGAACGGGGTAGCGAACGCCGTTCGGAGACTCGGTATCCCGCTTGTCGAAGAACGTCACCGCCTCCGCGGCGAGCAGTGCGCTCAGTCGATCCCTCTGAACCGGCAGGTTTCCGACAATCTCGTGGCGCTCCGCGAACGGCTCGGAGCGGTCCGGTCCGTCGTAGCGGGAGAACAGCACCGCCGCGCCGGGAATCCAGCGGGTTGGTTCGCGTCCGAAGAGCAGCATGGCAAAGTTTCTGGGGCGGAGCGCTCCCGTCAGCGGCTCCCGTCGGAAGAGGGGCGGCCTGAACGGACTGAGGCTCCGGTCCGCCGACAGGAAGGGCTCCAGCCCCTGGTCCGGATCCAGCAGGCGAGCTCGGTTCAGACATTCTCGAACCGCCAGAAGGTCCAGATCCGCGGAGGTGGCGCCGTCACAGGTTCGATGGTCCCACGGCTCCAGGGCGCCTTTCCGAACCAGCAGTTCCCGCATCAGCCCGTTTCGAGCCTCGATCGTGGAGCTTCCGGAGCGCACGTAGTACTTCCCGGTATCGTCCCTGGATCGCAGGGTGTGGGCGTGTCGAGTGGCGGGCTGAGTAAAGACCAGAATCCGTCGTGCCGGATCGTGTGTCGGAATCTCATCCAGCAGCGGCGCGATCGGATGATCCACCCGCTCGCGGCACGCCGTCAGCACCCGCCCCTCCAGATCCCGAAGGCGAGCGCTTTCGAGCCCGGCCCGGATCACCTGCGGAAAGCCGAACGGATCGCGAGACTCTTCAGCGCCGCACACCACGTAGCCGCCGCCCAGATTGTTCAGGTCGTTGGCGAAGGCGCAGAGGCATCTGAGGACGTCATCGACATCGGCGACGCCGCGCTTCCACTCGGTCTGCTCATTCTCGCGCCGCAGCAATTGATCCAGGTCGACTCGGTCGCTCATCCCGCCTCCGGTCGCCGAAACTCCGCGATGATCTCGATTTCTCCGACGATCTCGTCGTTCAACGCTTCGAGCTCTCCGGCTGGAACCCACCACTCCGTGTGGTGAGACGCGCCGACCTGATGAATCTCGTAGCGATCCATGAACTCCTTGCGAACTCGAAACCGCGTGACGCAGCCGTACCCGCTGTCCCGCACGTTCCAGTCTCCGGCAATCTCGGCGGCATACGCTTCGTTGGTTACCGGATAGAAGATCGGCTGCCAGAACAGGCGCGGCGGCCAGCGTTTGAAGCCGCTCTGCCGAACGAGTTCGATCTCTTCGGGGCCCGTGGGGCGGTAAAGGGTGACCGTTTCCGACATGGCAAACCGGGCCGTCCCAAAGGCCTCTCGCCGACCGGGCGACACGGACGATTCCGCAGGAGGCCCCGAAGGCGATGCTCTTCACCGAGCGCTGTGACGACGCAGACTCGGTGCCGGCTCAATGTCCGGCCGGCAACGCAAGCGGACACGCGCTACCGTGCGTGTTCCCAGGGCGCCGCCGGCGGACCCGCAGCCCGATGACAGTGTAGCGAGCCCTAGTGTCGCTGAGCAATCCGTGCCCGGCTTCGCCCGTCGGGTCGTGAAGAGGAGGCCGCTGATCAGCCGGGCGGCGTCGCCGAAGGAGAGCGCGGTCGAGAGAGGGTTTCCCGACCGCGCCGGGGAGCAGCCGATGCGAGATTGTGCAGGGGGAAGCGAGCCTGAGCCGAAGTCCTACGCCCAACCGGTGGGGACAGACGCCAGGTTCCGCTGAAGCCGACGAAGCCCTCGTTCGATCTGACTGGCCACGGTGCTGCGGGGACGGCCCAGGATTCGGCCCACCTCGTCCTGCGGAAACCCGTCGAGCAGGTGCAGACGAATCGGTTCCTGATAACGGTCCGGCAGGTGGGAGAGCGCCTCATCCAGATCGGCGCGAAGATCGACCTGACCGTACTCGTCGGCTGCCGCGGGCTCCACGAAACCGGTGTTCGACGGCTGCAGCAGCTCGTCGAGCGAGAGGCACGACCGGCGCTGTCGCATGAGATCGATGGAGGCGCAGTGAATGAGCCGGCGGAGCCAGTACGAGAACGCTCCCCGGTCCCGAATCTGCGTGATGCGCTGAGCCACTCGGATCTGCACCACCTGAGCGAGATCTTCGCTGTCCTCGCGACTCAGATGGTACCGCCAGCGCGCGGCATCCAGCGCCTCGCGCCGAACGTAGGCCATCAAGTCGCGCCAGGCGGCATCGTCGCCGGCGAGGCACCGGTTGAGGAGCGCTTCGTGCTCGCGGCCCATCGCGTCCGATCGCTGCTCGGTCATCGGTCTGTTTCCCCTAAGTTTTCGCTCCAGAAAGCCGGAAACGCCCGGGCAGAGCGCGTTGCCGCAGAAGCGGCGCTCTACCCGGGCGTTCAAGGCCCCGTGTCCCGAGCGACAGTCAGGGGCGCTCGGAACGATATTCAATTCGAAGAAGGTCTAGCCGAGGAGCTCGGCGGCGGCGATCAACTGCTCTGAGGTGAGCTTTAGCGACTGACGCCGATCTCTACTCAACTTCTGAAGCCGTTTGTAGGCTTCAGTTTCAGATAATTGGAACCGCTGCATCAGAATTCCCTTCGCGCGTTCCACCAGTTTTCTCGTTTCGAGGGCTTCCTTCAAGTCCGCGAGTTCTTCGCGGAGATCGGTGAGCTCGCTGTACCGGTTCAGCGCCACCTCCAGCGCCGGCTGGATCTGCTCGTCGCTCACCGGCTTGACCAGATAGCCCGAGGCCCCGGCCTTCAGCGCCGACTCAACGAGTTCCCGCTCGCTGTAGGCCGTGAGCATCACGATGGCGGTCGGCCGCTCCAGCATGATCTGTTCCGTGGCGGCGATTCCGGTCTGGCCCGGCATGTGCACATCCATGAGGATGGCGTCCGGCTTGAGCTCCCGAGCCTTCGTCACCGCCTCCAGGCCGTCTTGAGCTTCGCCGACCACCTCGTAGCCGAGGCGCCTCAGGCTGGTTTTCAGTCGAAGAGCCGTCAGCCCTTCATCCTCACAGATCAGTATTCGTGCTTGCTGCATCGTTCGGCAGCCTTCGTCGGGAGCGGTTCCACGGCGATCGGCCCGCGCAATTATGGGGGAGACGGGACACGGCGTCACCCCTGGCGAGCGGGGATGGCGCCCGGAGACTCGGGCAGGCGGGAAAAAGTTTTTCGCGACGGTTCGAAAACTGCGTCAACGAGGCCCCATCCCTGCGTCCCTGTTCATTGAAAGCGGAATAGCATCCTGCCTCACCGGCCCTGATCGCCGGCGGTGGGTGCGGGCCCAGATCGCCCCTGTGTTCCATCCAAGTGGGATGGCGCGGGGGTTTTTTGTCTTTCTGACCTCGGAGAAGTACGATGCTGCACGTTAGTGACGATAGCCGGACCGCCGATCGCCTGTGGGCGGACTACGCTCGGACCGGCGACCCCCGCACCCGCGAGCAGATCATCCTGCAGTTTCAGCGCCTCGCCTACTCGCTGGCCAACCGGTTCGCCCGTCGGGGCGCCGAGAACGAGGACCTGTTTCAGGTGGCGCTCATGGGCCTGGTAAAGGCGGTCGACCGCTTCGATCCCAGCACGCATCATCGGTTCAGCACCTTTGCCACCCCCACCATCCTCGGCGAGCTTCGACGGTACTTCCGAGATCATTGCTGGGCCCTCCATGTGCCGCGTGGGATGCAAGAACTCTCCCAGCAGGCCGGACGCCTCCAGCAGTCCATGACCGAGCGACTGGGTCGCACCCCCACCGCCGCGGAGATCGCCGACACCCTCCAGGCGCCCGTGGAACGGGTGGAAGAGGCCCTGCGTCTGAACGAAACCAGCCGCCCTCTCTCGCTGGACGGTGAGATGGACTCCGGCGACACCGGCCGGCCGGCATTCCTGGATCAGGCGCTCGGGACCGAGGAACCGGGCCTTCGACGGGTGGACGATCGGCTGAGCGTGGATCAGGCCATGGCGCATCTCGACGCGAACCAGCAGCGCATGGTGCAACTGCGCTACTTCCAGGGTCTGAGTCAGCGAGAGGTGGCCAGAGAGCTCGGCCTCTCCCAAATGCAGGTGAGTCGGATGGAGAAGCGCGCGATGGGCGCCCTTCGCCAGCAGTTCGCCATTCACTAAAGCCGGGTCCGCAGGCAGGGGATTGCCCTCCCGCCGCACGAATGGACTTTGTTCGAGAGCGATCGGATTCAGAGACGCTGGAATCCGGACGGGCCGGGCGAGGGGAGTTCGTGTGGCGGGAGAGTGGATCGACAGCCGTGCCGTGCCGCCTGTATTCACCGTGGGGTGCGAAGACCGGACCGTCGAGGAGTTGATTTCGCTCCTCCGACGCCACGGAGTTTCGGTGGTCGTCGACATCCGGCCCGACCCGACCTCGGGTCGGAAGCCGTTTCACCGGGATCGGCTCGAGCAGGATCTCCCTGCCAGCGGAATTCGCTACGTTTACCAGGGCCATCGCCTGGGGCGGCCCGAAGCGATGGGAGACGACGCCGCCGAGGCGGAGTTCCAGGATGGTATCGACCGGCTGCAAAAGGCCCACCGGCAGGGCATGCGGCTCGTGCTTCTGGGGGCGGACGGACGGGCCGAGAACTGCCTCCGAGGCCGCCGCATCGGGCCGCTGCTGCAGCGAACCGGCATTCCCGTCACCCACATCGATCCCGACGGCGTGCTCTGCGCCCAATTGGAGATCATGTCGCGCACGGCTCCGGCAGCCCGCCCAGCAGAGGAATCCGACGCCGATCCGATGCTTGAGGCGCGGCGGCTGCTCCGAGAGGTGTTTGGCTACGACAGCTTTCGCGTGCTTCAGGAGGATGTGGTTCGCTCGGTCCTGAATCGCCGCGACGTGCTGGCGGTGATGCCCACCGGCTCCGGCAAGTCGCTCTGCTACCAGCTCTCCGCGCTTCTGCGGCGCGGAATCACCGTGGTCATCTCGCCGCTCATCGCGCTGATGCAGGACCATGTCGATCAACTGCTGCAAGTCGGCGTTCCGGCGGTCTGCCTGAACAGCTCGCTCAGCTACGCCGAGTACTCGCAAGGCATGGAGTTGATCCGCCGTGGGGTGGCTCGTCTCGTCTACCTCGCGCCCGAGTCGCTCCAGCGGCTGGATCTCCTCGATCTGCTGCAGGAACGCGGCGTCGACTGCGTCACGATCGATGAGGCGCACTGCATCTCCGAGTGGGGACACGACTTTCGGCCGGAGTACCGCACGCTTCGGAACTTTCGCACGCGATTTCCCCGCGCCGTCTGCCTCGCGCTCACCGCCACTGCCACGCCTCGGGTGCAGAACGACATCCGCACCCAGCTCGGAATTCAGCCGGAGCAAACCTTCGTCTCCAGCTTTGATCGCCCCAACCTCTTTCTGGAGGTGCGGGAGCGAGAGCGGGGCTTGGGGCAGCTTCGGGACTTTCTCGCGCGCCGAAAGGGCCAGCCCGGAATCATTTACTGCTCCACCCGCGAGCAGGTCGACTCCATTGCGGCGAGCCTGACCGAGCTCGGGTTCCCCGCGCTCCCGTATCACGCGGGCATGGACGACGCCTCTCGCCGGGAGAACCAGCGCAAGTTCACCCGAGATGACGTGGAGTTGATGGTCGCCACCGTGGCGTTCGGGCTCGGCATCAACAAGTCGAACGTGCGCTTCATCATCCACTACGCGCTCCCCGCCTGCCTGGAGACGTACTATCAGCAAGTCGGCCGCGCCGGTCGCGACGGGCTTCCCGCCGACTGCATGCTCCTGCACTCGCCGGGCGACATTCAGACCCAACTCCACTTCATCCGAACCGGCGACGAGGGGGAAAAGGCCGGCCGCATGGAACGGCTTCGCGGGATGGAGCAGTTTTCCCGCACGTCGAGTTGTCGGCGAGCCGTGCTGCTGCCGTACTTCGGCGACCCCAAACCCGCCGCGGCCTGCGACAACTGCGACAACTGCCGTGCCGATGCGGCGGGCCGGCAGCAGGTCGATGTCTCGGAAGACGCCTGCCTTCTGCTCACGTGTGTTCGGGACACGCGCCAGCGCTTCGGCTCCGCCTATGTGGTGGATGTGATCCGCGGTTCGAAGCGGCGCGAAGTGACGGAGCGCGGCCACGAGCGACTCCCATGTTACGGCCAGGGCTCCCGGCGCTCGGCGGAGAGCTGGCGCTTTCTGGTGACCCAGTTCCTGGAGCAGGAGATCCTCCAGCAAGATCCGGAGTTCGGCACCCTCGCGTTCGGGCCGAACGCCCGTGCCGTGCTCGCCGGCGCCCCGGTTCTCGTGGCGATGCCGATTCAGTCGGGCGGCTCCACCCGAGCTGCGGCCGCCGAGGCCGGCGCTCCCGCTTCCCAGGAAGCCTCTGCGGAAGTGCTTGCCGCGCTCCGAACGCTGCGTCGGGAACTCGCGGAAGAGGAGAACGTGCCGCCGTACGTCGTCTTCTCCGACCGCACGCTCCTCGATCTCGCCCTCCGCATGCCCCGCGACGCCTCGGTGTTGGAGCAGGTTTACGGCATCGGCCGGCGCAAGGCCGAGCACTACGGTTCGCGCATCCTGGCGACTCTGGCCGAGTTCGCCGGCGACTCGACTCCAGCCGCGCCGCCGGCCCCCGCTCGACCGGCGGACAATCCACCGATCCTCGGCCCGCGCTCCCGACAAATCGTGGAGCGCTTCCGCTCCGGCCTCTCCATACAGCGCATTTCGGAAGAGGAATCCATCCGCCCCGAGACCGTCGTGAAACACCTGGAAGATGCCCGCGCAACCGGGATGACCCTGGATCCGGATCGGGTGCTGGCACAGGTCGACCTCACCGAGGCGGAGCAGACACGCGCCCTCGCGGTGCTGCGCGACGGCGCGCCGCTTCTCAGCACCGCCTTCCGTGCTCTGGACGAGCGCATCCCCTATCGGGAGCTTCGCATCCTCCGCCTTTATCTCTCTTGCGGCGGCGAGTGAGGCGCTCGCCGCCGCATTCGGTGCACTGGGTGAGCCTGCTACACGAAGGCTCACCTGTGACGTGAAGTGAGCGCACACCGAGCCGGCAAGATGCCCGCGGTCCCGGGGGGCAGGGCGGTCGCCGCCACAGTCGGCTCGGTCGGCGACCCCAATTCGGCGGCTGGGGATCAGGAGGACGGTTCTCGGCTCGGTCGGAGCCTCGCCCTCCCGTTCTTTCGAGAGTGATTCTAACATCAGGAGTCGGTGACCTCCCGGCGCAGGTACTGAGCCCACGTGTTGGCGTCGCCAACCAGGGGACGAACCGTCTCCAGCAGTCCACCCCTGAGAGCAGAACCTGTCGAGAGCCTCATTCAAACGATTGATCGCGTGGAAGGGCGAGGCTCCGACCGAGCCGCGAACCCCCGTATCGATCCCGCGCGGCCGTCTCGGTGTCGCCGACGCGGCGCCAGATCCCCCGCCACACCCGGACGTTGCGGGCCGAACGACGCGCTATCTCTCGGACACCGGCCCTGGTTTCCACCGGCCCACCCCTCGAACTTCGTCTTCCTCGGGCTTGACCCGAGGATGACGATGTCTCCTGGGGTGGCTGGTGACACGGCGTCCCGCGCTTCGGGCGATTGTCCTTCGTGCGCACATCCCCGAGATCGTCATCCCCGCAGAAGTCGCATTGGGCGTCATCTCACTCCAGAAAGCGGGGATCCATTCACAACGGCCTGGCGCGTCGCCCCAACTGGCTTGGTCGGGCGCGCTTCACGAGAACTGCTTGCGGCATCTACGCCGCTGGATCCTCGGGTCAAGCCCAAGGATGACGATGATCTCGGGGTGGGCCGGTGGAACTCATCGGCGCGAGGCCGAGAAGTGTTCCACCCGGACGTTCGTTGTCCGGGTGGCGCGGTCATACTTCCCTGTAAGGGTGGAAACCTCTCGGGGCGGCGTCCGCTGAGCGGTTCGGGCTGTGGGACGCTGGTCTGGAGCGGGGC
>SYKE01000255.1 GCA_005798285.1 Actinomycetota bacterium
AGGTCGCTTTGGCCCCATTTGCGTGATTCTGCCGCACTTTTCGAGCTAATCGAGCCCACTAGAGCCAAAAGCGAGCCTTGATGGAGCTATTCTTCGGCGCGCGACAGGAAAGCGTTCTCGAATCTCGGACAGGCTCCTAGCCGGGCAGGACGGGGATTTCCAGGTCAAAGAATGCGATACCGGGATCTTTCAAAGCCGCTCCGGCTTTACCTGGCCATCAACGTATGTCTGATGATCCCTGCCGTCGCATCGGCAGTGCTGTTTCCGGGGCGCGTCCTGGATCCCGGGATCATGGCGGTTTTGCTGATCGCGAGCGCTGTTTTCAGCACCTGGAAGGTGGAACTCACCGTTCTCCAGGGCAAGATGACGCTCACCTTCGCGGTGTCGTGTCTGGCGGTCTTGCTGCAGGGCCAGGCGGGCGCCGTCTACTGCGCGATCCTCGGGGCGCTGGTCGGCAGCTACTTCAGGCCCGACGACAAGTTGTGGCGAATTAAGCGCGTCTCGCTCCCGATCCATCGAAGCCTGTTCAATGTCGGGAACTGCGCCATTTCGGCCGCCGCTTCGGCCGGGTTTTACTCAGCGATTCGCCAGGTCGGCGCCACTCACCAGTTCACGGACGTTCTCGCACTAACGGCTTTCACCTCTTCTTACTTCCTGATCAATACGCTGGGCGTCTCCTATGCTATTGCTCTGCAGCGGAGCGAACGCTGGCTCAAGGTCTGGAGGGAGAACTTCCTGTGGACCGCGCCGGGCTTCTTTGCCTCCGGCACCATCGCCGTAGCGGTTCAGTTCCTCTGGGGCTTTATGAACATCTGGTCACTGGCGTTCCTGCCGTGGCTGTGGGTGATCTACAAGTCCTACCGCATCTACACCGATAAGCTGACGGAAGAAAAGAACCACGTTGAGAAGCTCAACGCTCTGAACGAGGCGATCATCGCCTCGCTCGCGACCGCCATTGATGCCAAGGACCGGAACACGTCCTCCCACATCAACCGCGTGCGCCGTTACGCCAAGGCGCTCGCGCTTGCTGCGGGTGTTGAAGAGAAGATCCTGCAGGCTGTTGAAACCGGCGCGGTGGTTCACGACATCGGCAAGCTGGGGATTCCGGACCACATCCTTCTGAAGCCGGGAAAGCTGGGCAGCGAAGAGTTCAAGCGGATGCAGAGCCACGTGACCATCGGCGCAGAGATTCTGTCGCAGGTTCCGTTCGACTTCCCTGTTGTGGATGTGGTGCTCTCCCACCACGAGCGGTGGGATGGTCGGGGATACCCGAATGGCCTGAAGGGCGAAGACATCCCGATCGGCGGCCGGATCATCGCGATTGTCGATGTGTTCGACGCCCTCACCAGCAACCGCCCCTACCGTCGGGCCATGAGCTGCGACGAGGCCATGGAAATCTTGAGCGAGGGCGCCGGGAAGCAGTTTGATCCTGCTCTTGTGCAGTGCTTCTTGAAGGTGCTCCCGGAACTCTGGCCCCAGGTTGAGGCGGAGGAAGTGGAGAATCGCCGTCAGGTCGCCGAACGAGCTCTGGAGCCGGATCGGCCCCCATCCGCGCTGGTCCAGATTGGGCAGGCCGCCGCGGAAATGGCAGCCGTCTGCGGGGTTGCCGAGGCGCTGGCCGAGCAGGAGAGCCTGGACTCCATTCTCACCGTCATCGCTGACCGGGTGCTGTCGCTGGTACCCGCCGACTGCGTGGCGCTGTATCTTCTGGACGATGACCGGAAGCAACTGCATGCGGTTCGCTGCGCCGGCAAGTTTGGAGAGAGACTTCAGGGCATGACGATCGAAGTGGGCGAGGGTCTCGCCGGATCCATCGCGGCAACCGGTGTTGCGCGATTCGGTGTGTCCGCCCTCCCTGACGTGTCTCGCCGCTTCGCACCGGATGAGAACGTGGAGCTCAGCTCCGCCGCCGCGGTTCCGGTGGCCCACGGCACCGAACGGCTGGGTGTCCTCGCCGTTTACACCACCGCTTACGGAATCCTCGGAGAGCATCACTTCCGGATCTTGAGTGTCGTTGCTGAACACGCTGCGGCCGCCATCCAGAACCTGCGTCGCTTCGAGGAACATCGGGAACTGGCCTTCACCGACCCGCTCACCGGTCTCGCCAACAGTCGATGCCTCTTCCGCCAGCTTGATCGACTGGTGCTCGCGCTCGATAGTGACGGCAAGAGCCGGGAAGCGGAGCAATTCGGGCTCGTGATGCTCGACCTGGATGGATTCAAAGCCGTGAATGACCGGCTCGGCCATCTGCGGGGGGATGACTTGCTTCGCACGATCGCCTCAAATCTGCTCCAGATTGCCAGAACCGATGACCTTGTCTGTCGATATGCCGGCGATGAGTTTGTGGTGCTGATCCCTCGAGCCGGCAGGGATCAGGCCGAGCGCGTGGCGAATCGAGTCCGCACGACGATCGACCGGCTAGGGCTGGTCGACGGTAAGGTCGTGATCGGCGCGAGTGTGGGGGCGGCGTCCTATCCGGTCGATGGAGTCGACGCTCGGGCGCTCATCCACATGGCCGATTGCCGGATGTACGAAGACAAGTTGCGCCGGCGGCAGAGCCGGCAGCGAGTGAACCCCACGACGCTCGCCGCGCCTCCCTTCGAGTCCGTCCGATCGGTGTCCAACTAGCAGTGAGAAGGTGACCCGCTTCGTTGACCCGAACCTGCTGCGCGGAGAGGGTTGGTCCGGGCCCTGCTGATCTATGATTGACGACATCTCACAGGTGCTGCGCGATTGGGCGTTTGCTTCGGAGAGCGGCTTGCAGGTTCGAACGGTAGAAGGTCGCGACGGCACTCCGAAGCTCCAGATTCGCATCGATCTGGGCTTACTGCAGATGGAGACGGTGGGCCGGCCGGACGGCATCCGCCCCTTCGGACGAGAGTCGCTGCTGGACCACTATCGTCAAACCGCCGAGGAGCATCGGGCGCGGACCGGGTGGTACGAGGGTTTTGAACTCTCCACGCCCGATTGCGCGGCTCTCCGGCAGGAGTCGCTGCAGTACTACCACCGGCGAATCACTCGAATGGCGCTTCAAGATTATGCTGGGGCGGTGCAGGACGCCAACCACAACCTGAGCATCCTGGAACTCCTCAAGGCGTTTGCTCGCGATCGGGAAGACTGGCTGGCGTCGGACCAGTATCGGCCATTCATCATGAGCCATCGCGTGCAGGCGCTCGCCCTGATGCACCTGTCCGGGCAAGAGGATGTGAAGGCCGCGTTCGTGGAAGTCGAGCGGGGCATCCGGCAGGTCAAAGAGATCTTTGCCGAGCAGCAGCGGCTGGATGAGTTCGAAGACAGCAGCGAGTATGCATCGCTGGATGAGCTTCGGCGGAAGTTGGAAGCTCGATATGGGATCAGCTATCGGCAGCGACTGCGATTAATGCTGGACGACGCACTGCGCCGAGAAGATCCCGATCAGGCCTCGGAATTGCGCTCGCAACTCCGCCGCCTGGAGACGACGCCCGACAATCCCTGAGTTCGGATCGCCGGGCGTCGCCTCGAGTTTAGTTCCGCGCTCCGGGGGCGAAGCGGGAATTGATCTGAGAACAGATGTCCTCGAAGTAGGGGAGCCGTTCCGGGCTTCCATCGCCGAGCACTTCCGCAACCACGACGGGGTCGACCTGGCCCACGACGTCGGAGATCATTCGGATCAGTCCGAGGTCGCAGCGTCGGATCACTTCTTCCGCGGATTCGGCCCCGCCGGTCCACGCCGTGGGGCGCTCCCAGAGCGGCACATCATCCGGACCGTCCCCAAACTCGAAGCAGTAGGTCCAGAACAGGTGGTAAACCACGTTGTTGATGCTGTCCCAGGAGATGGAAGGCGACCCCTGCTCCAACGTCTGGTGCAATCGATCCTTGGCGTCCTTGAGCGAGATGATCTCGCCTTTGTCGTGCGACTCTCGGAAGATCTCGAAGAGCCGAACGATAATCGAGTAGCGCTCCTCCATGGGAACCGAGCGGATGCGACGAATCCGCAGTGCCCCCATATACCGTTGGGCTGGAGTCTGCACCCAGGTTCCGCTGGACGGGGACTGGGATGCGGACGCGTAAGGCGTCGGAGCGGCCAGAGGAAGCGACACCAGGCTTGCTTCCGCAGGGCTTTCTCGTTCCGCCACCAGTACATCTCCTCGAGAATCGGGACGTGCCACCCGGAATTGCTCTCGAAGGCTGAGCAGGAAGTCGAGAAAGGTCGGAAATCCAAGGAGGCTCTCATCAAAGCCGGGCATCTCTTGCTTCAACTGGGCCTTGAGTTGGGTTCCGCGCACCGATATCCGCTGCGGCAAATCCGTGGTTCCGTCCGGGGATCCGAGCGTTCGCAGCGACTTCCGGAGTGCTTCGATCACCTCGTCCCGTTCGCCGGTGGCTTCCCCGCCCGTGAACTGATCGAGCATCTTCTGGAGGTTGCCTTCGGCAACGGTGTTGCGCTCCGCCACGAAGTAGTCTGCAGCATCGGCCGGACGACCGCAGAGCACGACATCTTCGTGGGCTTGAAGGAAATCCACAAAGGTGGTGTGACCATCGGTGCGCTCGTCCCAACTGGGGTCATTCCGCCGCATCGCAGCGCGCACGGCGGCAGCTTTGAGAGGTGTCCCGGGAGGAGGCATTCCAGGTAGCCCCTGCCGATCCGCCATGCGGCGCACCGTTGCCAGTAGCAGACTGCGGGAGTCGCGCTTGACGCCGGGGATGCCGTCCACCCCGCGGTGCTCGCCGTCCTCACCGCTCCACTCCGCAATCTCCTCATACTGAATGAAGTCATCGCAATTCCGGACGAAGTACTGGCTGCTGGCCGACTTGAGTCCGAGCCCGACTACCGTCTTCCCGTACTCTCGCAGCCGGGTGACCAATGGAAGGAGACCGCCGTCGCCTGTTACCAGCACGATGTCGGTCGCATCGGTGGTACGGTAGATCGCTTCCATGACGTCCACCGCGAGACGAACATCCGTGGTGCTCTTCCAACTCTCTCGATCTCGAGGGCTGGAGAAGACCTGCACCGCCTCGACTCCGTACTGGAGCAATTCGGTGCGGTAATCTTTGTAATAGCCCCAGTCTGCGTAGGCACGTTTCAGGAGAACTCGCCCACGTTCTTCGAGCTGTGTGAGGATCGCTCTGAGATCGACACGTTCATCCAACTGGTTTTGCCGGATGGCGCGGGCGATGTTCTCGAAGTCAATAAAAACTAACTGTGTTCGCGAGTCCATGGCATTGTTTCCTGTAGCAGCGTCAGGGTGGCCGTCCTGATCTGCTCCTCTACAACCGGCGCGTAGGGCGCCGGAAGCCGGTAGTAGAAATGGCTTCCATTCACTTCATACCCGCCTCGAGGGTAGATTGAACGGCTAGGCACATATCCCATTGCAGCGTTGCAATAGGCGCCGACCATCGCGTGGTAGGGTGCTCCGTTTGTTTGTTCCTTGAACCAAAGCGCGTAGTCTGACACGACCTCACCGGACCAGAAGAGGCAGACCAGACCGGGATCCAGCGCAAGCACCTGGATCTCGTGAGGCACCGTGTTCGGGTGCCGCCCCTCTTCCAACATCCGTCTGGCCCACTCCCTCTTTAGGGGATTCGAGTCCGTCTCTTGAATCAACCCGAACTCTTCGACGGACGGTTCGTCGGCTAGCATGGCTGAGACTTCACATCGCCCGCTTCGCACCCGGTCCAACCGGATCTTCCGCGCCTCTGCCGCTGATGCCAGTACCTCACGAGCCATTTCGTTCCCTGCGGCTTCCACTTCCTCCAGGTCAGCCATCCGAAACGCGCTTCCGTCGCGGGTGAAGTTGGGACGTACATCGCCGGCGCAGCCGAGGGAGAAAAGGGCTCGTCCTCCGAGCTCGTCCTCAATGCGCCGTGTTAGAAAGCCCGGGTAGTCTCCCCCAATGAGCGGACCGCCCCGGCTGGTGGGGTGGGTGGAGGCGATGGTCCAGGAGGTGTGGAGGCTGCCGTCCAGCCGTCTTAGCCAGAGGGTGTCCACATCCGCATCGCGAGTCCCGTTCGGGTTGGACCTGGAAACCACTCCGTCGCCCACCGGAAAACGACGGTTTACTCCCAGTTTGTCATGGGCGCGGGAGACCGACGCGCGAACGGCCGTCAAGTCGGCGCACGCTCTTTCGGCTGCCTCCACACACCGAGCTTCGAACCAGGAGACGTACTCGGCGTCGACAACCCCAGGCATCACCATGTCGCACACCCGCGGAGCGCAGTGCGTGTGCGACGCGGACAGCACGATTGCCTCGAAGGGTACGCCGGTGGCGAGGCTGATTCGCCGCTTCAGGGGTTCGGTTCGTTCCCGATCGAAGCAGAGGACTTCGGCGCAAACCAGCAGGAATCCCGCCGAAGTGGCGTCTTTCTGCGCCAACGCCAGTCCAGAAGCACGGATGCTCTGGTAGGCCCCCTCCGATGGAGCCGTGCGGTTCCCGTAGCCATCCAGCCACTGTGGACGCTCAGGGGTGATATCGACGGCCGCCGAGCCCGCAAGAAGGGTGTCCATCAGTTCAAATACTCAATCCCACAGCGCCCGTATCGGGCGCCGCTCACGCTTCTAGATAGCTTATCGGGCTCGCCGCGCGGCGACAATCTCTTCGCAAGCCGATCAGCCTTAGGAAAGTCTTAAGCCACACGAAATCCACAAATATGGACTGTTTGCGCGCCTGCACTGTGCCCTTACCCGAATCTCCCGAGCTACCGCGGGACCTGTTCGTCGGCGTGATACGAACTGCGGACCAGTGGTCCGCTCTCCACGTGACGGAATCCCATGCGCAATCCTTGGTCCCGCAGATCCGCAAACTCGGCGGGATCCACGTAACGGACCACTGGTATGTGCTGCAGAGAGGGCCGAAGGTACTGTCCAAGAGTCAATACGTCGCAGTCCACAGCGCGAAGATCCGCCATCGTCCGTAGTATCTCGTCGGGCTCTTCGCCGACCCCGAGCATCATGCCGCTCTTCGTGACCACTTTCGGCGAGTACTCTCGGGCCCTTTCGAGCAACTCCAGGGAGCGCCCGTACTTCGCCTGGGGCCGAACCAGACGGTACAACCGGGGTACGGTCTCAATGTTGTGATTGAGGATCTGCGGTCGGGCGTCGAGCACGGCCTTCAGAGCCTCGGCGTTCCCCTCGAAGTCGGGGATCAAGACCTCTACTCCGGTGTCGGGGCAGCGTCGTCGTACCGCCTCGATCGTCGCGGCGAAAATCTCGGCTCCACCGTCGGAAAGTTCATCGCGGTTCACCGACGTGATGACCGCAAATCTTAAGCCCAACTGGGAGATCGCCTCGGCCACGCGCTCGGGTTCTTCCCGATCCAGTCCTTCCGGTCGCCCTGTCTTCACCGCGCAGAAGCCGCACGCCCGAGTGCAGATATCCCCCAGGATCATGAAGGTCGCGGACCGCCGTTCCCAACAATCACCGATGTTTGGGCATCGGGCGCTCTCGCAAACCGTGTGGAGTCGGAGGTCCGACACCAATTGCTTCAAGTCGCGATAGACGGGTCCGCCGGGAGCACGAACCTTGAGCCAGTCGGGACGAACCGGTCCGAACGCGGTGAGGGGCCCACCCACACGCACCTCACCTCTTGCGCCGGGTGAGACGCCGCCGGCCGGCTGCAAGACTTTCAATTCCATTCCGAAGCTCCTCTGAAGCGTGACGGGGAAGTTATAGGCCGAATGCGCCGCGGACCGCCCACTCCCTGGTCGGAGCAGCTACGGCTTGACCCCGGTCCGAATCAGGTCGAAGAACTCCTGACGGGTGGCGCGATCGTCGCGGAAGGCGCCGAGCACGGCGCTGGTCACCATGCTGGAGTGCTGCTTCTCAACCCCGCGAGACATCATACAGAGATGCCGGGCTTCGATCACCACGGCAACGCCGCGGGGGCAGATGGCGTCCTCAAGCGCCTGGGCCACCTCATGGGTGAGCCGCTCTTGCACCTGAAGGCGCCGCGAATACATCTCCACGAGCCGGGCGATTTTGGAGAGGCCGACAATCTTGCCGTTGGGGATGTAGCCCACGTGAACCGTTCCGAAGAACGGAACCAGGTGGTGTTCGCACAGGCTGTACATCTCGATGTTTCGTACGATGACCATGTCCTGGAACTCTTCCGTGAACACGGCCTGGTTCAGGACGGTCGTCAGGTCTTGCTCGTAGCCGAGTGTGAAGTCGAGGAATGCCCTGGCCGCCCGGCTCGGGGTCTTCAGCAGCCCTTCGCGAGTTGGATTCTCGCCAACTACCTCCAGGAGTTCTTTGAAGAGCCCTTCCAGTCGCTGCAATTTTGAGTCTCGGTCGTTCATCGGGGATCCCTTTCGTACGTGAATATGTTCCGCTCAGTTTCTCGAATCGTGACGCGATGCAGGGAGTCTTCCGAAAAGTAGGGGTCGAGACGGTCCCAGATGACTTTGACCAGGTTTTCGGAGGTCGGGTTGAGTTCGCGGAACTCCTCGATGTCGAGGTTGAGGTGACGGTGGTCGTAGCGGTCGACCACCTCGGCGTTGACAATCCGGTCCATCTCCGCCAGATCCACCAGAAGTCCGGTCCGGGGATCGGGATCGCCCTTCAGGGTGACCTCCAGCACGTAGTTGTGGCCGTGACCGTGAGGGTTGTTGCACTTGCCGAAGAGCTCTCGGTTGGCATTCGGGTCAAGGCATTCACTGTGGAGCCGGTGGGCGGCGGCGAACTCGTAGACGCGAGTGAGGGTGTACATGCGGTGCTCCGGGTTCGTGGGGGATGCGGTACAGCCGGACCACAGGCTGCGACTTTCGGCCACCACGATTTGCTGGAGAGTGGCGGGTAGAGCGCGCGCACGGAGCGCGGCATCCACTCGAACCCAGATGAGGTCGGCAATGACTTCCGTTGCGGGGATGCGGCCGGCCATCAAGGGGTGCTCTGCGGTCAGGTACTCGCCGTCGAGGATGCTCATCACTTCCGACGAGAGAATGGATTTGAGCTCGGAAATGTTCACGACCATCCCGTTGCTGGGATCGATGGCGCCCGCCAGCGTGACTTCGGCGACGTAGTCGTGCCCATGCCCGTGGGGATAGGCGCACGGGCCGAACAGTCGGGTGTTCTCCTCGGGCGAACGATCGCTGAGGTAGTAGCGATGGGCCGCTGAGAAGCGAATCTTGCGAGTGAGAGTAACCATGAGTTGATGCGTACTGATGGGTTATACGCGAACTCGGAGCGGCGGCGGTCAGGAGCGCACGTACGGTTTGGCCAGAGCGGCCGGCGCCGTGGTGCGTCCGGGTCGGAAGATGAGTGCCGCCAGCGTGGCGATGTACGGCAGCGCCAGCAACACCACCTCTTCCGGTCGACCTCTGCCCTGAGTGCTCATTACCGTTGCGGCGCCGATGGCGACGCTGAAAACGAGCGTTCCACCGGCGACCCCCCACGGGTTCCACCGCCCGAAGATGACCAGCGCTAGCGCGATGAACCCCTTGCCGGCGGTCATATTTTCGGCAAAGGTCACCACGTGACCAATGGAGAGGAAGACTCCGGCCAGGCCAGCCAGCGCGGCCCCGGTCACCACTGCCACGAGGCGGACGAGCAGCACGTTCGCCCCCGTGGCTTCGGCCGCTGCGGGATATTCGCCCACAGCCCGAAGCTGCAGCCCCGCTCGAGTGCGGAACAGAAAGAACCAGGTTGCCGGAATCAAGGCAAAGGCGAGGTAGGAGAGGACGTTCGCGTTGAAGAGTGGACCCACCAGCGGCAGGTCGGCGAGACCGGGAATGCGCCAGTCGGGCAACTTGGCTCCCTCCAGCCGGTTCAGGCCGCGCGCCGCGAGCGCCTGAGTGAGGGAGAAGTAGGAGGCGCCGGTGAGTCCCACGGCAAGGAGATTCAGCGCCGTGCCGGCGACCACCTGATCGGCTCCCCGGTAGAGCGTGACCCAGCCGAATCCTGCTCCCAGCACGGCCGCAGCCCCTGCGCCGCAAAGCAGCCCGACCCAGGGGGAGTGCGTCGCGTTCGATCCCGCCACTGCGGCGAGGGTAGCGGCCAGCATCAGGCCCTCTACACCAATGTTGATCACACCCGCCCGCTCCACGAGGCACTCCCCGAGGGCGGCGAGCAGGATGGGCACGGCGAACGCCACAGCAGCGCTTAGCAGCGTCGCCTGCCAGGCATCGGGAAGCGCCGGGAAGCCCATCCACCACGCAACCATCATGCGACCCTCATGGAATCGGCGGTGCCGTCGGCTGAGAGAGTGCCGGATCCGCGAGAAAGTCGGCTCGGTACTTCATCGCCTTCACCAGGGCGTGCTCCTGGGCCGCGAGCTCGTCCACAGTCTTCAGACCCTTCTCAGTTGCCATCGTCTTCAACACCTCCGCAAAGGGACCGATCGAGCCTCGGTTCACCTTGCGGTCGAAGAGTGTGGCGATCCCCGCTTCGGACCGGATGACGTCTGAAACCTTTCCCTGCAGCAGTGTTCCATCCTCGAGCATCACGGAGAACCGATCGTCCAACGGCCAGTAGCGGCTCTTGGCCACCTGGATCTGGGCCACGCGAAAGGCGAGGCTGTGGCGCCCGGCCCGCTGGAACACCGCTGCAAAGCGCTTGTCCTCGATGACTTTGAGCACCGCCTGTGCGCTCTGAAGTTCTGCGCCGGAGCCGGGGTCGACCACGATCAGCGTGTTGTCCGGAGCCAGATCCACGCCATAGCGGCGAAAGTCTCGCTCGAAGTCCGCCGGGCGCTCGGACTTCTCCCTCGCCATCACGGCCATGAGAGATCCGCGACCTTGCTCCAGACTGGCGAACTGAATGAATCCGATGGAGATGTACCCGGTATCGTACGTATTGACCGACTCGAATCCGCCTTCGAGACGAGACACGGCGCGCGCCACGCGCTGCTCTGAGGGGGAGAAGCCGGCCGACTCGAAGAGGGTTCGCAGCTCTTCTTCGGGGAGATTTCGGAGGAGCGGGCCGAGGGCGATGGTTCCCTCCGCGAAGCGGTAATAAGCGTATCGCTCCCGCACACCCACGTGGGTCTGGAAGACATAGCCCTCACCGTCCTCCAGGGCGATGGTGTGCTGAGTCGGCGTCACCGCCCGAGCCAGAGCGGGAGGCGGAGCGCCGACGGCGGACAGGAGGTCATCCGGGATGGGGCCTGGGTGCGGCGCCGGAGGCGGGAGCGCCGGCGCGGTCGGCGGTTGTTTCAGCGCGGCGTTGGCCGTATCCGCCGTCGTCTGGGCGACCCAACGATCGTAGGCCAATCGCGAGGCCACCCACGATTCCCACACCTGTTGGCGCGGCGCGGCGGCCTGCGCATCCTGACTGGGAGGCGTCGCTGTGGCGCCGAGCGCGCGCTGGTACGCCAGGAACCACCGGGATCCCTCGGTGGTTAGCCGAACCTTGAAGGGGCCGGCCTGACTCGCGTCGGGCGACACGGAGATCTGAACCCGCCCTGGTTGATTCCAGAAGGCGACGAGCCGAGCGCGATCTTCCGACGAGAACGCGCCCTGCGAGCGCGCCGGAGTCGTGGTCCCCGCAAGTGCGACGCACACCGCGGCGGCGAGTGCGCGAGAAAGGCGGATGGTTTGAGGGATGCGCGAGCAGGGTTGCATCTGAAAGCGCCTCAGCTCCTTACGTTCGCGGACGGCAAATCCGCAGTAGTTCCGAAAAGCTGCGAAGCATGTAGGTTGGATTCTCGGCTTCCAAACTCGACGCCGGGTGGGGCCCCCATGTCGCGGCGCCGGTGTGAACGCCCGCGGCGGCTCCGCTCTGGAGATCATAGGGGCTGTCCCCAACAAAGAGCGTCTCGGCAGCGCCGATTTCAAGGGTTTGCAGCGCCAGATACACCGGATCCGGGAACGGCTTCGGCCGGGTGGTCATCTCGGAGGTCACGATCACCGATGTGTAGCGGTGCAGCGGGATTCGCTGAAGAGTGGGATCCAACTCCCTCCGCAGCTTGCTGGTGACGAACGCGAGACGAATCCCCACCTCTCGAAGCTGCGCGAGCAGATCGAGCGCGCCTGTGAAGGCTTTCTCCCGCTCCTGATGGCTTTCATAAAACTCGATTGCCGTGTCGAGCATCGCGTTGGCGCGTGCCTCGCCGCCGAGGAGTTTCATTTGCACGAGCGCTGGGCGACCGATCAGGGAGTAGTAATCTGCTCGCGGATGGGTCTTCCCCAGGTGTACGCGGCACGTGTGTTCGAGCGAGTCCGCGATCAGATCCGCAGTGTCGATGAGCGTTCCATCGATGTCGAGAAGGACCGCGCGGTAGGGGCCCGGGTTCGTGAGGGAATCGTAGGAGATCATAAAGGGCGAAGCGTTCTCCCGCAGTCTATCGGCTCGGGGCGGAGCCGGTTTGCCGCCGGATCAGCGGGCGCCTGTTTCGCGGCTCGGCTGCAGTAGGATCGCTTCAAGTCGGGAGCCCTCGCGCACGAGTGAAGCCCAATCTCGTCGTCCCGCCTTCCTGGAACTGAAGCGGTAGCGGAGGTCGGGAGTCTTGGCAAAGGTGACGATGGCGCCGACCGGGCCACGCTCCACCTCGCCCGGACCCATCAATTGCTCCACCTGCACTGCCTTTAACCCGACTCGGACGCCACCCGGGCCGAGATACGTCTCTCCCATGGCCTGGAGCGAAACCACGCGATCGCCGTCCAACTCGGCCACCACCATCGGCAGCCCGTACTGCATCACACTGATCAGCTTTACCGTTTTGCCGCCCAGCTTCCGCTCGATCGGCACGGTGGTCATGTTCGGCACCGCCTCGATCTCCGCCCGGGTCATTCCAATGCGAAACGGACCTGCCGAGGTGGCGGTGATCTGCGGCGCGGCGGGAGCGGTTGAGCGCCCGGCGGCCGGAGGCACGGCTGGGGGAGTGCTCGGCTGCCGGCCGCATCCGGCCAACAAAGCCGTGCCGATCCACAGGAACGATGCGCGGTGTCTCGGGAGATTCATGCATACTGTTCCGCTGCGAGGTCGTTGGTGAGGATGCAGCCGCCGAGTGAGATCGTTTTGTCGAGTACCCGTCGAAGGGTGGCCGCGTGGGGATCGCGGCAGGCCAGCACCGGCGGGTGCATCAGGATGCTGAACAGAAGTCCCTCCGCTGCGGCATGATCGATGCCGACCTCGAGCAGTCGGATCCACTCCTCGCGCTCCAGGTCGAGCACACGGAAGGCCCAGATATCGCTGATGCCCATCATCGGAATCTCGAGGAGGCCGTCGGAGTAACGATACGGCTGCAAGTGACTCAGGCTCCATCGCATGGCCTGCTCGAGTTCCCCCATGCTCGGCCGAGGACTCGCGGTGCAGGGGTAGCGGTAGTGCGAAGACACGTAGTGAAACCCAGCCGTCCGGAGCACCTCACGGACCTCGGGGTGGTCACGTAGACCTTCGGAGAACCCGCCCGGCGTACGGAAGCCGGCGGGCAGCCGACCGGTTCGGCGCTCGATCCACCCCGACGTTGTCTCGATCTCGGAGCGGATCGCATCCAGGGGCTTGGCAAAACCTCTGCGAAGCGCGGGATCGGTGCGATAGGTGATCTGAAGATCATCGAAGTCGCGTGCGCGCACATTCACGTGCCGAAACGTGTGATTCCCAATGGCGCCGCCACCCGACAGAATCTCCCAGATCTCGGAATCCACCTCTTGCAGTGTGGAGCCCAGCACGAACCACTGAACCGGCGCTCCCTCGGCGGAGGCCATGTCCGCCAGCCGTGCGACGTAACGCCAGCTCTCGTCATCCAGGGCTCCCTTGCGGTGGTCCCAAACACTAGACCAGTAGGGGAAATTGGTGCACTGCTCCACATCGTACGTGAGAGACACTGCAAACCGAGCGCCACCTGGGAACGGAGCCCTGTCGGCCGGAGCCGTCGTCATTCGATCGTGCCGATCTCCAGGATTCGGATGAGCGTATCCTGGCCCAGCACCACCGTATCCCCCACGGTGAGGGCCACCTCCTGGCCCTTGTCGAGTTTGCGGCCGTTGTAGTGGGTTCCGTTGGTGGAATTCAAGTCTCCCAACATGAAGCCGCCGGTCTTCCCCGGAAAGAAGCGGATGTGGCGGCGCGAGACCTGTGTGTCGTTCGCGAGCGAGATGTCCGGACGGATTCCCTTGTTTGGATCGTGCCGTCCCAGCACCGTCTCCTGGCTCAGGGTCCGCTGCTCGGAATTGCCGAAGCTGCGAATCTCGATCTTCATCATCGGACGGGTCGGTCGAGACTCAATGAGCCGAGGCTTGCCGGTGTCGCCGCTCGCGTCGTCGGAAGGGGATTCGAAAGGGGTCTCGAAGGGTGCGATCGGCGCCCGAGGAGTCACCGGCTTGAAGAGGTCGTCGGCCGCGTGCAAGCGCACTTCGAGGTCGAACGGGGGAGGCGTACCGGAAGTTGCGGCCGCTCCGACCGGCGCGGGCGTCTCCGCGGACGGCACTGCCGGCACTTGCTCGGCCGGTTGGGGCGGTACGGGCGTTTCAATCGCGGGGGCGGAAACCTGGGGGGTGGGCTGTACCGGGGTGGGGGGTGGTTGGGTCGGCACAACCGACTCAGGCACTGGGGCGAGCTTCGGGCCGGCCGGCTCCGCCGCCGCCGGAGAGATCGCCGGGAGAAGCGACACCGGGACTGCGTCTATGATCGTGCGCGCCGCCGGATCGTCAGCCGAAGTCCCGGCCCCGACCCTGGCGCGGGGTTGCTCGACAACGGGCGTCGCCGGAGGAGGCGCCTGGGGACAAGGCGCTACCGCGTCAGGCGCTGGGGCCACCGCGGGAGCGGTGGAATCCTCAAGCTGCCAATCCAGAACGACCTGTGGCTTCTCCTCTTGCAGAACCTGCTGCCAGTCGGAAAACAACCACGGGAGCGATACTTCCGCATCGGAGCCGGTTGAGTTGGGTTTCGAGTCGCTCATAGCTACTGAGGAATTCGAGCAGTGCTTGCCCCTGCCCTCCACGAGTCCTGCTTCAAGGGGCAGCAAATCCGAGGGCGTACGAGGGGACTGGCGGGTGATGTCAGTGCCGTATCGCCTGCAGCGCCATGCTCACCAGCACCGTTCCTAGAAGAAAACCTCCGAGAAGCGCCCCGGATGCGATCCAGGGGCGCGGCCGCAGTGCGGCATACACCGCGCCGATGACACAGAGTGTCGGCACCGAGAGGCTGAAGGTGAGGAGCGCCATATCGCTCAAGAAGGGAAAGGGTCCGAACAGCACGAGCGGCGCCAGGAAGCCTGCGGCGCCGGCCACCTTGATCTGGTGGATCTCGACGCCGACGGGTGGATCACTGTCTACGTCGCCACGCGATTCGCGCTCGCGGCGGCGAGACTTTCGAAGCGGGTATCGATCCGTGTCATGGCTCCCACGGCCCCGGCTGCGGCCCGCAGATTCCTGCCGGTCAAGGCCCTCAACTTCCGTCGGCAAGCTCCTGCTGTCCGGGCGACTCTCCTCACGTTCACTTGATCCAGACGGCAAGGGACTCATTCGGCCGGCAGGTACGCCGGCGGAATCTTCCCTGAAAGGGGAAAGCCTGCCTTCACTTGACGTCGACATTCGGGGCCGGCGTCGGCTTCCGCTTCCGCTTCTCCGAGGATGGGTCTCAACCGGATCGGAAGGAAGCTGAACCGAGGGTTGCAGTTGACCGCGAGTCTGCTTCTGAAGCCGCGCCGAGCGAGCTCGGCAGTGACCGCAAATCCACCGCACATCGTACACGATGCCTTCTCGCGTGAAGACCGGCTTCATCTCGCCACGCTTCGCGCAATAGCTTTCCCAGAGCCGCCTCAGGTTGAGCGGGTCCCCACAAATCTGACACCTATGAAGAATCGACATCGCTCGCCGATCGTGGCCCTGCCTCAAGGGTGAGCTGACCCGGGACTTCGCCGTCCGGCGGCAAGAGTGGAGGGTAGACCCACTCCTGTCGAAGGTACCCGCGCGCAATGGCGCCATCCAGCGCCAGGGACATCACGACGTACCCCAGATATAGGCACACTCCGAGGCCCAGCACAAGAGACACCATCCAGGGCGAAGACAACGACATGTGTGCAACCTGCCACACGTGCAGCGGCTTCAGCAACAGGTCCCAGCTATTGAGTCGGTATTCCCGGCCCATCAGAACACCCAGAGTCACGGCGAGGAACACCGGCGGACCCAGCCAGATGAGGACGGACTGCCGGCTTGTCAGCAGTGCTGCCCAGGGACGCACGCACAGGGTAAAGCTCACCAATCCGATCCCGACATACGTAGCGAACAGGGCGAGTCGAAACGGAAACACCGCGATTTCACCGCGGACTTCCGTCCAGCCTGTCCACGTTCCATCCTGGGTCAGCAGCATGAAATGGCTGGACCCCGTGATGAGGTAGGTGGAGTTTGGGAGGATCGCGATCGCGACGACAGCCCACACCACCGCACGGATGCGACCGGCGAGGCTGGCTGCGGCGCTCCCCTTGAGGGCGAGTCTTGCCGGTAGGATCGGCGATATCGCCAGCGCCAGGTTCCAGCAGACGTCTGCCCAATCCATTTGAGTTCCAGCTTCCGCTCACGCGGCATCGTCGTCCATTTTCCCACACGTCGCATCCCGCAACGAGGAGCGGGCGCACAGCGTCCGCTGGAAAGACAAGAGCGAGACCGTATGCTATAATCTGCGAGTTCTCTGGAGGGAGTCCATGAAGCGCACTTTTCAGCCGCACAATCGCCGCCGTCGGCGCACCCACGGGTTTCGAGCCCGGATGGCCACATCGGATGGCCGTAATGTTCTCGCAGCGCGCCGCGCAAAGGGCCGCAAGCGCCTGACCGTCTAGAATCCGTGCTTCAACGGGCTCATCGGCTTTGCTCCCGGCAAGAGTACCAACGCGTGTACCGCCGGGGCAAGAGTTGGGCCCATCCGCTGCTGGTGCTGCAGGTGTTGCCTGTGTCGGGTGTGCAGCGGATTGGTATATCCGTCGGAAAGAAGTTGGGATGCGCCGTTCGTCGCAATCGCGTTCGGCGCCAACTTCGTGAGATCCTTCGGAAGCAGTTGCCGGGTTGGAAGTCGGGTTTCGAGGCGGTGGTCGTGGCGAGAGCCCAGGCTGCCGACGCGCAGTTCCCGGAACTCCAGGAGGCCGTTAGCCATCTCGTCCGCCGAGCTCACTTGCCCCTCGGGGCCGGACGGCCCGACGCCGTCGAATACGAGTCGCCTACCGGCGCCCGCTCCGCGAGAGCCGGGCGTTCGCGCAGCGATTCGGGGTGAGTTCCCATGGCCAGGCGCATTCTGCTGGGGCTCATCCGGCTCTATCAGCGAACCGCGCCCATGCGAATCCCCACGTGCCGGTACAGCCCGACCTGCTCTCAATACGCGGTCGAGGCGATCGAACGGTACGGGGCCTGGAAGGGTGGGCTCAAAGCCCTTCGACGGATCGGGAGATGTCACCCCTTCACACGAGGGGGCTATGATCCCGTGGATTGACATCCGGCGAACCTCCCGCCGCGGAATCCCTGTTTAGTTACATCGAGGGCGCATCGGCGCTCTCGGATTAGGCGTCGCACGCATGCAGCAAACCAACCCGAACGAGCGCCGGAAGATGTTGTTCCAGATGTTGATCATCTGGGCCATCTCGATATTCATCGCTCAAAAGTTCTTCGCCCCCAAGCCGCCCGTTACTCCGGCTGAGGCTCTCGGAGCGCTGCAGAGCGCCCGACTCAAGGAGAAGGAGGGCCGGAAGAACGAGGTTCCCGCCTCCTGGCCAGCGTCGTGGCGAGAGGCTGATGCGGCTTCGCAAACGGCGGCGACTTTCACGCCTCGCATCGAGTTGGCGCAGAACGAGCGCATCAAGTCTCTCGAATCCGCTTCGCATGCGTATGAAGAGTTCGGCAAGACGAACATCGGCACGCCCGACGGCGTTGCCGCGGCGTTCCAGGCCATTAATGTCTACGACTACCTTTCCCAGCTTGAGGGAAAGACCGGCAATACGCACTGGTTCGATCAGGCCGAGCTTCGCCTGAAGGACATGCAGAATCGGCTTCATAAGAAGACCGGCTCCGTCAATTTCGAACTCGATGGGAAGATCGTTCCACAAGAGGGCGATCTCGGGCGGCTTTCGAGCTGGCGTCTCGACCGGATCCGCGAGTCCCGCGATACGGTCAACCAGACGAAGATCACCTGGAAGGTGCTGGATTTCTTCGTGAGGCTCACGGGAGCCGCGCCTGCCTACAGCTATTCCCTGGCGCTCCTTATCATTGTGGTGGTGTTGAAATCCGCGACCTTCCCCCTGCTGAAGAAGCAGTACCGGATGCAGAAGGATATGGCTCGGGTCCAACCGCTGGTTCTGGAGATGCAGAAGCAGATGAAGGACCGCCCACAAGAAGAGGTGAGCCGCCGGATGATGGAGATCTACAAGGAGAACAACGTCAGTCTGGCGTCGGGCTGCCTGCCTGCGCTTGGGATGATGATCGTTCTCTGGCCGGTCTTCTGGATGGTCAAGGATTATGAGTACCGGTTTACACTCGGGCAGTTCTTCTGGATCGGCTCACCGGCCAGTCTCAGCAGCCCGCTCCTGGGTGATAATCTGGCCCAGTTCGACGCGCCCCTGTTTTTCATCTACCTGCTTAGCAACGTGCTGTATGGTCTCATCCAGCCGAAGCCGGCCGATCCGCAGCAACTTCAACAGCAGCGGATGATGCTGGTGATGATGCCCCTGGTGTTCGGCGTCGTGATGTGGCAAGGTCAGTGGTCTTCGGCCTTCATGCTCTACTGGCTGATCCTGAACCTGGCCAGCATGTACCAGAGTTGGGTGGTTGCGCGACACTTCGGACTCTACAATCAATCGACCCCGGCGAAGGCGCCGACTGCGTCCACTCCCCCTGCCGACGGCGCCAAGCGGGCCGTCGAGCCGGTGAAACGCGCGACTGACGCCGTGGCGCCCGCGGTCGATCCCGCCGCTCCTCTCAAACCGATGCAGGGGGTGGAGACGCCGAGGGCGAAGAAAGATCGCCAGGGACCGCCCGGACCGTTCGGGATGCCGACACGGCGGTAGGAGCCGGCAGGGCGCAGCAGTCGTTTGTTTTTCGGTCACGCCGCTCCGGTGTGCACGCATCCAAAGGCAGTGGGTATGGATCCGCAAGAAACGGAAAACACCGCGGGGGATTACGCCGCGGACTACATTCAAGACGTTCTCGATGCCATGGAACTCGATGCTGAGGTCGAGGTAGAGCAGGGCGCTGACAACGTCTGGCGCCTGAACGTGATCGGACCCGACGCCGGCGAGGTGGTGGGAGCCCACGGCGCGGTGCTGAATGCCCTCCAGTATCTGGCGGGGATGGTGGCGCAACGAGCCTCGGGCGGCTACTGCCGGTTACAGCTCAATGCAGACCGCTACCGTGAGAAGCGGGAGCAGCACCTCACCGAGACTGCGCTCGCCATCGCCGCCGAGGTGGTGCGTATGAATCAGGAAGCCGAGCTCGATCCGCTCTCGGCCTACGAGCGGCGGATTATCCACAACGCGCTGCAAGAGTATCCCGGCATCACCACCTACAGCGAAGGGGAAGAGCCGGAGCGCAGGGTCATCGTGGCGCCGAAGCCTTTGGTAGAGGAGTAGGCTCCCTCACTCCCAGCTCGACCGCAAGATCTCGGAGCGCGTTCAGAGTC
Source organism: Actinomycetota bacterium (assembly GCA_005798285.1). Taxonomy (GTDB): domain Bacteria; phylum Armatimonadota; class SYMT01; order SYMT01; family SYMT01; genus F1-80-MAGs030. The sequence continues at coordinate 19,514 of SYKE01000255.1, forward strand.
GCCGTAAGAACCGGCGCCCCTTCGCGCTCCTTGCTGGTTTCCCGGAGCCACTCCAGCTCTCCGGGCGTGTAGATTCGCTCCACGCCTTCCATCGGCGCGCTCTCTCGCAGGAGGGTAAGAGTCCGGGCCATCCGCTCGCGGAACTCGGCCGGATCTCCCAGCGATTCGATGTTGATCGCCATCAGGAAGTGTCCCGCGCCACCGCCGCCTGGGTTCGGAACTCCACGGGCTTTCTCGGGGCCGGTGTTCAGCCCAACCAGAGCGCTGCAGAGCGTTTCGACCACCAGTCCCAGGGCAAAGCCTTTGTAGCTGGACATTTCGAGGGTGCTGCCGAGCGGCAGCAGCGCCCCTCGATCTCCCGCCTCGGGATCGGTGGTGATGCGGCCCTCTTCATCGAGGGCCCAGCCTGCGGGGATGGACTGGCCCTTGAGCGCGAACACCCGCATCTTGGCGCCGGCCACCACACTGGTGGCCATATCCATCACGAACGGGGCGCCTGATGCGGTGGGCGCCGCGAAGGCAATGGGATTGGTCCCCAACAGCGCCTCGCGCCCTCCGGCGGGGGCGACTCGTACCCCGCCGTTCGTGAGTGAGAGGCCGATGAATCCGGCTTCCTGGGCCTGCAGCGCGTAGAGGCTGGCGGCGCCGTTGTGCCGGCTGCCTCGAACGGCCGCCACACCGACACCGTGCACTGCCGCTCTCTCCATGCACCGCGACATGGCCCACGAGCTGACGAGATGTCCCAGTCCCCCGTCTCCCTCCACCAGCAGCATGGCCCCGAGGTCCTGAGTACAGTGAATACTGGGGGTGGGGTTGATGGTTCCGGCCCGCAGCGCATGACAATAGTGAGGGAACCAGAGCACGCCGTGTGTCTCAACTCCTCGGAGCTCGGTTCGGACCAGCAGTGAGGCAGCGGTCCTCGCGTCGGCTTCCGAGAGACCGGCCGCCAGGTAGCAGTCGGCGCCGAAGCGGCGCAGCTCCTCGGCCGCGACAAGTGTGTAGGTGGGTTGGGAGGATTGCATGGCGGAATTCGAAGGTCACCGGCGGCCACGGGCGGAAGGCAAGCGACAGACTGCTCTTCGATTCTGCATGGCAGCGGTGGCGTCCTTGGTGGCCGGAGCAGTGGGTTCGCGTGCGGCGGGCCAGGCTCCACCCGTGGGCGATGGGTCGCACGATCAGGCAATTGTTCTGATTCGGAGCCTGAATTCGCTCAGGGCTTCTCGGGGCAGCGGTTTTGTGGTGGGAGACGGCAGTTGGGTGCTGACGGCGTCGCACGTGGTGGCCGCCGATCTCGGCAAGGGCCGCCGGGCCTCGGATCAGACCGTGCTGGTTTACACCGCCTGGACGGGCCGACCCGTGGAGGCGCGGGTGGCCGCCGTTGACGGAGTCGCCGACGTGGCCCTGGTTCGCCTGCCGACGGCGGGACACCCGGCGCTGAAGCTGGAGGGCCTGGAGCTTCGTGAAGCGGACGCACTCCGGACGGCGCTGGAAAACCGCCCGTTGAGGCTCTTCGGGTTTCCGCTCTCTTATGGGGAAGACACGGTGGCCTCGCTTGCTAAGCCGGAGCACAACGACACGCGGCTTTCCGAAATCGCCCGCCGTGATCAGACCAGCCTCTGCGTCCTTGGGGAGTGTCCCGGGGCTCAGCCCGGTTGGAGCGGAGGCCCCATCGTCGCCATGGACCGGGGCGCGGTGGTGGGCGTGTTCCACTCGCTCTATCGGAAACCCGGGGCGGAGAAGGGCAACCCGGCGGGAAGTCCGGTCGGTTACCTCGCGGATGTTCTGAAACAGGCGCCCACGCTCACGCCCCAGCTCCTCACCCAACCGCCGCCGCCCACCTTGGCCCGGCCCAGCGGCGCCGGTGAACAGATGGCGCGGGAGATGAGGAGCCTGTCGTGGGCGGCAGGCGGCTTCTACAAAAAGGCGGAAGAGGAGCAGCGCGCGATTCTCAAGGCAGCGCCCGGAGATCGTTTCGCCCAGGTGGAGTTGGGGCGTCTTCTCCTGGCGCAGAAGCGCTTCGAGGAGGCGTTGACCGTATTGAAGGCGGCCGCCGAGGCAGCGCCGCAGAGCATTCTGGCCCACCTGACGCTGGCTCGGGCCTACCACATGAACTACGATCCGGACGGCGCCCTGAAGGCGCTGAAAGCCGTGCAGACGCTCTCTCCCGGAGAGGTCGAGCCGATCTTGCTTCGAGCGGAAGTGCTGGAGTCGAATGAGAAGCCCGACCAGGCGGAAGCCGCCCTTCGTGCGGCCGTGGAGCAGTATCCGCTCCATCCGGCGTTGGCGCAGCGATTGGGATCGCTGCTGCTGAGGCGGAAGAAGGATGAAGAGGGACTGAAACAGATCGCTCGCGCGGTGGAGCTCAGCTCAACGGATCCCGGATTGGGATCGGTGTTGATCGCCTGCGGCCGATCTCAGGAACTGGCGCGCAAAGTGCGGGAAGCGGAAACCACCTACCGGACCCTGGTGCGAGCCGACCCCAACAGTGGAGAGGGCCGCTTCGCTCTGGCCACCCTGCTATTCCGCCTTCAACGCGCCGACGAGGCTCAGTTCGAAATCAACCAGGCCTTCAAGCTGGAACTCTCCGAGCAACTCCTCACAGCCTTCCGGGATCTTCAGGCCCGCTTGAACCGGATGTAGGGACACTGTCACCGATGTGTGAGCGTCGGCCCCCAAAGCGTCTGGTCGAGGATGGACTTCCAACCGGCGACTCGGATTCGTTTGAGGAGCTGCATGTCGTCTCTTTACCACACACTCTGGGTCTCAGACACCGGCGGATGAAGTGTGATCTTGCGGTGGACCATGCAAAAACCCCGGCCGCTTCCGCGTTTATGGAAGGGGTCGGGGTTCGGTGGGACGACCGCTCGAAATCGGCGATCAGCCCGGGAATACACGTTGGGCACGACTGGGTTCGAACCAGTGACCTCCTCGGTGTGAACGAGGCGCTCTACCACTGAGCCACGCGCCCGATCTGGGTGAAGGGAGTATAGCAGAGGCGTTTGGCGGGGTCAACGGCGGACGGTGGCGACGGCGTGGGCCGCCATCCCCTCCTCCCGACCCTCGAATCCCAGGCGTTCGTTGGTGGTTGCCTTCACGCTCACCTGGTCTACCGAGCAGCCCAGTGCAGCCGCAATGTTCTCGCGCATCTCCCGTACCCGGGGGTTGATGCGAGGTCTCTCGGCGATCAGCATCGAATCGATGTTGCCGATATCCCAGCCCTGCTCCCGCACCAACCGCGCCACATGGGCGAGAAGCGCGAGGCTGCTCACTCCTCGATAGCGTTCATCGGTATTCGGAAAGTGGTGTCCGATGTCGCCCAGCGCGAGGGCGCCCAGGAGTGCGTCGGAGATCGCGTGGAGCAGCACGTCGGCATCGGAATGGCCGTCGAGTCCCAGCCCTTCGGGATGTTCCAGATCGACCCCACCCAGGATGAGCGCCCGCCCAAGCGTCAATTGATGTACGTCATAACCGAAGCCGGTTCGAATCTCGGACACTCTGTGTTCTCCCAGTCGCTCCGCCAACAGGGCCTCGGCGATGAGCAAATCCTCACGAACGGTAATCTTCAGGTTCGACCGAGCGCCGGGCACGAGCGTGACCGGGCGCCCGAGCCGTTCCACAAAGCTGGCGTCGTCGGTGCCGGGAAACTTCTCCGCACGGCCCTGGGAGTAGGCGCGGGTTAGAAGTTCCAGCTCGAAGACCTGAGGGGTTTGCACCGCTCGCAGGGGGGCGCGTTCCACGGTTTCCAGCGTCGTGGCGCCGTCGCCGGTTCGTTTGATGGTATCGGAGACGGGAGTCGCCGGTAAGGCAGCACCGGAAACCCGGGCCGCCTCGACGCATGCGGAGATCAACGTTGGCTCGATCAGGGGCCGAGCCGCGTCGTGAACCGCTACGAAGCGGGTGTTCTCGGGCACCACAGCGAGAGCATTCCAGACGGACTCGTGGCGCTCGGAGCCGCCGATGCAGAGGCGAACCGGTTTGGCGCAATCCCGACAGAGATCCGCCAATTCTGCGCGGTCGGCGGGATTGACCACAACGACGATGAATTCGATGTCGGGACAGTCTGCGAGGGCCTGCAGCGACCATTCAAACACCGTTCTGCCGCGCAGGGGTTCGAAGATCTTGTTTCGGTTCGCGCCGTATCGGGCGCCGCGGCCGGCGGCCGCGAGAATTGCCGTGGTCATCCCATACTCGTGCGTCCCGGCGACGCGCTATTCCCGTTCGCTGAGCTGCCGACGCGGAATTACGAACGCTCCAGGGGAGGCAGCGAACAGAGGATTCGCCGCTGATTGGGGAGATGCCTCCGCGCGGGACGCGTGGAGGCAAGCAGATCGAACTTCAACTCAGGGTCGGCGCTCCGGGCCCGATCCGTCTCGCCCATCACGGCGGCGATCCCGATCTCGATAGTAACTGCGGATGTTCCGATCCAGGAGCTCTTGTTCCTGTTCGGCAACTTCCCGCAGGTTCGAGAAAATCATCTTGCCAGCGGTGGTCTGGAGCAGGCTCGCCACCACCACGGTCACGGTTTCTCCCACACGATCTCGCGCGTTCTCGACCACGACCATCGTGCCTTCATCCAGATACGCCACCGCCTGGCCGGGCTCCCGGCCGGCGCGGGTGAGCTGAACGGTGAGGTCCTCTCCCACCAGAACCACCGGCTTCAAGGCGTTGGCCAGTTCGTTCACGTTCAACACGCGAACGCCCTGGAGTTCCGCGACTTTGTTCAGGTTAAAGTCGTTCGTCACGATGGTGGCATCGAGAGCCTTCGCCAACCGAACGAGGCGACTGTCGACCGGTTCTCCATCGGCGCGCCCGATCACGTGGTCGTGATTGCGGACCAGAAGGTTGAACTCCTTCTGCATCGCGTTCAGCAGGTCGAGCCCGCGACGGCCGCGAGCGCGCTTCAGGCTGTCTCCGGAGTCGGCGATCGTTTGAAGCTCATCCAGCACAAACCCGGGCACATACAGGGTGCCTTCGATGAAGCCGCTGCGGACAATGTCGGTGATGCGTCCGTCGATAATGATGTTCGTGTCGAGGATCTTGCCGTACTTCAGCGGGTGCTTGTCTTCGGGCGCCGTTGCGTGGGGCAGGATGAGCCGGAGTTCCTCCCGCATGCTCATCGCGGCCTGCGTGGTGAGGTAAACCATCACCAGACCGATCCCCATGATGACCAGCAGTCGAAGCGAGGGCTCGATCTGGTTGACCATCGGCTGGAGGAGGGCGGTGGCGGCGAGACCCACCATGCCACCCATGATCAACGCAATCTTATCGTTGACCGGCATCTCCTTGAGCTGATTCGCCAGGTGGGTGACGTAGGCAATGACCTTGCCGAAGAGGAGGCCGCCGGCCAGCACGCCAATAACCATGAAGCCGAATTGGCTGAGTGTGCCGAGTCGCTGATTTCCGCCGAGGACGGCCTTGATCGTGTCGATCGACAGATAGTAGGTGCCGGCCTTCAAGCCGAGCCAACCTCCGACGGTGCAGAGCACCAGCAGCAATACGGCTCGAACGACGGTCATTTCATCGATCCTCGACCCCGGCCGGCAGAAAAACGGATCCCCGGCGCCGCGGCAGGTCCCGTCAGGGCGGCGCGGCAATCGGCGGACGTCCCCTTATCAGAGACGTCTTATCCCTATTATAGGTTCCCTGATTTAAGAAACGCTGTGCAATCGCACTGTCAGCGGTCGACTTCTCCGAGCACGATATCGATGCTGCCGAGAATGGCCACGGCGTCTGCGATCTTCTCGCCCTTCAACATGTGAGGAATGACCTGCAACATGACAAAGCTGGGCGGGTACACCTTGAAGCGGTAGGGGTTCGCCGTGCCATCGCTCACCAGGTAGCCACCGAGAGCGCCGCGGGCGCCTTCGATTCGGGTGAAGACTTCACCCTTCGGGGGCCGGATGGTCTTCGGCGTCTTGCAGACGATTTCGCCGTCGGGAATCTGCTTCAACACCTGCCGGCAGATGCGAATGCTCTGACGGATCTCCTGGACTCGGACGAGGTAGCGGCCGAGGCAGTCGCAGAGATTGGAGGTGGGGATGTCGAACTCGAAGCGGTCGTAGATGGAATAGGGTTCCGCACGCCGGATGTCGTAGGCGAGACCGCTGCCGCGGAGCACCGGCCCGGTGCAGCCGTATTCGATGGCGGTATCGAGTGGGAGATGGCCGACGCCGGCTACTCTCACAAGGAAGATTTCGTTGCCTGAGAAGAGCGTTTCGTTTTCGTCGGTGGTGCGCTCCAGTTCATCCAGCACCTGAATGCAGCGCTGCACGAAGCCGTCCGGCACGTCATAGCCCACGCCGCCGATGCGCATATAGGAGTAGGTGAGGCGGGCCCCGCACAGCAACTCGAAGAGATCGAGAATCTTCTCGCGCTCCCGGAAGCAGTAAAGGAACAGAGACATCGCGCCGATGTCCAGCCCGAACGCTCCCCACCAGAGCAGGTGACTGGCGAGGCGGTTCAACTCCAGCACGAGCACCCGGAGGTACTCCGCGCGCTCGGGGACCTGGATCCCCATGATCTTTTCAACCAGTTGCACCCACATCTGGTTGTTGCCCATCGCGTTGAGATAGTCCCAGCGATCGGTCTGCGTGATGTATTGGGGATAGGAGTGGCGTTCGGCGAGCTTCTCGGAGGCCCGATGGAGGTAGCCGAGATGGGGCTGCGCGCTCGTACAAACCTCGCCGTCCAGGGTCAACAGCAGCCGAAGCACCCCGTGGGTGGACGGGTGCTGGGGCCCCATGTTCAGGACGATCTCTTCGGTTCGGATCTGCCGCGGCTCGCTCTCGTCGTCGAACGGGGTGATTGGATCCCTTAGCCGGCGTTCCAACAACATGACGGGCGCGCTCCTAATCGATGGCGGTGTAGTCTTTGCGCAGCGGATGACCTACCCAGTCGTCCGGAAGCAAGATGCGGCGGAGGTCGGGATGTCCGTCGAACAGGATTCCCATCAAGTCGTACGCTTCGCGCTCGTGCCAGTCCATTCCGGGCCAGACCAGCGTCAGCGCTTCGACATGGGGATCTTCCCGATCCGTAAGCCGCGTTTTGAAAGCGAGAAGCTGGTTGGTTTTGAGGTTGCCGACATGCCAGACGACCTCGAAACTGTCTTTGAAATCGACGGCGGTGCAAAGAACCGGGTGGTGAAAGCCAAGCTCATGCCGAACGTAGCGGGCAACTTCCCCCACGGTCTCGGGCTTCAGAGACACCGTGGGGGTGTCGACCGCGATGGAATCCGCCAGCACGGCATCCGGGAATCGTTCCCGAAGGGCTTCCACGACAGTGAGCGAGGCGGGCGCTCCGGCGACAGACATCGAGCGTTCGATCCTTCTGGCCTGTTAGGAGTTCAGGACCGGGAGCTGAACAAGCGTGGTGGTTGGCCCCTTGGAGAGGTGGCGCTCCATCATGATTTTGTCCTGAAGCTGAATGAAGCCGTAGATCAGCGCCTCGGGGCGGGGCGGACAGCCGGGCACATACACGTCGACGGGCACGATCTTGTCGACGCCTTTCACCACGCTGTAGGCGTCTCCGTAGATGCCGCCCGAATTCGAGCAGCTTCCCATGGAGATCACCCACTTGGGCTCGGGCATCTGTTCGTACAGGATCTTGATCCGCTCGCCCATCTTCTTGGTGACGGTGCCGGCCAC
>SYKE01000256.1 GCA_005798285.1 Actinomycetota bacterium
CCAACCAGAGCGGCATCTCCGGGGGAGCCGGTGGTGACGGCGGCAACATCATCGGCGGGGGTCCGGGTGGCGGCGGCCGGCCGGGCGGCGGCGGTCCCGGTGGAGGTCCCGGCGGTGGCGGACGCCCTGGAGGCGGTGGGCCTGGCGGTGGGCCTGGCGGCGGTGGAGGGTTCCCGGGCGGCGGACGTCCAGGCGGCGGCGGTCCGGGTGGTGGGTTCCCCGGCGGTGGGTTCCCCGGTGGCGGCGGCGGCGGTAGACCGGGGGGCGGTTTCCCGGGGGGCGGCGGCGGATTCCCTGGTGGGGGCGGTGGCGGATTCCCCGGTGGGGGTGGCGGCCGTGGAACCGGGATTGCTCCACCACACTCGTACGGGGTGACGACTCGCTTTGTGCTCTTCCAGCCGGTCTCTCGACCGCGTGTGCGGTTTGTTCAGCGCGGCGGCGGTGGATTCGGGGGTGGCGGTGGTCAGGTCGGCGGTGGCGGTCAACCCGGTGGCGGGGGGCAGCCAGGGGTCGGGGCTCAGCCAGGGGGCGGTGGTCAGACCGGCGGTGGTGCGGACACGACCGGCCCGATGGAAGGCGCCATTAACCTGAATACCGCTCCGGTGGAGGTCTTGATGACCCTTCCGCAGATGACCCAGGAAGCGGCTGAGGCGATCCTCTCTCGGCGACAAAGTCAGCCGCTGGTGAGCAGAGGCGACCTGCTTCAGATCCAGGAGGTAACGCAGGGCGTCTTCAACTCAATTGTGGAAAAGGTGACCGTGGTCAGCGACCGATTTACGGTTCGTGCGATGGGGGCCTCGAGAGCAGTCTCGCAGTCTACCGGACGCCCCTCGGATCTTGGTGTTCACCTTACCGTTACCCTTGATCGAACTTCGGGCCGGTGCCAGATCGCACGGCTGCGGCAGGACAATTAATGGCCCGTTCTCGTTTTGCTTTGGGGGTCGACTTTGCGGGGGAAGAGACGCGTCTTGCCCTCGTGGAAGTGTCCGACTCTGAACTGGAAGTGGTCTGGACCGGCGTGGCCGAGCACTCGGAGCAGCTTCCCAAACTGGTGCGCTCTATGCCCAAGCGGCCGTCGTCGCTCGTGGCGGCAGTGCCCTTGGAAGGCGGCGCACTTCGAATCCTCGATCTTCCTCCAACCACCCAGGAGAACCTCGATCGCGTCGTGGCGCTGGAGGCGGAGAGCGCTCTCCCGATGGCCGGCGATCAGGTGGCCATCGGTCATCACGTGCTCGGCATGACGGGGCAGTCGAGATTGGATGTGCTGTTGGTGGCGGCGCGTCTCGAGCCGGCGCAGGCTCAGCTTCGGCGGCTCACCGGCCTGCCGCTCCCGGCGCCCGCGCTCACGGTGTCGAGCGTCGCGTTGATGAACGCGCTCACGGAACTGCGTGGGGCCGAACGAGAGAAGACGTGCGCCATACTTCGTGTTGAAGAGATTGGAGCCGAACTGCTGGTGCTCGAGGGCGCTCGGCCCGTGCTCTCACAATTCGTCTCGCTGGACGAGACCCCTCCCGGGGGCAGTGGGCTGGAATGGATCGGGCCGCTCTGCGTGGCGGTGCGCTACAGACTTCAGGCGTTCGCCTATGAACGGGGCACAACGATCGACCGTCTCTACTTGTGTGGAGCGGGTCCATCGGTGCCGCTCCTGGAGCGGGAGTTGTCACGGGCGCTGGAGCTTCAGCCGGCGCTGGTGGAGGGTCCGGGGTTCATGGATGCCGATGGCGCGCGATTCGCCGTGGCATTCGGGTGTGCGGCTCAGGCCGCGGGGGAGCATGCCGGCCCGCCGCTCGTAGCACTGAACCTCACGCCTCCCCGCTTGACGGTGGCCCGCGAGAAGGAACAGCGGCGGCACGGCCTTCTGGCGTGGGTTGCGCTGCTGGCGTCGATCACCATCGTGGTTGGCCTGCTGACCGCGTCGGCGTTCGGTCGAAAGTCGACCCAGGTACAGCGCGCAGAGACGCAAGCCAAGGATCTTCCCAGCATCGGAGTGGGCGCCGGAGGTCTTCAGCCGAGCCGCTTGAAGCGTTCCGCCGAGGATCTCAAACTGGTTCAGGATGTGAGAGTGGGTTCGGCACAGGCGATGGCGGCTTTCAGCAAGCGACTGCCGGAGACCACCTGGTTGGCTGAAATCACGTACAACGCGGAGACGGGGTGTGTCGTACGGGGCTTCTCTCTAAGTCCCGACGGCCCGCAGGCGGCCCAGTTCGCGATGCTGGACGAGCGCTTGTTTGATGAAGTGTCGCTCGACTATCGGACAGAGGAGATCGTGGCGGAGCAAAAGGTCTGGGGGTTTCAGTTGACCTGCAAGTTGCGCCCGAAGGAGCGAACGCGGACGCGCTCTCGGGCACGCGCCGGAGCCACCGGCACGACCGGTCGGGGGGCGGCTCGATGAACCTTCAGATCGCGCCGAGAGACCGAAAGGTCGTGATGTGGGGAACCACTTTTGCGGTGCTGCTGGTGCTGTATCTGGCGGTCCTGGATCCCCTGACGCGGCAGTGGGATGCGCTTGGATCTCGGCTCAACCGGGCGCAGCGGAAGATCACCGACGTTCAAACCGAAATCACCGACGCCATTGAAGCCCGGACAACACTCGCGGAGTTGAAGTTGCGGGCCCACACGTACCCGGCGGTGACCTCTCTCAATCAGCAGACTGCCCGGATGCTCAATCAAATTGAAAGTCTTTCGAGCTATCGAGAGATCAACGTGTCGCGATTGGAAGGCATGCCGCTAAGACAGGAAGACAACTTTTATCGAAGCGGGGTGTCATTACAGTTCGGGGGAAGTTTGAACTCCCTGTACCACTTCCTGGAAGAGGTGGAGACGGCACGGCCCCGGCTGCGCGTGGAACGCATGAGCGTGGCGCAGGACCAGAAGACGGCTGGGCGGGTAGAAGGTCAGATGGTCATCTCCGGCTACGCAGTAGTCTTGGGAGGGAAGCGCGACTCATGAATGCAGCTCTGAACCTGAACTCGGTGTCGATGCCCGTCCGGATTGTCGTTGGCGTGGCGCTGGTGGCGGGGACTGCCGCCATGCTGATGCCGGCGCCGGCGTCTAAACCCTCGGCGCCGATCGCGCGCGCAGTGCGTCGTTCGGCTCCCGCGGCTGAAGCAGTGCGGGGAGCGAGATCTCTGACGGACGGCAAGGATGCCGCCCCGTCCCTCACTGCTTCGGCCCGGATCGAGTCTCCGGCGTCGGAATCAGCGGCAGGCCCGGCCGCGGCGCCGGCACGGGACGCTGCGGCGGGACCGGCCGGCGCACCGGCGCGCTCTGTGGCCGTACCTGCGGATCCTGTTGCTCCCCGGACTTCTCAGGTTGCCCCGGGCTCCGGCGAAAGACCGTCATCCGATGGTGGAAGCTCTCGTCTGTCGGCCGATACGGTTCCGGCTCCCGCCGCCACGCAGCTGGCATCCGCGGTTCTGGAGTCCGAGCGGCAGTCTCTGGCAGTTGGCGCCCCGATCCGAGAACTCTTCCGATCACCACTGGTTACCACGAAAGCCGCAAAGACTGCCGCTCCTCCGTTGAAGGCTCCGCCGCTGCCCCCGGCCAACCTGGCGCCCAGGGTCGCCGCAGCGCCAACTCCGGCGGCGCCCCCTGCTCCTGTGGGCGTACAGGCGTCCAGCCTTGAGATGTTGGGAGTGGTCGAGCTCGACGGAAAGCCGCAGGTGCTCATTCGCAACAAGGACAATGGGCAGCGCAAGTACTACACTGCGGGCGACTCGGCGTTCGGCTTTGTCGTGAAAGAAATCAAGGAAAACGAAGTCGCGCTTGAGCGGGCGGGCAAGACCGAGATGGTGAGCATGTCGAGCGCCGTTGCCCTGGAAGGTCCTGGAGCCAGTACGGTTGCCGGGTCAAGTTCTGGTTTCGGGGGTGGTGGTTTCGGCGGCGGCGGTTTCGGCGGCGGTCGTGATCGGGGCGGTTTCGGCGGACGTGACCGCGGGGCCGGCGGCGGTTTCGGCGGCAGCGGTGGAGATCGGGGCGGCGGCCGGGACAGCAGTTCCAGCGGCTTCAGCACCGCGTCGATCATGAGCCTGCCGACCTGGAAAGAGCGACTGAAAAAGTTGGAAGAAGTGAAGGTGCAGGTACCGGCCGAACAGTACGACCGACTGCATAAGTTTATGACAGCACGCGTAGCGGCGGAGGCAGGGAAATGAAGCTGGCGGTCACACCCAATATCCTCTTCGGATCGGCGGGGGCGATTCTGGTGCTGGGAGCTGCGTATGCAATCACGTCGGGCTCCGGCGACGCGACTTCCTCAAAGTCGGGTACGTCCGACGTTCGGCAGCTTCAGAGGTTGGCCGACCGCCTGGCCCAGGAGCCGATGCCGGTACAGGAGTCTCCGCTCCCAGTGGTTCGGGCGTCTAGACCGCCGGTGGCGCTGAGACCGAAGAACGCTCCCCGTACGCCACCGAGAGTGGTTGTAGCTCCGAAACGAACTCCCGCTCCTCCCCCCGCGGCACCTGCGGCGCCGGAGGAGCCATTGAAGAATGTCGCTCTTACCGGCGTTACCCGGCAGGACGATACGCGGCTTGCCTGGATCCTGGATCTCGGGGAGCGCAAGACGGACTCCTTTGGGGTGGGCGATCAGGCGTACGGTTTCGTCATCAAGAAGATCGAGGACGACAGCGTGGTGCTTGAGAAGGATCAGAAGCAGTGGACACTCGTCATGGGCGACAAGGACACGGGCTCCGGTTCCAGCACCTCCAGCGACTCCGGATCGGGTGATGGCGGGTTCGGATTCGGCGGCGGTGGGTTTGGCGGCGGTGGATTTGGCGGCGGCTTTCCGGGTGGATTCCCGGGTGGCTTTCGGGGCGGCATGCCCGGCGGGATGGACCCCAACGCGTTCCGAGAAGCCATGCGGGCCCGGTTTGCTGGGATGGCTGGCGGCGGCAGCGGCGGCTGGGGAAGCCGATTCGGCGGCGGCGGATCGGGTCGTTCCGGGTTCGGCGGTGGCCGTTCGGGTCGATCGGGTTTCGGCGGATCGGGTCGATCGAGCTTTGGAGGCGGCGGTCGAAGTAGCTTTGGCAGTTCAGGTCGAAGTAGCTTTGGCGGCGGCGGCAGCGGGTTCCGGACCGCTTCGTTCGGCGGCGGCGGCAGCGGCTTCAGCGGGATGCGATCCAGCGGTTTCAGCGGCGGCGGCGGCTTCGGAGGCGGTCGCACGAGTAGCTTCGGCGGTGGCGGCGGTTTCGGCGGCGGTGGCGGGTTTGGTAGCGGCGGGTTTGGCGGCGGCGGACGGACCGGCGGCACGACGGCGGCTGCTTCGACTTCCAATCCCCAGACCGCTCGGCGTACGAACGGCCGGCTTGTTGGCGGGGCCACGCCAATGACTTCACCGGCGGCAATCTCCAACCCGCAGACCCAGCGCCGAAACGGAAACACGAACGGTCCGGCGTTCGGAGAGAGCAGCACCGGCACAACCACCATCGGTGGGCGGACCGGCACGACATCGAGAACCGGCACCTCAGGCAGAACGCGCAACTAGATCACCGGTCCCTGGTGGGATAGGTTGGAGCGAATCCACAGATGATGAAATCACTTCGGTGTTTGGCTGCGGTGCTGATCGGGCTCGCATTCATGGCGCCGCCTCGGGCAGCAACTGCTGCCCAGGGCGCCCCGCTCGTCATTCGCCCTCGCGCGACTGATCCGAGTCGGACCATCTCTTTCTCCTTTCAACAGGCGGATATCGACGATGTGCTTCGCTTTCTTGCCGAAGCCACCGCGAAGCTTGTCTTCAAGGACTCCTCGGTTATCACGCAGATCACGATCCGGAACCAGAGCCGTATACCCGTATCAGAAGCGATCCGCCTGGTTCAGACCATCCTGGCTCTGAAGGGCTACGCGCTCCTCGAGACGGAAGACGCCATTATCGTGACGACCGCGACCGACGCCCGCACCCGCCGCGACACCAAGGTCGGCACAGGTAAGGAACTCACCTCCATTCCGAGCGGCAAGGGGATCATCACCCACATCTTCCCGCTCCAAAACGTCGACGCCGTGCGCCTTAAAGAGGAGCTCGCGCCGCTGTTCCCGCAGGGATCGGGCATCATCGTTTCCAACGGCGACACCAACTCATTGATCGTGGTGGATGAGGCCGACAACATTCGGCGCATCGCGCTAATCATCGCCCAGGTCGACAAGCCCCAAACCGATGAGTTGAACGTCGAGGTGATCCGGCTGGTCTACGCTGACGCACAGGAAGTAGCGCGCTACCTCACGGATCTCTTCCGACAAGACACGCCGCAGCAGGGCGGCGCCTTCCAGCCTCCACAGTTCCCGATGCCGGGCGGCGGATTGCCGGGCGCCCCGGGCGCGACGGGCCAGCGAAGCTCGCTGGCTCAGCTTCGGGGACGTGTCCGGTTCACCGCAGACGTCCGGAGCAACAGTCTCGTGGTCTCCGCCAGCCCGGCGAACATGGAGAGCATTCGGGATCTTGTGAAGCGGATCGACGTCAACATCTCGCCTCGCACCGAGTACCGGATTGTGGGCTTGAAGTATGCCGATGCCGCGGCGCTGGCCGACCAGCTCACTCAGTTGATTGACCCCAATGCGCGCGGCGGCACGAACCGTGGCTTTGGCGGCGGGGGCTTCGGTGGGTTTGGCGGCGGCGGGTTTGGCGGCGGCGGGTTCCCGTTTAACCGGGGCGGCGGCGGAACTGCGTCCGCACAGGCCGGTCTGCAGGAGTTCCGGGCGGTGCCGGACACTCGCACCAACAGCCTCGTGCTTACCGCGCCGACCGACGGGATTGAGGGGCTCGAAGCGCTGGTGAAGCAGTTGGATGTGCCGTCTCAGGTGACGAGCGTCGTACGGATCTTTCAGCTTCGCAACGCCATCGCCAGTGAGGTAGCCACCACGCTGCGACAGCTCTTCCAGGGCACTCAGGGCGGCGGCGGGCTCGGGTTCAACCTCTTCGGCGGTGGAAACCGGGGTCAGATCGCGGCGGGGAGTCCTCTGGATCTGCTCCGCCAGGTCACGATTGTTCCCAATGACCAGACGAACCAGCTCCTGATCAGTGGTCCGGCGCAGACCTTCTCCGTGATCGAACAGTTGCTCGACGCCGACAAGGGCCTGGATCGGCAGCTTCCGCAGGTCTTCATCGAGGTTTTGATCGCGGACATCACTCTGGATGACACGCGATCGCTGGGGGTGGAGTGGCAGGCTCTGGCCGGATCGAGCATCCTCGGAAGCAACTTCGGACTGAACACGCCCACCACCGACACCACCGGGTTTCGCTACAGCGTGCTGAGCAAGAACATCCAGGCGACGGTGCAGGCTCTGCAGACGCAGGACAAGATCAAGATCATCTCCACGCCACACGTGATGGTGACGGACAACAGTCCCGCGCTCATTGAGATCGGCGAGAGCATTCCGTACGCCGGTCAAACGACGGTGACCAATGGGGTGGCCCAGTCCTCGGTCGAGTTCCTCCCGGTTTCGATCACGCTGAACGTCACGCCTCACATTTCCCCGGGAGACAACATCCTGCTCGACATCGACCAGGTGGTGAACTCGCTGATCAACTTCACGACGATCGCTCCGGGGCAGACGGCGCCGCGGACCACCAACCGCCGGGCCGGCACCACGGTCATCGTGGCAGACAATCAAACGGTCGTGCTGGGAGGCATCATCAGCAACCAGAACAAGCGCACGTCGCGAAAAATCCCGCTTCTCGGAGACATTCCCTTCATCGGGAGCCTGTTCCAGAGCCGGGTGAAGCAGGACACGCGCACTGAGTTGGTGGTGTTCCTGACCCCGAGAATCGTGCGAGACCCGTACGATGCCGACACCGTTCGCGACTATGAGCGGTCCCGACTGCAAGTCGACCCGCTTCAGTACTTGAATGCGCCGCTGGCTCAGCCGCCGGACCTCAACGCGGATGTGCTTCGCCAACTGCGGGGCGGCGCTTACAAGGAGTCGAAGGATCGCATTCTCAGTCGAAAGAAAATGGGGATGGGGTCCGTGGATATCACCCCCGATTCAATTCGCAACACTCCGCCGGCTGCCCCTCCGGCCGGTGGTCCAGAAGGCGCTCGACCCGAAATGGGTCGTCGGCCGGGTGGGCCGCCGGGAGGACGCCCACCCGGCATGCCGCCGGGTGGGGGACGGGGCAGGCCACGGGATCCGGAGTAATCCGGCAGGGCTATACATCGAAAGGGGGAGGCGGGCCGCTGGTTCGCCTCCCTTTGTTGCAGGCCGAGCCGCCCAGCGTGCCCCGGTCCTGCGGTGAACGAGGAGACGGACCACAAACAGAATGGACAGACGAAAGTTTCTGGCGATCGGCGTAGCTACCGGCGCCGCCTGGGCATTCGAACGGGACGCTACCGCGGCTGCGCCGGCGGAATGGACTGAGTGGCGTGGACCCAAGCGGGACGCAGTCTCCGCGGAGACCGGTCTGCAAAAGGAGTGGAAGACCGGCGGCCCGACCATGCTCTGGAAGGCAAGCGGTTTGGGTGGAGGCTACAGCACTCCCTCCTTTTCGCAGGGCATGTTGTTCGGGATGGGCTATCGGGGCGAGGACGAGGTGGTCTGGGCCCGGGACGTGGAGACCGGCGCACAGAAGTGGGTGACGCCGGCCATCGCAACCGCGAACCGTGGGGTGGGATATGCCGAAGGCTCCCGTTCAACCCCAACTGTTGTTGGTGACCGCCTCTACTCCCTCGGCGTGAGTGGCGATCTGGTTTGTCTGGACACCCAGACGGGCCGGCTGCACTGGCGAAAGAACCTCATCACCGACTTCGGCGGGAGGCTCCCGAACTGGGGTTTTACGGAGTCGCCACTGGTGGACGGCGACAAGGTGCTGGTGACCCCCGGTGGTAGGGGTTCCTTGATCGTGGCGCTGAATCGGATGACCGGCGAGACGATCTGGCAATCCAACGTGCCCGGAAACGATCAGGCTTCCTACTCTTCGATTGTCATCGGGACGCTGGCCGGGCGACGGCAGTACGTGCAGTTCGTGACGGGTGGTGTGGTCGGAATTGGCATGGGTGGCGAGTTTTTGTGGAGGCACAATCGCCCGCAGAACGGCATTCAGATCACGACTCCCGTGCTTCACAACGACCACGTCTTCGTTACCACCGCCTACGACAAGGGTGGCGCGCTGGTGAAGGTGACCGCCGACGGGGGAGCTATTTCCGCTCAAGAGGTGTACTTCTCGCAGGAGATGCAGAACCATCACGGCGGAGTCATTCGCATCGGTGAGAACATCTACTACGCCGAAGGGCACCGCGGATCCACGAGCCTCGTGTGTCGCGAATTCCTGACCGGCAAGCTCGTGTGGCGATCGGAAGAGCGCCTGAAGGGATCTCTCTTCTTTGCGGAGGGGAACTTCTACTTCCGCAACGAGCGCGGTGAGGCGATGCTGTTTGAAGCCAATCCCGCCGCGTTTGTGGTGAAGGGACGCTTTGACCCGCCCGACCGGAGCGGCAAGAACGCCTGGGCCCACCCGGTTGTGGTCGGCGGCCGACTCTACCTTCGAGATCAGGACTGGCTCCACTGTTACGACGTTCGGGCCTGATCGCACCGCAACTTCCATCTCGGAGTAGGATTGCTCCTGCTCCGACAAGAAACTCTGAAACGAGGTGAACCCATGACTCGACGAAACGCACTGTTTGGAGTGGGAGTGCTCGCCGCGGCTATCAGCCTGGGCGCTGCCGCGAAGGGGTTTGCGGTCCAGAAGGAGCCCAAAGTTCTCAACGTGGGCGGAACCTGGACGGGGCTCTGGGGACCGTATGCTCCGCCGCCGCTGGATGGGAAGGAGCCCACGGAAAAGAAGGGCGGCTATACCATTCAACAACGGCAGATGGACTGCCGGGTTGAGCAGTTGAAATCCGGTAAGTGGCAGGCGGTATTCGAAGGTGAATGCGGCCGTCCCTACAAGTACACGATCCAGATGCTGGGTCGCCAGTCGGGGGATGCCATTCTTTTCAATGGCAGTGCCGACCTGGGAGAGAAGGACGGCGGCGTCTACGACTGGATCGGCCGTGCCACTGAGAAGGAGTTTGTGGGCTTCTTCTCATCCAGCAATTACACGGGGAACTTCAGACTGTCACGAGGCGCCTTCAAGCCGTAGCCCTGGTCGCCGTTGATGGTTTGAGGGTGTCGGTTGAGATAGAACAGGTGCGTCCGGTCTTCGCCGGATGGCGCCGAATTGGGTGTCGCTGCTTCATTCGGAGTGGCGGGTGCGTGGGAAGAGTAAGCGCCACCGTTTGAAGGAACGGGTTGCGCCGGTTGTTCGAGGAGAACAAGAGTCCGATGATTCGAAAGCTATCAATGGTTGCGGCGGCGGCTGCCTGCCTGGCAGCGTGCCTGCTGGTTTCCGGCTGCGGCGACAATTCGACCGTGGCGCCGGGTGAAGATACCACCAAGGCGATGCAGGGTGCCGGTGGCACAGGTGGCGCGGCGGCTCCTCCGGCGGCTCCCGGCGGCCCCTCGGGCGGCGGCGATGCGACCAAAGCCCCCGAAGGCGGCGCTGCTCCGGCCGCTCCCGCCGGTGGCGCTGCGCCCGCGCCTCCCGCGGGTGGAGCCGCGGCGCCAGCC
>SYKE01000257.1 GCA_005798285.1 Actinomycetota bacterium
CTTCGAGGGGTGTGCCTGAACATCCTGGCAACGGTGGACTGTAGGGGAGCGGCAGATGCGAGGACCGAGCTCGCGGCCAATCCTCGGAGGGCTCTGAGGCTGATCGGGGTCTGATTCCCGACAATCGAATCACCGTGGGGTTGGTCAGCCAACCGACCCGACTCCGCGACCTCACCGGCGGCATTGAAGATCAGGTAGTCGTCCGACAGGCTGGTGCAACCGCCTTCGATCACAACGCGGCTCCAGGCGGTCTGCGTGAAGAAGAACGCGCGCGCCGCCTCGGTGGAGGGGATGCCGGCAGGACGAAGTTGTTCGGTGACTTTTTCGACATCCATGAGTCCATGCACGCCAATCAACTCTGCGGTCCGTCGTACGATCTCTGCGGGTGACATGCGCTCGCCTCTGGAACTCCCGACCCTTCGCTCATCGCGGGTTTGGTGGAGTTGTGTTGGTTTTCGGCTTCTGTGCGTCCTTCCGCGCCGGCAGCGGATTAGGGGCCCGACCACCACTCGCTTTCAAAGGTTTGCAGCCCACCCGCAAGGAATGACGACGGTAAGATCGGTTTCGGGTGTGAGGTGGTGAATGACTAGAGGACAACAAGTGGCAGGCCAGAGGCCGTCCATCCGCGCTATGGGGTTGCGTTGCCTGGGTGGCGCTGCGGTGGCGGCGATGCTCGTGTCGATCGGGATGGGGCGGAGTGCGGCTCAAAGTCGCTCGATGGCGCCCGCTCAGATCCGGATTGCCTTCGGGGCTGACCCTCGCACGACATTCTCCGTGGCGTGGCAGTGTGAAACCGACGCGCCGGGGAGTGTCGTGCTATACGGGCAGAGTCCCCGCCTCGGACGGACCGCCCCGGCGACGCGGGCTGCCTACAAGTGGGAGACCGGCTCGGTTTACGAGGCGCAGTTGACCGGACTGCGACCGGATCGGGAGTTCTACTATCGGGTGGGAAGTCCGAACGGCGGCTGGAGCGAAGTCCATCAGTCGCGTACGGCGCCCGGCGCTCGGGAGGATTTCACCTTCACGGCGTTTGGCGATCAGGGTGTGAGCCCGGCGGCAAAGCAAAACGTGGAACACATTGTTGCGGAGAAACCTGCCTTTCACCTGGTGCTGGGCGATCTCTCGTACGCCAATGGCCGTCAGGCGGTTTGGGACACCTGGTTCAGCCAGAACGAACCGTTGACCCGCATCATTCCCTTTATGCCGGCGGTCGGCAATCACGAGAACGAGAAGATCGGCGACTTGAAGATCGGTTACGCGTCGTTCCTCGCCCGCTTCTCACTGCCGGCGCCCGAGACGCGGTACAGCTTCGATTACTCAGGGGTTCGGTTCATCTCATTCAACTCGGACGACTACCAGAATCCCGATCAGCTCAAGTGGTTCGATGACCTGTTGGCCCGCACGAAGCAGGATGACACGGTTCGCTGGGTGGTCGTGTTCATGCATCATCCGCTCTACAGCTCAAATGTCCGAAGGCTGAACAACACCGGACTCATCGAGGTGATGCGTCCCCGACTGGAAGCCGGCGGCGTGGACCTCGTTCTCACCGGACACAACCACAACTACGAGCGCTCCTACGCGTTGATGCGAGATCAAGTCACGAATCACTCGCCCAACCGTTACCGCCGGGGCGGCGGAATTGTCTACGTGGTGAGCGGCGGCGGCGGAAAGTCACTGTACCAGTTCGTGCCGGAGCAACCGGCGATCACGGCGTTTCGCGAAGCCACCGAACACTACCTTCGAGTCAAGGTCGACAAAAGGGGTCCGATAGTCGTGGAGGCGGTTCGCACCTCCGACCGACACGTGATGGATCGGTTCGAACTCCGCCGCTGAAGCGGCGCGGAGGGCTTCTAAACCGACGTGGCGGCGCTACCGGCTGGCGTACGAGTGTTTCGAGTGAGGCTGGGAATGCGGTTTGGGGGTTTGATGCCGCCAAACCGCTCCACCGCCTCCGCGATCCGGGCCAGTGATGGATCCAGGTCTCGCTCGATCTCTGCGGAGCCAAACCGAAGCACCTGCCAACCGTGCGCTTCCAGCACCCGGTCTCTCTCCGCATCGCGAGCTGCCGCCGCCGAGTCGATGGCACGGTGATCCCCGTCGGTCTCGATGTTCAGGCTCTTCCGCGCACAGAAGAGGGCGAAGTCCAGGAAGTAGGATCTCCGCGGAGAGCGGGACCGGGATGGATCCCGGTATTCGATCGAGTACTGCCGCTCGGGACAAAGACCTCTTTCCCGGAGTCGGGCGTAGAGCAGTTCTTCGACTCGACTGCCCGCGAAGAGATCATTCAGTTCTCTCGCCAGCAGCAGCCTGGCCCAGGTGGTGGGCACGAAGAGCAGCCGACGGCCCCGCTGCGACACGATGGGTGACGGCAGAAGCTGGACGGGCCCCAGCTCCAGCTTCAGGTACTCCTCCGATGCCCGAGGATGTGCCGGTTCATCCGGGAGGAGTTCGAGTCGCCGGGCGGACTTGATGTTCGTGATTTCGGCGAACCGCTGAATGCAGTACTTCTCGGCGCCGAAGCAGGCCGGTTGATAGAACGCGATATGCGAAAAACTACCGATGCCACCTTGAATTCGGTCCGCCACGGAGCGGGAGCGGATCCGGTACCAGTGGCGCTCGTGGGCGATCAACAGGTCCCGCTGGGACGGGATGTGCGCTACCAGCACTCGATCGGTGTCTGCGTCGCCGAGTTCCGTACGTGCACTCATTCGATCCCCTCCCACCGGACATGGCACTCCCAACCGAGTTCACGCTGACGAAGGCGCCGCCCTTCGCGGCGTCACGCGGGCTGAGCGGGGC
>SYKE01000258.1 GCA_005798285.1 Actinomycetota bacterium
ATGGCGCTTCACAACTGCCAAGGCGCGAAATCGCCTCGCTCGCCTCTACCCCTCATTAGATGCCTGACAGACCACTAGAGCAGCATGAGCAACTCGGCCTTCTTGGAGACGTACTCTGCTTCACTCAAGATCCCGGCCTCGAAGAGTGCGTGTATCTCCTTCAACCTCTCCGCGACAGGTCGAGCGGGCACAGTCTCAGCCGGCGCCATGCTCTGGGCGACACGCTGCCCAAGCGCCAGCCCGGCGACCATCTGAGCCATATCCGACGCTCCGCTCCCGCCGGACCGGGCGCCCAGTTCCATGGCATTCGCCGCCTGAAAAGTCGCGTAGTCGCTCACGCCCACGACACCCATGCTCGATCGCCGATCGATGGCTGCCTCCACCTCCGGCGGCACGCTGATGTTCTCGATGAGGAAGTTGGTGACGTCTAACCCATATTCGGCGAAGTGGGGTTTCAGCGCGTCGCGGAGTTTGATGGAGAGCGCTCGGTAGTTGCTCGCAAGGTCCAACACCGGAATCTTGAGCTCGCCCAGCACCGTCGTGAATTCGGTGACGGCGAGGTTTCGCAGTTGACCATGAATCTCGTCCGTGGTGAAGAGGCCGTCAGTGCCCACAATCTCTTTGAGGAAGCGCCCCGGATCCGTGACCCTCAGCGAGAAGCTTCCGAACGCACGGGTGCGAACCACTCCGAAGTCGGCATCCCGCATGGGAATGGGATTGGCGGTGCCCCACTTCAGGTCCGTGAACTGCCGTGTGCTCACATAGTAAACATCCGCCTTGAACGGGGACTCGAAGCCATGCTTCCACGATCGAAACATGGTTAGCAGCGGCAGGTTTCGTGTGGAAAGCGTGTATGACCCCGGCCCGAAGACGTCAGCAATCTGACCCTCGTTCACGAAGATCGCCGCCTGACCTTCGCTCACCGTGAGGCGGGCGCCCATCTTGATCTCGCGCTCTGCAACCGGGAACCGGTAGACCATGATGTCTCCGGTTGGGTCTTGCCAGTCGATGACCTCGATCCACTGATTGACCAACCGACCAAAGAACCCACTCATCTCCAGTACTCCGCACCGGCTCCGCGCTCTTCGGGGCGCACTTGCCGTTCCGATATCTTGTAACGCATCTGCGGCAGGGTGGTTCCGCTCGATCACCCGCAAGCGTTCGACCGAGGCACCCGAACCACACCAGCCGCCGATTTGTTCCGCGGCGCCCGCCGGGATTAACCCTTTCTTGATGATCGCTCCGTCAGCAGTGATCGGTAGGAAGCCGGCCGGGCCGCATCGGCGGGCCGGCGATCACTCGGAGGGTGTGATGATAGCGAATCGAGTTGGCAGGGGCATCATAGTTGGGGGGGCGTTGGCAGCCGGCGTGTTCGGCGCCCGCATGGCGGTGGGGCAGCAGGGGCCACTCCGACAGTTCCCTCAGACGGAGCCGGGCAGCGCTTCTCCCGGATCGGGTGGTCCCGGGTTTCCCGATCGTTTCGGCCCCCCGGGGCGTATGGGTCCCGGGGGACCCGGTGGTGGTGAGCGAAAGCTGGTCGTCCAGTTCGACGAGGATAAGAACGGCCGGCTCAGCCGAGTAGAGCGGGATGCGGCTCGCGCCTTCCTCAAGCAGTCGGGCAACACCGAGCCGGGTCGTCGACAGTTCGGGCCGGCCGGATTCGGGAGGATCGCGGAAAAGCCGTCGCCGGGTCAGCGTGTCTCACCGGCCCAGGTCCAACAGTACCCGGACGCGGTTCCGTTCGACACCTCGGTGCTTAGAACGTTTTTCCTCGACTTTGACCAGTCCGACTGGGAGTCTGAACTCTCCGACTTCCGCTCCACCGATGTGGACATACCTGCGCGGCTCACCATCGATGGGAAGGCGCTGACGGGCATAGGCGTGCACTTTCGCGGGATGTCGTCCTACATGATGGTCGGCGAGGGACAGAAACGGTCGTTCAACCTTTCGCTGGACTACACCGACGGCAAGCAGCGCTGGAAGGGTCTGAAGACTCTCAATTTGCTGAACTCCCACGAGGACCCGTCATTCTTCAACCCCATCCTGTACTCCCAGATTGCTCAACAGTACGTCGCGGCGCCCCGAGTTAACGCGGTCCGGGTAGTCATCAACGGCGAGAACTGGGGAATCTATCAGTGTGCGGACCAGTTCAACTCGGACTTTCTCCGGGAGCGGTTCAAGACGGGTGAGGGTGTGCGCTGGAAGGTTCCCGGCAGCCCAATGGGTGGCGCCGGCCTGATCTATCAGGGCGAGGACACAACTTCATACGAGCGCGGCTACGAGATCAAGGCGAGCAAGGACCAGAAAACGGCCGACGCCTGGAAGCGCTTGATCGCCTTGTGCCGCACGCTCGACCAGACGCCGCCGGCACAACTGGAGGCTGCGCTGGCGCCCATCCTCGACATCGATGGCGCCTTGAAGTTCCTCGCCCTCGAAAACGTGTTCGTCAACGGAGACGGCTACTGGACTCGAGCCAGCGACTTCAGCATCTGGTTGGATCCCCAGAACAAGTTCCACATCTTCCCCCACGACATGAATGAGACGTTTCATGACTCCGGTCGCGGGCCCGGTGGCCGCGGCGGAGTGAGGGGAGGCTTTCCGGGAGGTCCGGGAGGCTTTCCGGGAGGTCCGGGAGGCTTCCCGGGAGGGCCAGGAGCCTTCCCCGGCGGGCCGGCGGGCTTTCCGGGCGGCCCGGGAGGGTTGCCCGGTGGGCCGGGAGCCTTCCCTGGTGGACCCGGAGGTTTCCCAGGCGGACCGGGTGGCTTCGGTCCTCGGGGCGGCTTTGGAGGCCCGGGCGGACCCGCCGGGCCCGGGGCCGGTGGAACGGAACTGGACCCCCTCGTCGCCGCGAACGATCCCCGCAAGCCGCTCTTGAGCAAGTTGCTGGCAGCGCCGGCCCTCCGGACTCGTTACCTGGCGTACGTGAAGCTGATCGCGGGGGAGTGGTTGGACTGGTCCAGGATCCGACCGCTAGCGGAACGACACCGCGCGCTGCTTGAAGCGGACGTCATCGCCGACACGAGAAAGCTCGATCGCACTGAGGAGTTCGTGCCGGCATTGGGTCTCGCGGCCGAGTCGCCCGACCAGAAGGCACAGGGAGCCCCGCGCAGCCCCAACCTGCGTCGGTTCATCGAGAAGCGTGCCGCGTATCTGAGGAGCTACCGGGCCGAGAATTCCCAGAACGGGCGGGGCGCCGGCGGTTGATCGGACCCGTGTCGGGCGGGTCGGGCTTCGGCCCGATCCGCCAACAATCCATTGGTTTTTCTGTGGAAGCGCAAATGTCGTCACTCAATTACACCGTTCTCACAGCGGCTCGCCCAACAAGCCGGTCCGCTCGGCCGACCGCCAGCGAAGTCGGACTGGGATGCGCCGCGTCAGCCGCCCCGGATGACGCAGTTGAACTCACCCCTCCCGCGTTTATTGCGCCAGGCGTGGTAGAGCTGAAGTTCGGAGTATCAGAGGATCGCGTTGGCGAGTTGCTGGTCTGGCTGGCCCGGCGGACCGAAGCAGACCCTCACTCCGGCACGGATGGATGGTATGAGGTGGAGAGCACGTATCTCGACACCGAAGAACTCTGCGTGTTCCATCGACGGCCCGGCTATCGGTAACATCCCAGAATCCTGTTGAC
>SYKE01000259.1 GCA_005798285.1 Actinomycetota bacterium
CTCGCGGTTCGCGCACATCGCCTCTCCACTGGAGCGCCCGATCTCTTGCAATACGCATAGAGACGACCGCGGTTCCAAGGGAATAACATCCATTTCGACTCAACTTATAGCCAGTTACCCATCACTTGAATCGCACCCGTACAGAACCGCGTCGGCGGAGCAACGGACGGGCTCAACCAGAAGGAACACTGCCGCGGAAGTCCATGCGTTGAAGAGCAGGTTCCGCGAGGACAGTTGCTCGGAGAGCGTCGCCGAGTCCAGGCCCACCGCATCGATGAGGTGGGACAACAAAAACCCCGCGAGAAGTTGGAAGTTGAGTTCCATCAATCCATACAGCAGTAGTCCCTGGAGCCAGACGGCGACAGTGCGACCACGATGCCCCTCAGTTAACTGTTTCGCACGGTGAATTGCATCTGTGAGCGGCAAGTGTTCGTCGATGAGTGCGCATCGGGCGAGAAACCAACGAGAGATGGTCAGGACTCCGGGTACGACGAACGCCACCAGCCCGAATCCGCCGGCCGCCAGTGACAGCGAACCGTGGCAGGCCACGCGCCAGCGCGAACCGTGGAGGTCCCGCCAACTTCGCAGCGGGTCCGGCGAGACACCCCGAGCCAGGTCGAGAGCCAGTTGGGTGGCGACCCCTCGGGTGATCGAGTGCCAGCCCCAGAGGGCGGCCATTCCTAATGCCCAAACGGTCGTACCCATCTCAAACGTGCCCGAAGCTGAACCGGAGTAGACCCTACCGAGCCAGCCGACATATCCGAGACTCAGCAAGACAACGGGAAGGGTTCCGGCAGAGACGCAGCCGAGCATCAGCATCGGCCGCTTCATTACGAGGCTCCACGCCGAGTCCCAGATCTCCGTGGTGGAAAGCGGACGAAGTTGAGGACCGTGTACTTCATCCACCGCCGACACCCCCTGAATTTGAGCCCCGCAGTGCCGCTGTGAGCAAGGCCAACAGGTAGAAGAACGCGGCGGACCCGAGAAAGGAAACTACGGCGAGCGACGGCGTGATCAGCGCCGCGCCGGCGCCTCTGGGACCGGCGGAGGCGCTCTGGGTATCCGCTGCTTCTTGCAAGCAGCGGCGACAGTAATTCAGTCGATCGATCCGAGTTGAGCACTCCACGCACACCACTGATCTGCAGCGAACGCAGATTCCGACACCTTCTCGATCGGGATGAGTCGTGCAGCGGCCCTCCCGCACGCCTGGTGCTTTGTTTCGAATGAGTGGATGCTGCGACACCTCGGTGGCTCCTCGGGGTGGAAGTCTGGACGACCTTAAGCTTTCGCATCGCTGCCCACGTCGACCGGCGGATTGGCGGCCGACTTCCCCGGCGTCAACCCGTTTGGTAAGCTATAGCGCTTTTCAACGAGACAACGGAAGACGATGACCGAACGAAGTTTTGTAATGATCAAGCCCGACGGCGTTCGCCGAGGGCTGGTGGGTGAGTGCATCGGCCGGTTCGAACGGCGGGGACTGAAGCTGGTGAAGCTCAAGCTGCTCACCGCCTCACGCGAACTCGCCAAGTCACATTATGGGGCACACCGCGGTAAGCCCTTCTTCGATGGCGTGGTGGAGTTCATTAGCTCCGGCCCCGTGGTTGCAATGGTTGTTGAGGGTGAGGGCGCCATAGCGGCCGTGCGGCAAATGGTTGGCGCCACCCGGCCGCTCGAAGCGGCGCCGGGAAGTATTCGCGGCGACTTCGCCCTCGAAGTGGGTGAGAACATCATCCACGCGAGCGACGGAGTCGAGACCGCCGAGGCGGAAGTCGCGCTCTGGTTCGGCTCCTGAACAGCTCCGAACCTGGGGGGCGTCCCTGAGGTTGGCGGGAGTGCGGGACTGCGGAGGGGTTCCCTGGAACTCCGCTCGGCCGGACTGCATTCCCGAAGAGTCCGGCTGTTTCGTCCCTTCGAGCTGCGCTGCAGCCGCAGTTTGCAACCCTGTGCCCCGCCTTCAGGAGTGAAGCTATGAACCGTGCCCGGTCTCAGGAACTGTTTGAGCGCGGAGCGCGCACCATCCCCGGTGGGGTGAACAGCCCCGTTCGGGCTTTTCGCTCCGTGGGTGGGGATCCCGTTTTCATCGCCTCTGCAACAGGGGCGTTTCTGACCGACGTGGATGGGAATCGCTTCTTGGATTACGTCGGGAGCTGGGGCCCCATGATCCTGGGCCATGCTCATCCGGTGATTCTTGATGCGGTGCATGCGGCGGTGGATCGGGGCACCAGCTTTGGCGCTCCCACTGAAGCGGAGGTGTTGCTCGCAGAACGGATCTCGCGAGCGATGCCGGCGGTGCCCGTTGTAAGGTTGGTGAGTTCCGGCACGGAAGCGGTGATGTCGGCTTTGCGGCTGGCCCGGGGCTTCACCGGTCGCGATCTCATCGTGAAGTTCGACGGCTGCTATCACGGACATTCAGACTCGCTTCTCTCGAAGGCCGGTTCAGGGATGGCGACTCTGGGAATACCGGATTGTCCAGGAGTGCCGGCATCCCTCGCGGCCCTGACGTTGAACCTCCCGTTCAACGATGCCTCCGCCGTGGAAGCGCTCTTTCGCGCCCGTGGGGACGAAGTCGCGGTGGTGGTTGTGGAGCCCGTGGCCGGAAACATGGGATGCGTGCCTCCTCGGCCGGGATTCCTGGAGACTCTGCGGCGATGCACGGAGCGGCATGGGGCTTTGTTGCTTTTCGACGAAGTGATGACGGGTTTCCGACTTGGCTACGGCGGCGCCCAATCGCTCTATGGGATCACCCCGGATCTCACCACATTGGGAAAGGTTGTCGGCGGGGGCTTTCCTCTCGCGGCCTATGGGGGAAGGGCCGACATCATGTCCCGCATCGCTCCCAGCGGACCGGTGTATCAGGCGGGTACGCTCTCCGGAAACCCGGTCGCGGTCGCTGCGGGGCTGGCGCAGCTGGAGTTGCTGGAAGACGGCAGGGCCTACGCCGCACTGGAGGCGCTCGGCCAGCAGTTGGAGGTTGGGCTTAACCAGGCCGCGGCGTCCGCAGGCGTGGCGGCCCAGGTGAACCGCGTGGGGAGCATGCTCACGAGCTTTTTCACCGCGGACCCGGTTGCGAACTTTGACGACGCGCGCAAGAGCGACACGGCGCGATTCGGCCGCTTCTTCCGGGGAATGCTGGAGCGGGGAATCTATCTGGCTCCCAGTCAATTCGAGGCGGCATTCATCAGCGCGGCGCACACCCCAGCGGACATCGACCGAACCGTCGAAGCCGCAGCGGAGTGCCTCAGCGAATTGGCCTAGGGCCGCGACGGAGGACAGGATCATCTCACGAGTGCTGAAAATCGGAATACCCAAGGGAAGCTTGCAAGAAGCCACCCTGGGACTCTTCAAACGAGCGGGCTACACCTTCAGCGTGAGTAGTCGGTCGTACCAGCCTCAGGTCGACGACATGGAGCTCGAGGCGACCTTGCTCCGTGCTCAAGAGATCCCGAGGTATGTTGCCGAGGGGATCCTCGATGGCGGACTCACAGGCTGGGACAACGTGGTCGAGGCGGGCGTCGATGTGCAGGATGTGGCCGAACTGGTGTACTCCAAGGCAACCACTCGGCCGTATCGGTGGGTTCTCGCGGTGCCGGAGGATTCCGACATCCGCCGCCCTGAAGATCTTGAGGGCAAGCGCATCGCCACCGAACTGGTGCAGGTGACTCGTCGCTATCTGGCGAGCCACGGGGTCACCGCACACGTGGAGTTTTCCTGGGGGGCGACCGAAGTGAAGGTCCCCGTGCTCGTTGACGCCATCGTCGAAGGCACTGAGACGGGGAGCACCCTTCGGGCTCACCGACTTCGAATTGTCGACACGCTTCTGGAAAGTACGCCGCGTTGGATCGTCAATCCGCGAAGCTGGGAAGACTCCTGGAAACGGGAGAAGACGGAGAATCTGCTGCTGCTCCTGACCGGAGCTCTGGCTGCGGACGGCACGGTGGGCCTGAAGATGAACGTGCCCAGGGAACAGCTCGTTGCGGTTCTGGAGGTGCTCCCTGCGATGCGTCGGCCAACGATTTCGCCCCTTTCTGATGAGGAATGGGTCGCGGTTGAAACTATTCTCCCTGAGAAGAGCGTCCGAGAACTAATCCCTCGCCTGAAGAAATGTGGCGCGGAAGGGTTTGTGGAGTATCCCCTCCTCAAGGTGATCCCGTAGTAGGCCGCCTTCGGGTGGCTGGGAGCCTGGGTAAAGGGACGAGGGCCTTTGAGATGCAGTGTCCGGGATGTCGGAGCAGCAATCTGCCGGGCTATCGCTTCTGTCACCACTGCGGCCATCCTCTGGACGCGGCCTCGGTGACAGCCACTATTGAGGCTGGCCTCGCCACCCAGCTTGCCGAGGCGTTTGAGAATCTGGAACGAGGAGACCTGGCCGCAGCGGAGGTCGTCCTGAAGGACGTGCTCTCGGAGCATCCCGACTCGGTTTCCGCGCACTCCGTTTTGTCGACGGTCTGCGAGCGCTACGGCCGTACGGAAGAGGCGATCGCACATCTCGAGATCGTGCTGGATCGTTGTCCGGATTCTATCGCAGACCGCGAGCGGCTTCGGGACCTGAAGGGCGAGACGACGATCTATAGCGCCGGCGCCACACCGCGCCGGACGTGGGCCGTCTTCACGGCGATCGCGGCAGGGGCTGTGGTGCTTGCGATCGGTCTGCCGGCGGTGCTCCAAGTCACTGGCGGGGAGCGTTCCACTCCAGCCCCCAATCCGGTCCCGAGGGGCGCGCCGCCGGGAGGATCGGTGAGCTCTGGTGGGACCCCCGGCTTCAACGGCGGCCCCGGAGCCGCGTCGCTTGCGCCATCCGGCCCGGTGTTGCCGCTTCCCGGCCCGGTGTCCTCGATGCCGCCGCCGCCGGCGGCGCTCTCCGCCCCCACGCCCCCGGCCCTGGTCGGTCGAAGTCCGAGCGGGTTCGTGTTTTCGCGCCCCAACGGGACGGCGCCGTCGCTGCCGCCCGTGATCAACCGAACGCAGGCGGAGGCATCCACCGGGTTGGCTGCGGCGGAGGTCGTGGATGTGGCGCCGCTGGGTTTCGGCGGTCCAGGCAGCGCGCCCGCGGAAACGGCGCCCGCGCCGCCGCGACCCACGGGTCCGCCGTCGCTCGCCCAGCCGGCAGCGCGCACGGAACTAAGGGAAACGGAAACCGGGTTTATTCGGATAGAGCCTGTTCGGGTAGAGCGGGCACAGCAAGGAGCACAAACTCCGGCTGTAGCCGCTCCCGCCCAGCCGGAGCCGTCGGAGCCGCCGACGATTCGGATTCAGGTGGGTGAGCAGGATCCGGCCGTTGTTGCCCTCGCGGATGCCCGACGGTTGGAACTCCAGGGCATCGCTGCCAGACAGCGGGGAGACGCGGCGCTGGCGGTGAGATATCTTGAATCAGCGTTTCGTACGTACGAGCAGGTTGGTTTGAGAGGCGGCCCCCTGGCGGGAGCCGCAAGGACTGGTTTGGAGAGTTGTCGTCGCGCGCTGCAGGCGATGCGCTCCCCCAGGTAGGAGAGTGATGGATGCCTAATCTTGGACCGGGTGAGTTGTTGGTCATCATGGCGATCGCGTTGATCGTTTTTGGGCCAAAGAAGCTCCCCGAAATCGGCAAAGGGATGGGGAACGCTCTAAGAGAGTTCAACAAGGCCCGAAACGACTTTATGGACTCGCTCCACTCTGAAGCGGACTCTGTGTCTTCGTCGTTCCGCTATGGCGACGCGCCGTCGACCACCGCGACATCGGGATCCGCCTCATCGAGCAGTTACGACGCTCCCCGGCCGGGATCGCTGGAGCAGCCGGCGCCGTTGGAAGTAACGCGCGAAGATGCGCTTCCGTACGGTGGAGATTTTCACGTTGCAGCGGGCGACTCGCAGCCCAGCATTCGGTCTTCGGGAACGGCCGGTTAGGCGCCCCCTCGGGGCACGACAGGAGAAACTGCTATGAGACTGGGACCTACTGAACTCCTCATCATCCTGGTGGTGGTGTTGGTGTTGTTTGGAGGGCGCAAGTTGCCGGAGCTCGCCAAGGGGCTGGGGCAGGGGCTGAAGGAATTCAAGGCCGCAACTCGTGAAGGCGCTGTGGAAGAGAAGAAGGAAGACGAGAAAGCCTGACCTCTCGCGGATCGGCGGAACCCGACGGGTCGTTCGAGCGGTCGAAATTCTCGGGAACGGCAGGAGTGAAGCCCTGCCGCACCGAACCTTTCGATAGCGGGGGACGCGTGCCGGCTTGCCGGCCGGCGCGTTCGGCAGACCCATTCGTCGGCGTCGCCGCCTGACCCGCGTCGGATTCTGGGAGGAGCACCGTCCATGGCAGGGAGATCCCTCGCTACGGTTGTCGCAGTCGGCCTCGTAGGTTTGGTCGTCCAGCCTGCGAGCGCACAGGGACGTCGGGCTATTCGGTTTGGGGCGGATGTTTTGCCCCTGCTTCAGCGGAGGTGTCTGTCGTGTCACGGCGGCAGCGCTGCGGGCGGTTTTCGCGTTGACTCCTACCAGGCCGTGATGGCCGGTGGCGCGGGTGGTCCTGCGGTGGCCCCTGGGCGAGGCAGCGACAGCCGGTTGATCAAATACCTGGATGGCAGGCTTCAGCCGCGGATGCCCAAAGGTTCAGGTCCCCTGACGCGAGATCAGATCCTGTTGATCAGCAACTGGATTGACCAGGGCGCCCGCCAGGGAGACGATGCCGGCGCGGCGCCGGGCGTCAAGGGGACGATCGGAACGGTGACGGCCCCCGGGCCCGGCCAGGAAGCCAAGCTGGCGATCCTTCAGCCGGCCGACGGCTCCTCGGTGAAGGAAACGGTCAAGATCCAGATCCCCCGTGCGGCGGTCCCGCAGGGAGGCTTCCTCGGGATCTACATCGACGGCCGATTCCGCGCGGCAGTTGCGGCTCAGACCGACGAAGAACTCGCAGATCTTGGGTTGCCGCTGGACTCGCCTGTGCTCTACTCCTGGGACACCCACGCCCCCCTCGTAGACAACAACTCCGCCCTCAAGGAAGAGCGCTTTGCC
>SYKE01000260.1 GCA_005798285.1 Actinomycetota bacterium
CCCGCCTTCTCCCTGAATCGGCTCGAGGATGACGGCGGCGGTCTCTGAAGTCACCGCTCGATCCATCGCGGCGACGTCGCCGAACGGCACATGAGAAAAGCCGGGAACGAGGGGCTCCACCGGCTGTCGATACAGGTCGCGACCAGACGCGCTCAAAGCGCCGAAGGTCTTGCCGTGGTAGGCGCCTTCGGCGGCCACGATGCCGATCCGGCCCGTAGAAATGCGTGCCAGCTTGAGCGCGCCCTCCACCGCCTCGGCGCCGCTCCCGCAGAAGAATGAGTACTGGAGGCGGCCGGGAAGCACCTCGGCCAGCAATGTTGCGAGTTCCGCCTGCTGCCGATTGAAGAACACGGGCAGCGAAAGCGGCAGGGCATCCAGTTGGCGCTGCACGGCTTCGATCACTCGAGGATGACGGTGTCCCAGGTTGAACACGCCGAGGCCGCCCAGAAAATCGAGCCACTCCTCGCCGTCCACATCGGTCAACGTCATCCCGGCGCTGCTGGCCACCACCGTGCCGAATCCCATGAATTTCAGCAGACCGGCGAGCCGGGGGTTCAGGTGGTCCTGGTACGCCTCGGCCGTGGACTCGATCAGTTCTTCAGTTGACGCCGGCTCCATGCGGGACCCTCGTGGGATGGGTGCGGTCGAACGCGCCGGTACTCCGGAACTCCCGCCGGGGTCGGCGAAGGGTTCACGGAATTCGGTGCGCACTTCGACAATGAAGAGATAGTTTAACAGACGCTGAAAGCCCGGTTGCCGCCGGGCTGAGGGTATGGAGGTCAGGTTGGCAGGTCAGAGTGCAGTGCTCCCCGTCCTTGAGGAGCGCGAAACGACTCGCAGCGAGTCCACCGAGTGGCTGGTGATCGTGTTCGACAATCCCGTCAACACCTGGGATGAAGTCATCTTGATCCTCCAGAAGGCCACCGCTTGCAGCCTGGAGGAAGCCCAGATGGAGACCTGGGAGGTTCATCACCTCGGAAAGTCCATCGTGCACCACTCCGACCGGGAGGAGTGTGAACGGGTGGCATCCGTCATCCGAACCATCAAGATTCAGGTTGAAGTCCGACAATTGTGATCCACGTCGCACCGGGCGTCCTATCGGGGATCCGTCGCTCCCTCCCTCGGAAGGCCCGCGTGGGTCGTCCATCCGCCATCCACATGCAGCACAGCTCCATTCACGAACGATGAGTCAGGTGACGCCAGAAACAGGGCCGCGGAGCGAATCTCATGAAGTTCGCCCCACCGATGCTGGGGAATCAAGCCGAGGTATGACTCGTAGAGGTCCGCGTCTTCCTCGAGCCGGAGGTTGTACGGAGTTCGGAACGGCCCCGGGCACAGCGCGTTCACGGTGACGCCGGCGCGCGCCCACTCGATCGCCATCACCCGCGTGAGTTGAATCAGTCCCCCCTTTGCGGCGCAATACGCGCCTCTCTCCGGCAGCGCCACGGTTCCGAGGGATGAGCTGATGTTGAGGATCCTGCCGTAACCCCGCGCCACCATTCCACGCGCCGCCGCCACTCCCACCAGAAACGGGGCATCCAGGCAGACCGATACGACTCCGCGCCACTCCTCGAGGGTCAGATCGAAAAGAGGCCGCCGGAGGCCGGTTCCCGCGTTGTTGACAAGAATCTGGAGCGGACCCAGGTCTGCCTCCACGCGTGAGACCAGCTCCTCGACTTCTTCCGGCCGAGTCACGTCGCACTCAAGGCCGAGAGTCCGCCGGCCAGTGTGTTCCCGGATCGCGGCGGCAGATGCCCGTGCCGCATCGCCGTTTCGGGAGCAAACCGCCACGTCGGCGTCCGCTTCCGCGAAGGCTTTCGCCATCTCGTGCCCAAGCCCCCGGCTCCCACCCGTCACCAGTGCCACATGGCCCGTCAGGGAATTCACTCGCCTCCTCCGCCGTCGTGAGTGGATCGCAGTTCCGCGCTCCGCGGTCCCGTGGGGATATCCCACACAGCGGCCCGCCAGCCTCTCCGAACGTAGCTCTCAGCGTAGCCGAGCGCTTCCTCATAGTCATCCGCCATCACCAGGTGGCCGCAAACGCTCTCCGGATCGGCGACCGCCACGATCGCCGCGTGCGGCGCTTCAATCAGCGATCGAGCCAGAGCAACCTGAGAAACCTCGTCCAACTGCAACACATAGGTGGCCAAGCCGTCTCGCTCCTCGCGTCCCCGTACGGGGCTCTGCAGGAATATCTGCAGCACCAGCAGCCAAAGTTCAGAGCCGATGCGCAAGTGCAACACCGGCGGCGCCATGGTCCGTCCCTGTAGAATTAGACTTCACACCTGTGAGATACTGCATCTCGCCCGTGCGAAGCCACTGCCAATTCTTACACCGGCAGGCACGTCGTGGGCGCAACCCGCTCTTCTCCCCCCGCGGCCCCCCAAAGCCGAGGTGAGCGCATGTTCAACGCACGTCCCAAAATCGGTGTCCTGCTCCTGAGACACGGGATCATCAACGACTCCCAGTTGGATCGGGCACTGGCGCACTCCCGTCAGGGGAAGACCCGGCTCGGGGAATCCCTGGTAAAACTCGGCCTCTGTACGGATCTGGACGTCTCGCGCGCCCTGGCCCAGCAGAACGAGGTCCCGTTCGTGGACCTCCAGACAACCCCGCCCACCATCCACGCCATCAGTCTCATTCCGGGTCAAGTTGCCCGGCAGTACCGCTTCATCCCGGTCCGGGTAGAGGGCGACCGGCTCATTGTCGCCGCCGCAGATCCGTTCGACCTGCGAGTGGACGAGGCCGCTAGGCGAAGCACCGGGATGCGGGTGATCGTCGCACAGACATCGGAAACCCAGTTGAACGACTTTCTCGCCCGCTACGAGCAGCTCAAACGGGTGGAGGAGAATCGATTCTCCAATCGAGCCGGAGGGCCGCGACTGCGATTGGCGACAGAGGACGACTCCGGCGAAACTGAACCCCGACCTGCCAACTTGAGCCTGATCGAGCAAACTCGACTCGTGGAGCAAGTCAATCATATGCTCTGTGACGCCGTGCGGCAGGGCGCCGAGGAACTGCACTTTGAGCCGGGCGCCGAGGGACTGTTGATCCGGTGGCGAATAGACGGGGAGATGTGGAGCCGCGGCGTGATCCAGAAGGACCTGGCGCATGCCTACCTCACCCGAATTCGGCTGTTGTGCGGGATGGACGCCCGACGGGAGCGGGGGAACCAGGAAGGCTCGTTCCAGCAGAAGGTCGAGGGGCGCACCATCGAGTTTCGAGGCACCGCGCTCCCGGGGATTGGGGGAGACATCCTCAGTCTCAAAGTGCTGGACAAAGAAGTTGCGCCGTTGTCCCTGGATCGCCTCGGGCTCGCTGATGACGTGCTGCTGCAGTTGCGAGAGATACTCAGTCGCCGGGCGGGTGTCTTGCTCGTGAGCGGTTCCACTCAATCGGGCCGCCGTTCCACGTTGAAGTCGCTTCTGCAGGCAGCCACCGGAGAACGAGTGCTCTCGATCTCCGTCGAAGATCGCGTCGAACAGACGGTCGCGGGGGTTCAGCACTTCCAGGCAAACGCCTCCGCGGGTCAGACGGTGAACGGCCTGCTGCGCATGGCGCTCCGGCAATCGCCACAGGTCGTGATGCTCTCCGAGATTCAGGATGGCGATACCGCGGAACTCGTGTGCCGGGCGGGCCATCTCGGCCAACTGGTGTTGGCCGGGCTTTATTCTCCGGGCGCGCTGCAGGCGATCTCGCGGCTGATCGAGTTGCCGCTCGCCGCGCACACGGTAACAGGCTCGGTTGTGGGGGTCCTGTCTCAGCGGCTCGCGCTGCGAAACTGCCCGCAGTGCGCCGTCGACTGCCGCCCGATCGGTGAACTGGCGCACGCGCTGGAGGACCGCTTCGGCGACGTGGAGCGGGGTCAGTTCCGGCGAGGCACAGGCTGCGACCAATGCCTGGATCGCGGCGTTCGAGGGCGTATCGGCATCTTCGAGTTCCTCCACATCGATCCCGATCTGGCGCATCTGATCGCGCTCCGATCCGCGCCATCCTTGATCCGGGCTCATGCCGAGAAGCAAGGCTTCAGAGCCATGGAACTCGATGCCTGGGACAAGGCATGTCGAGGCATCATCCCGGTGCAAAGCGTTCTGCCACACATCCGGGGAGAAGTCCGAGACATCGCCGGCGCGCGCATGGGACAGGCCGTCTACTCGCTGTAGCACGCGTTGGCGGCGGTCCGCTGAGAAATCCACCGTCACCACGACGGGCGCGTGGGTCTGACTTCCATCGTCGAGTCAGGCAACTTGCGGGGAGGCGCCGTGGTGTCCGCCGCCAGTTCCGAGACCCGCTCGGCTTCTTCCAGTCTACCCATAGCCCGCAGGATAGTCGCCAGATGCCGCTGGTATCCCGCGTTGCCGCCGTTCAGCCGCACCGCTTCACGTGCAAACGCTACCGCTTCGACCAACCGTCGAGACTTGAAGCAAACCCAGGCGTGGGTGTCCTGGGCAGCAGCACTCAAGGGTCGTGCCCGCACCACCATCATGGAGAGTTCTCTCGCCCGAACCAGGTTCTTGCCCTGCTCTGCATAATGAAACGCCAGATTATTCGCAGCGAGCATCAGGTCGGGTTGGAGCGAGATCGCCCGTTCGTATGAGTCGATCGCCAGCCCCACCTGACCTCGACGCTCCGCCACCTCCGCCAGACCCAGCCACGCATCCGGGACGTTTCGATCCATCTCCCGGAGCCGCACGAACTGCCGGGCGGCTTCGTCGAGCATCCCAGCGCGAATTGCCGCGACGCCGGCGTCCACATAGAAATCGGGCACGGCTGGACTGATCTGTTGTGCGCGCTTGAGCAAGGTCAGAGCCCGTGCATTCTCACCGCCTGCCAGCGAAACCCGCGCAAGAAAGTGGATCGCCTCGGTGTTGCGGGGAGTCCGACGGACGGCGGCTTCCAACTCGGCGACCCCATCCATCCGCCGTCCCTGCTTGATGAGCGCCACAGCCAGCAGGATACGATGCGTGGCCTCATCGGGCGCCAGCACGACGGCATCTCGAGCATACTGCTCCGCCAGATCCCACCGATCGGCGAGCCCCGCTGCGGAGCCCGCATTCCACCGCAGCAGCGCGTCCCTCGGATTCACCTTCATCGCCGTCTCAAACACACTGAGAGCACGCATCGGGCGTCCAGACTGCGCAAGTATAACTCCAAGCGTGTTCAGCACATCCGGATCCGATGGCCGCTCTGCCGCTAATGCTCGGGCCAGTTCCAGCGCCGCCTCGCTCTGGCGTGTTTTGAGGGCCAGCTTTGCGAGACCGAGTCGGGTCTGCCACTCCATCCCCGGCCGGCCATCGGCCGACTCGAGTGCTCGTGCCGCCTCCGAGAGTTGGCTGGACTCCAGGAAACGGACCGCAAGCCTGGCGCGATCCAGCGGGGCTCCAACGCCGGGCATGGGATTGGAAGCCGAGAGCGGCAACTTGGAGAGTTCCAACAGTTTTGGATCAATCCGGGTGCTCACGGACCGCACGAGAAGCAGCACAATGCCGAGCAGGCACACCAGTTGTATGATCCCGCTCCACCATGGCAGCGCGGCGAAAGGACTACCCGGTCCGTACGCCCGCGTCTGGAACGCTCGAAAGTCCGGGACCACCGGTCCACCTTGTCGACTTTCGGCGAACCAGAGTCGCACTTGATCGATAAAGGACTCGGCCGGCCCCTCTCCGATCTGCGGCCCGTAGTAGGGGTCTTCCGCGCTGACCGGCAGGTCCGGATCGCGCCAGCCTGGCGGCAGGCGTGGCTTGCCTCGCTCGGGTGTTCGGCTCACAGCCGCCCCTGTCCGGTTCGGACGCGGAGCACGGCATCAGGCAGCGGCGGCACCGTGGGGACCAGTCCTCGATACTCGCCATCGGGTAAGATCAGCCACTCCCACCAATTACTTCGTTCGAGCGTCGGACCCGACATGGCTGCGGGTGAAACATACGAAGCCGCGACCGGTGAGATAGCCCGTTGGAGGGCGATGAAGTTCTCCTCCGCTCTCGGCAGAGGCATCACCTTTCGCCCGGTGTACCAGGCGAGGAGTTCCGGTTGATCGGTCAGGATCACACCGTTCGCGGGGACCCGCACCGTGATGGGATACAGACGGGACTGATAGCGCAGCGGGTCCACCGGCGGTACCATCAGAATTCCCAGGAGCGGAATGCACGCCACTGCCGCCACAGCGCCATGCACCAGACGAAACCGGATATCGGGGTTGGCGGTCTCCCCCTCTTCCACAATCGCGGGCTGCCCGTAGCGGCCGACCAGCCAGACATCCAGTGTTCGCGCGCCGGCGATGGAGAAGAGCGGGATCGCCGGCATCAGGGCCAGCGGCGCCCCGTTGAAGAAGCACACGAAGGCCCCCACGGCGGCAGCGGATGCCAGAATCAGTACGCGAGTGCTTCGCCAGTCGCGATACTGCTCGGTATCCAACAGGGACGCGGCGAAGAGACCTCCAGCACCCCACCCAAGGAGGTGCGGCGCTTCGGTGAGCATGTCCCCCATTCCGTAGATCAGTTTCAATCCCATCTGCATGGGACGCCGGATCGCAAACGCGAGGGGGTTGCCGGGCATGTCGGCGATGTGAAACACCGTGGCGCCGGGATGTTCGTAAGTTCTGAAGAAGATCTGATACCAGAAGAGCTGGGGCGCCGGGCTGCCGGTCCACACCTGGAGCGCCACCATCCAGGGCAACACCGGGAGTGCAAAACCGGCGAGGAACCACCACAGCATTAGAGACGCGTCGCGGCTGTGTCGCCAGAGCCACGCCGCCAGGAGAACACTGAAGCCGATTGCGTGGTAGTCGGACAGAAACGAGAGCGCGCAGAACACTCCCGCGCAGGCCAGCCGCCAGCCTTCCGTTCGCACTTCGAGCGGGGGCGGAACGGGCGGAGGGCCGGGTGGGTGGTAAGGATCCAACGGATCCTCGAACGAGTCCGGCTCCTCCAACACTTCAGGTCGGGGACAACCCACCCAATAGGCCAACAGAAGAAACAAGGCGGCCGTCCCCGCGGGCAGCCCATCGATCGCCGCGTGAAAGGCAGAGGTGGCGCCGAGAAACAGGGCTCCCGCCAGAACTGCGGTGCGAGGTCGAAACCAGGTTCGAGCCACACCGAATACCGCCCACAGGGTAGCCACCCAGACGATCAAGCCTACCAGCGCGACCGTTCGGTCGGACACACCCCAGGCCTTGAAACCGAGCGCAAGGAGGATTGGATGCACCGGCGCGTTCAGCAAATCGGGGTGGTGATCGTAGCGGGCGTGGAACGCAAGCGAGAGCGGGCGGAGGATGCTCGTCACCCATCCGTCTCCGAGCATGAGGTGGCGGCCAAGCTGGGCGAGATCGAGTGCGGTAGGGTGCGTGAGTCCGGCGACCCGGGTGTTCAGCGCGTGAAACAGGACCCCCACCGGCAGCGTGAACAGCGCCACATACCCCAGTGCGATCAACGGGAGCCACTCCCGCGAGGGGGAGTCCCGAGGGGGTGGACTATTCCACGAATCTTGCATCAACCGGCCTTTTCGTGGCCCGGTCGCCGAAGCGGGTTCGGCAACCGGGCCATGGTGTCGGCGGCACACCGACGACGCGACCCCAAAAGTGGGCCCAGCAGGATTCGAACCCGCAACCAAGGGATTATGGGTCCCCTGCT
Source organism: Actinomycetota bacterium (assembly GCA_005798285.1). GTDB lineage: Bacteria > Armatimonadota > SYMT01 > SYMT01 > SYMT01 > F1-80-MAGs030. Next base: position 7,626 of record SYKE01000260.1, read on the forward strand.
CTGCCGTTGAGCTATAGGCCCATCCGCACCCGGCGGAACTCCTCTATTGTACGCTCTGATCTCCTTGCCGGGAAAGATGCGCCGCGGTGAGGCCGAACCTTACCCGCCGGGAGCGTCGTCAATACCGGATTTCGCCGCCCGGCCGGGGCGCCACCGCGGGTAAGCCCAGAGTCTCGGTCACTCGACGGGCCCACGCCTCGCCGTCCTGAGCGATGACGGGGAAGGTGTTGTAGTGAATGGGGGCGACGAGGCGGGGTTGGAGCAGCCGAACCGCCTCGAGGGCGTCGTCTGGGCCCATCGTATAGTTGTCACCGATCGGGAGCATCGCGAGATCGATGCCGATGCGTCCGATCAGCGACATGTCGCCGAAGAGACCGGTGTCTCCCGCGTGGTAAAGCACCCGATCGCCCAACCTCAGCAGCACCCCCGCCGGCGTCCCCATCGGGAGCAGCCGGCCGTCGGTAGTAATGTACGTGCTGCTATGCCAGGCGGCTGTGAGTTTCACCCATCCCCACTCAAAGGTATGGCCGCCACCGGTGCTCATTCCGTGACTGTTCACCCCTCGCTCGATCAGCCAATCAGAAATCTCGTGCATGGCCACCACCGGAGCCCCGGTTCGACGAGAGATCTCCAGGGTGTCCCCGAAGTGATCGTTGTGCGCGTGAGTCAGAATGATCGCGGTCGGATGGAAGTCTTCAGCGCTCTCGGTCGCGGCGGGATTGCCGGTCAGGAACGGATCGATGAGGATACGGACGTCGCCCTCCACAATCTCACAAGCGGAGTGGCCAAGATAACGTAGGATCGGCATAGCGCTTTTTCGGAACATGAGGGGGGCGACGGGTTGCGCCCATCGGGTTTTAGCACACGGGAGCGCCTCAGGATCATGCCTCGAACAGCCGCACTCTTCACCTATCCGTGGGACCTCGCGGACGAGGGAGTCGATCGAGCAGCAGCTCGGATCAAGGAGCTCACGGGCATTCGAGAGGTCCAACTTGCGACCTCTTACCACATCTCCACGTACTTCCTGCCCCACAATCCGAAGCGCAAGGTGTACTTCGGCGAAGATGGGATGGCGCTGTGGAAGCCCGAGGCGGAGCGCTATGAGAAGCTGAGCTTGAAACCGCGGGTCAGCGAGTTGGTGACGGGAGACGACTATTACGGCGATCTCGTGCGCGGCATCCGCAAGGGCGGGCTCGACTACGGCGCCTGGATGGTCTACTGCTACAACCACCACCTCGCTCGAACCCGCCCCGACTGCGCTCGCGCCGACGTGTTTGGGAATGCCAATCGAGCTCAACTCTGTCCCGGCAATCCGGCGGTGAGGGACTATGCCCGGGTGATGACAGAAGAGGTGCTGGATCGCTTCAAGCCATCCACCGTCTTCCTGGAGTCCCTCGGCTATCTGCCGTTCAGCTATGGGTTCCTCAACCCGAAAGTGTTCGTGGAGATCACACCCCGAGATCAGTTCCTGCTGGGCCTGTGCTTCTGCAGCCACTGCGTTCGCGCGGCCGCTAAGAGTGGAATGGCGGCTGCCGCGTTTGGAGCCGATTTAGCCCGTGATCTGACCGACCGCCTCGCGAGGAACCCGAAGCCCGAAGAAAAGGGTCCGGTCACGGATGTGTGGCTCTCCGAGGCGCTCGATGGGCGTCTGGCGCACTACCTTGCGGCGCGAACAGCGAGCGCGACGTCTTTGTATGAGGAGTTGGCAGCCCTCTGTCACGCCCGCGGCGCGCGGACGATGGACTTTCTTCCCGGGAACGAGCCGGTGTCCGGGCAGAATGCAGACCGGGTCGCCCGAGCCGGAGACCAGTTCTGCATCGATGGGTCGCACAACGGAACCGAGCTGAGCAAGCGTTGGCCGAACAAGGAGTTCCTCTACAGCGCTCAGCCGGCGGACATGACCCCGGACCTCAGGGCGCGCTGTGCGGCCGCGATTGCTTCTGGGGCACACGGATTTACCTTCTACAACTATGGCCTGGTTCGAGATGAGAACCTGCGGCACATCGGCGCGGCTCGCGACCTCTGGGCGTAGCGCCGCTGCAACGGGGTGGAGAGACGGTATGACCCTCCGCAAGCGCGGAACCGCCGGCGGTGTCGCCGGAACAATCGGAATCCTGGCCGGCGCGGCACTCCTGGCCCTGTTCGGCGCTGCGGCGGTGGCCGGGGGAGCCCCGCAATCGGGCACGGCGCCACCAAACCCCGAGGGCCTCGAACTCTTCGAGAAGCAAATCCGGCCGATCCTCCACCAGCGTTGCGTGGGATGTCACAGCGCGCGGTCCAGGAAGCCGGGTGGCGGGCTCGTGTTGGATGTCCCATCAGCCGTCCTTAAAGGCGGAGACCGGGGTGCGCCGGTTCGGCCCGGCAAGCCCGACGAGAGCATTCTGATCCAGGCCCTCAGATATGAAGTCAAGGGCCTGTTGATGCCTCCGACCGGCAAGCTGCCGGAGGAGCAGCTCCAGCACTTTGTTCGCTGGGTAGAGCTTGGCGCGCCGGTTCCCAGCGGAGGAGCGGGGACGCTTCCCGCTGCCCCGGGAGTTGGGACCGTGGCTGCCGGCAAGTCGGATCCGCGGCGGCGGCACTGGTCCTTCCTGCCACTTCGTCCCACGCCGATTCCCGCAGTTCGCGACACTCGCTGGGCGACCGGACCGGTCGATCGCTACGTCCTTTCCGCCCTGGAGAGCAAAGGTCTGCGACCGGCTCCTCGAGCGGACCGACGCACGTGGATCCGCCGGGTAACCTTCGATCTCGTGGGATTGCCGCCCACACCCGCCGAGGTTCAGACCTACCTCGAAGATCGGGCGCCGGGCGCCGAGGCTCGGGTGGTGGATCGCCTCCTGGCCTCACCCCATTTCGGGGAACGCTGGGGCCGGCACTGGTTGGATCTCGTTCGCTATGCCGAGACCGACGGTCACGAGTTCGACTTCGACAAGACCGGCGCTCATCACTATCGAGACTATGTGATTCGAGCGCTCAACGCGGACGTGCCCTACGATCAGTTCGTGACCGAGCACATCGCCGGCGACCTGCTGCCCAAACCCAGGACGCACCCGGAACAGGGCTTCAACGAGTCGGTTCTGGGCACCGGGTTCTGGTGGCTCGGGGAGGGGAAGCACTCTCCCGTCGACCTTCGAGAAGAGCAATCCGATCAGATCGCCAACCAGCTCGACGTGTTCAGCAAGACGTTTCTGGGTCTCGCGCTCGGCTGCGCCCGCTGCCATGACCACAAGTTCGATCCGCTTCCGGCGAAGGACTACTACGCCCTCTTCGGCTATTTGAAGAGCTCACGCTTCGCTCTGGTAGACGTACACTCTCCTGTCGCGAAGACCGAGAAGGCCGCAAGACTATCGGAGATCGCCACGCGGGTCGACGCCGCGGAGCAGTCCCGACTTCGAGAGGCGCTGAAACCGTGGGCTGCGCACCTCGATCAGCTGCTCGGAACCGCGGCGGTGGGCGACTCGGCCGCGCCCCTGCCGCTGGCCCGGGCATGGAGTGAACTTAGAACCGGCAATCCCCGTAAGGACGGCTATGGACCCTTCCCACACCTGGCGCCCCGCATGCGGAGTCTGGGTGATGCGGCCCGACTGGCCACCCTGCGTAAGGAGATGGGAACTGCCGATCCCGTTGGCCTGACCCCGTTTGCTGAGTTCGATGGATCGGATTACGCCGGGTGGCGGACCGACGGCGAGGCGTTCGGCGCCCGGCCCACCAACCGCCTCTCGCTCCACCTCGCGTCGCCCGGGAGTCTCGTGGAACCGGGTTCCGCCTACAGCGCCGGGGCATCCGATCGATTGACCGGCGCCCTCAGATCCCCCAGTTTCACAATCAACAAGCCATTCATTCTCTACCGGGCCGCCGGCAAGGACTGTAAATCGAATCTCATCATCGATGGGTTTCAACGCATCCGAGCGCCGCTCTACGGAGGCCTCACCGTAGGGTTCGATCACGGTCCGCAGTACCGCTGGGTAGTTCAAGACGTCTCGAAGTTCATCGGGCATCGGGCCTACATCGAGTTGATCGATCCCGGCTTCGGGTGGATGTCGGTGGACCGGATTGTATTTGCGGATCGAGCCGCACCCGACGAACTCGGCCAACTGGTCGCCCGTCTTGCGGCCGGAGCCGACTCGCTGGCGAGCCTGAATCGAGCCTGGCGTGAGTACGCTCGCGCCACCGAGGCATCGTGGGAGAACGGCGAACTCGACCGATTGGTGGATCGCCGGAGCCGAGTGGACTTCCTGAACTGGGCGCTGACCAGCCCGGAGTTGACTCTGGTCGAGCCTGAGGCAAGCTGCGCGGCCCCGAGCGCCGCCACGGCTGCCGACATGGCCGAGCGGAATCAACTGGAGGAGACCATCGCCGCACCGGACTGGGCGATGTCTCTGGTCGATGGTGACGGCGAGGATGAGCCGGTTCACGTTCGAGGCAGCCACAAGACGCCCGGCGTCATGGCTCCACGCTCCTTCCTACAGCTCTTCACCCCCGCCCCGGCGCCGGCGCCGGCCGACAGCAGTGGTCGCCTCATCCTCGCGAAGGACCTGCTGACGCGCTCGCGGGGCCTTGCGGCACGTGTCGTGGTCAACCGGGTCTGGCAGCACTACTTCGGAGAAGGCCTCGTGCGCACGCCCGACGACTTCGGTCTGCGCGGGGAGAAGCCGAGCCACCCTGAGCTGCTGGAGGACCTCGCCAATCGCCTTTCCAGCCCCGAGCCGGCCGGCTTCGGCTGGCGACTCAAACCGCTGCACCGGCTGATCGCCCTCTCCGCCGTCTATGGGATGTCGAGCAAGGCCGATGCCGCCGACGCCCGGCTCGATCCCCAGAATCGGCTCCTGCACCGCATGCCGGTGCGCCGACTGGAGGCGGAGGCCATTCGGGATTCGGTTCTCGCGCTTTCCGGCCACCTCGATCGCACGATGTTCGGCCCAGGCGTGATGCCGCACCTCACGGCGTTCATGGACGGCCGAGGACGGCCCGGCTCATCCGGACCGCTGGACGGAGCGGGCCGCCGCAGCGTCTACCTGGCGGTGCGCCGAAACTTCCTGACACCGATGTTCCTGGCGTTCGACTTCCCAATCCCCTTCAGCACCATGGGCAAGCGCACCGTTTCGACAGTGCCGGCTCAGGCGCTCGTGATGATGAACAACCCGTTCATTCTCAATGAAGCGGCGCGGTGGGCGGGAAAGATCCAGGGCGCCGGCGGAGACACCGGTCGGCGCGTGGAAGAGCTCTATCAGTCCGCGTTCGGCCGGCCGCCCACCGCATCCGAAGCCAAGCAGGCCCTGGCGTTCCTTCAGGAGCGCGGTGGCGACACTGTCGAAGCGTGGACCGACGTTTGCCACGCGCTGTTCAACCTCAAGGAATTCTGCTTCCTGTATTAGGCGCCCGAAACCCGGCTCCGCCGGGCTTCGGGCAATGGAGTGCGAGACCACGCAATGCATTGCGGACGAACCATGAGGCCGGCGCTCTCTCGGCGCAGGATGCTGGCCACCGCGACCACTGGATTTGGGCTCACCGCCCTCCAGGCGCTCCTCGCCGACCCCGCCTTCGCGGGGCTGCCGGTTTCGGCGGCGCGAGTTCGAGATCCGCTTGCGGTGTTGCCGCCTCACCGAACCCCGCGGGCCAAAAACGTCATCTTTCTATATATGGATGGCGGCCCATCGCAAGTGGATACGTTTGACCCCAAGCCGTACCTGGAGAAGGAGCATGGTCAGCCGATCAAGCTGAAGGTGCCGCCCACGCAATTCGACAATGTGGGCAAAGTCTTGAAGTCGCCCTGGGAGTTCAAGCGGTACGGGCAGAGCGGCATTCCTGTCTCGGAGCTGTTTCCAAACGTAGCCGGCTGCGTGGATGACCTGTGCCTCATTCGCTCCATGGTGTCCGAGTTTTCCGAACACACCAACGCGAACTACTTCTTCCACTCGGGGCACGGCCAGCAGGGTCGACCGAGCATGGGCGCCTGGTTCACGTACGGATTAGGCTCGGAGAGCCGGGACCTGCCGGGGTTCGTGGTGTTGAATTCCGGGATGATTCCGCCCGGGGGGATGGACTGCTTCAACAGCGGGTTCTTACCCGCGTCCTATCAAGGCTCGCTCTTTAAGGCGGGCAAGTCCGCCGTGGCCGATCTGGACCGGAGCGAACGCACGGCTGAGGCGCAGGTGAGAAAGCTGGACCTGGTTCGAAGTCTGGACCAGGAGGCGGGTCGACTCAACGGTACCGATGACCGCGTGGAGGCGGCCATCGCAGGCTACGAACTGGCCTTCCGGATGCAGACCGCTGTCCCTGAATTGATGAGCCTGAAGGGCGAGTCGGCCGCAACTCAAGCCCTCTACGGCCTGAACCAGAAGCACACCGAACTGTACGGACGGCAGTGCCTGATTGCCCGCAGGCTGGTGGAGCGAGGCGTACGGTTCGTGGAGCTCCTCTGTCACAGCGTCGGCGTGGATCGATGGGATCAGCACTCAAACCTGAAGATGGGTCATGAACGGAACGCCGCTGCCGTGGATGTCCCCATCGCCGGCCTTCTCAAAGACCTGAAGAGCCGGGGCCTGCTCGACGAGACCCTGGTGGTGTGGGGCGGGGAATTCGGCCGGACGCCGATGGCACAGGGCGCCAACGGGCGGGACCACAACCCCTACGGCTTCACCATGTGGATGGCCGGCGGTGGGGTTAAGGGCGGGTCGATTTACGGCGCCACGGATGAGTACGGCTACTATGCCGTCGAAAACAAAGTCTCGATTCACGACCTCCACGCGACAATGCTGCACCTGCTGGGGATGGACCATAAGCGCCTGACCTATCCGTTCAGCGGCCGAGACATGCGGTTGACCGACGTGTTCGGAGAGGTCATTCAGCCCCTGCTGGCCTGACGGCGCGGCGGCATCGGACCTGGGAATCCATGTCCCCGGCGCCAGGAAGAGAGAGTTAAGCTGGGACTTCCCTCCCCGGTGAACTTCTGTTCATTCGTACGATAGCATAAAGTCGAATTGCTCTTCGACCGAACAGGGATCTCCAAAGTGAAGTGTAATCGCCACGGCTTTACGTTGATCGAGCTGCTCGTAGTCATCGCGATCATCGCCATCCTCGCATCCATCCTCTTCCCGGTCTTCGCGCAGGCCCGGGAGAAGGCGCGCTCCACGCAGTGCCTCTCCAACACTCGCCAGATGGGGAATGCCCTGAACATGTACCTGCAGGACTACGACGAGACCTTTCACAAAGGCGCCGGCCTGCGGACGCCCGCACAGCACGGATTTGGCAGCCATACGGCTCTGGACGGGTGGGAGAACTGGCCGTGGTTCTACGGACCCTATGTGAAGAACATCAACATCTTCGATTGCCCCAGCAGCCCCGATCAACTCCAGAACCTCACCGGCAGCAACTGGGGGAATGACGGCAACTACGGCTACAACTACTCGGGTCTGACTCGAGATCAGGGGACCCCGCCGAGAGTGCTTGCGGAGATTGACCGCCCCGCCGACGTGTTCGTCTTCTTCGACAGCGGCGACCCTCAAGTCCGCGCGGGAACCAACAACTTTCCCGGACTTCTGGAAGAGCTGGACCTCAACCTGAACTGCGACGCCAACCAGTGGAACAGCGGTTACACCAAAGAGGGCGCGCTCCGCCACCAGACCCGGTGCAACATCACCTACGCGGACGGTCACGCCAAGAGCGCCGCCTGGTCGACCCTTTTAACCAGGAACGGTGTGAACCAGCCGCCCTGGATGATCGCCTGGTCCGACTGTCCGGGCGGGGTATGCCCTGCGCCCGTTGTCGGAGCCGGTCGCTGCTTTGACCCGAACCGACTTCCCTAGCGTGACCCGGAAGCGCTCTGGGGCGGCCGCCTAAGCTCCGTCCCAGGGCCGACGCCCCCGCACCATCAGTCCGCGCTGCTGGCTCGGCTTGGATGCCGGAGCCGGCTCCCGCTCCAACTCCTCTCGCCGCTTCGCGTTGGAGGCGCTGATCGTAACGTAGTCATCGGGCCGCCGAAAGCGATGGATGAAGACCGGTCTCGACGACTGGGAGTGGTTCTCCTTCGAGCCGTGGATGGTTCGATAGTGGAAGAAGATCGCATCCCCCGCCTGCCCGCAAATGGGCAGCGACGCTTCCCACGGCCACTCGTCCGGATCGAGACCCAGGTGCGAAAAGGTGTCCACGTGTCGCAGTGTGCCCTGACGGTGCGATCCGGGCACAACGTGGAGGGCGCCGTTGATCAGATCTGTGTCCACGGCATAGCACAACACTCCGACAGGTCCCTCGAAGCGATGCTCGAAGTAAGACGAATCCTGATGCAGATGCTTCGGATGACCGCCGACCGGCTCCTTGTAGAGACACTGGCCCAGCCCGAACAACTCCACGTTGGGTCCGACGATCGCTTCCACAAGATCGAGCAAGATTGGGTTCATCGCGGACGCTAGAAAGGCTGCGCTGGTCTGATAGTTGGTCGCCAGCACCATCAACTGTTGCTTCCGCGTGTAGCCTTCGGGCGCCGGGATGAACAACGTTCCGTCAGGAGTGCGCCATCCCTCCGGGATCTTCTCTGCCGCACTCAGAAGGCTCACCGACTGTGCTGCGGTCGCCTCCAGATCCGCGCGAACCGCGTCGACCCACGGGGCCATCAGACCCCGCACCACCAGGCACCCCCAGGTCCGATAGGCGGCCGCGGCAGTCGCCGGATCGAGATCGCTGGCTTGAAATTCAATGGCCGCCAGGCCCGGAAAGTCGCTCATCCCATCGATTGGGGACATTCCCCCATCCCTTCTGCGCTAAAGCACGCCTCACATCCACGTCGGAATGAGAACATGACTCCGTGGGTCGCCCCTGGTATGTATTCCTGCTGATCGCCCTCGCGGGGCTCGTGATGTTTCTCACGGCCTTTCGCACGATGTTTGCCGCCACCAGCGACACCCCCGGCGGCTTTGTGATTGGTCCCTACCAACGTCTGGTCGTTCGGCCGGGTGGACCTCTCTCCACCGCCGGCATCGAGTTGAACGACCGCTTCATCGGAGCTGAGAGCCTGGTGGTCGCGGACCTGAAGCGCGAGGGCTGGCCCTGGCTCGTGTGGAAATCGGGTCGCCCGCAGTCGGGCTGGGTCGAAGTGGAGCGAGGCGGGAAGCGCCTCCATCGCTTCGTGGAGCCGAGGCCGCCCGGGCGAGCGGCTCAGGTCTTCTGGTTTCTCACCGGCATCCTGAACCTGGGCCTCTCCGGCCTCGCGGTGGCGCTCCTCTGGCAGCGCCCAAGAGACCCGCAGGCGCTCCACCTCAGTGCGCTGATGGTCTCTTCGTCGTCATTTCTCTTTCCCCGGGAAGCGCACTTCTTCGCGGAGGCGATTGCAGCGCACTTCTTCTCACTCTATCCCGCGGCGCCCGACTCCCTGCGGGAGGTCTACTCCGCAAGACGCATCCGAACTCACTACGCCGCAGTACTGGTGGCGTTTGTGCTCGCCAGCGTGCTGTGGGAGCAGGGGGAGATTCCTCTCGCGGAACTGGTGGCCTGCGGGGTTGGCATTGGGTATGCGCTCTTCGGGATCTGGCGAGTCGCCGTGCGATTGAGGGCCGGGGAATTCGCCGATCCCCGGGTGGGTCGGCTGCTGCTCGCGGCCGCTGTCACGGTCCTCGGCGCCGGACTGCTCGCGGTCGATGAGCGCTCGTGGTACCTCGCCGGCCAATTCTTCCCGGTCAACACCGCTCCGGGCGCCCTTCTCTCGGCCCTGCTCGTACATCTGGTCTTCCGAGTGCGCGCCTTCGACGTTCGAATCGTGGCCCGGCGGACGCTCCACTCTGCGCTGGCCCGCTGGACTCTCGGCGCGCTGTGCGTCGCTCCGGCCCTCGTGATCCTCTGGTCGGTGGCCCAAACCAACGCGCTGGAGGGTGAACTTCGGATGGGCTACGTGCTGCCACACTTCCTCTGGGCCCTGCTCGCGGGACTGCTTCTCGGCTTCCGAGGAACCGTGATGGCTCGCTTGGAGGAGAAGTTCTTTCCCGAAGAGCTGCAGCGGCGGCGGGGTCTGCTCCGTCTCGCCGACGAAATCTCCCGCTTCATGCCCGAGGCGGAGATCACGGAACGCCTGGTTCGGCGGCTTCGATCGCTCCTGGGTGACATGCATGTCCAGTTCTCACCCACCGCCGCCGTCGAGCAAGGCCGCGAGGAGGTCCGTTTTGGAATTCGGCGCGCCGATGACGAGTTCGGCACCCTCGTGGTAACCCCGGGCCCCAGTGGCAGAAGCCTCAGCAGCGAAGAGGGGGAACTTGTGGGCGCCGTTGCGGTCCAGGCGGCGTTTGCCCTCGAGAATGCCCGCCTCCATCAGCGTCTGCTCGACCAACAAAGTGCTGAACTCACGGCTCGGACCGCGGGAGTGGTGGCGGGAATCGAAGATGAACGGCGGCGCCTCGCGGCGGATCTCCACGACCAGGTGTTGCCCGGGCTCCGACAGATCGCCGTCCGGGTCGATCGGCACGAACATGCCGGGGGAGCGAACACCGAGGAATTGCAGGAACTGGAGCGTGAGGTTCGAGAGTCGATGGACACCGTCCGGGAAGTGATGGAGGCGCTCCGGCCGTCGGCGCTCGACGTGCTCGGGCTGGTTGCGGCCCTCGACAGCGCGTTTCGGACCGCCTGTCGCGACGCGGAACCCCCGCTTCGGGTCACGGTTCGGGCGCCGCCTGACGAGCCGGCGCTGCCCGAAGAGGTGTCGCTCGGCATCTACCGGGTCGCCCAGGAGGCGATCCATAACCTCACGCGTCACGCCCACGCCACCCAGGCTGGGTTGGAGTGCCGCACTCTGGAGTCCGGTTTCGAAGTGCGGATCTGGGACAACGGCCTGGGGATGCCGGACGAAAGTCGATCGCTCGGACGCGGCACCCGCAACATGCGGCACCGGGCCGAGGTCATCGGCGCCCGGGTGACGTGGTCCGCGAGGGAAGGCGGCGGTACAGAGGTGCACATCCTCTGGTCGCCGGAACTCCCAGACCAAAGCGACCGAGATGCGCTGCCCGAATCACTCTCCAATCGACGCGCTGCGGTAAGGTGGAGCGACAGACTATGAAAACCTGGATTGTAGAGGACAACGCTACCCTTCGGCGTCACGCGGAGACCTTGCTGCGCGAGCGCATCCCGTCCCTCACCCCGCTAATCGCCATCTCCACAGGCTCCGAGGCGCTCGTCCGGCTGGAACGCGAGCCGGCCGATCTGCTCCTACTCGACATCCAGCTCCCCGGCGCGAACGGAATTGAGATCGCCCGCCGAGCCTGGAAGTCGCGACCCTCGACTCGGATCGTGTTCTGGTCACAGTTCAAAGACGAGGTTTACGTCCGGCGTATCAGCCAGCTCATCCCACCCGAGACGGTCTACGGCTTCGTGTTGAAGACCAGTCCTGACGAAAAACTGGTCCAGGCCGTACGGGCGGTAGCGTGCGAGGAACAGTGCTGGCTCGACCGGGAGATCCGCGGCGTACAGGCCCGCGCGCTGCAATCACCCAGCGCGCTGACGGAGGCCGAAGCGGAGGCATTGATCGACGTCGCGCTCGGCCTGACGGATCGCGGGATCGCTCGTCGACGGTATCTCTCCCGACGCGGCGCCCAGAACCGGCTCCACAGCCTCTATCTCCGGCTTGGAGTCGAGCGGGATGAAGAGCCCGGCAGCCTCTACAGCCCCCGCAACCGCGCCGTGTTCGAAGGACTCCGTCGCGGTCTCATCAATCCGGACGTCCTGGCCGAAGAGAGCGCCGCCCTGGACCTCTGGCTCGCGGAAAACTCCGAGTAAACAGTTGGGAGACCCCTTGACTCACCGCGACCTGGATCGGTTCTCGCGCCGAAACCCGCCAGGATGACTCAAGGCCGTCTCGGGGTCACCCTAGCCGGGCTTGATCGCGTACCACGCGGAGGCGCCGTCAAACGTAATCCGAGCCTGTGTGCCGTACCCGCGGGCCCGCGGCCCAGCCGCCCAGCCGCACCCCAGCCTGGGAAAACGCCCCAGGACTCGTGCCTTTGATCCCCATCTTGCATCCATCCCAACCAACGCGCCACCCCGTCATCCCCGCAGAAGTCGCACTGAGCGTATTCCTACCCCACAAAGCGGGGATCCATTCGCGACGACAAGGCGCGTCGTCTCAGGTGCTTCCCGGTTAACCCAGGTTCCGCGACTGATTTGAAACAGGGGGTTTAATCCCGAGTTTGCGGGTTTTTCCCCTGTGTCTACACTACATCTGCGTGATCAGGATCCTGTTGGGCAGCCTCACTCGGAGTCGCTAAATCAGGATTGTCGGGCGCCTCTCCGGGCGGATGAAGCGCCGAAGCCGGATCTCCGGTCGGCGCTGTGTCTGCAGCACCACATCCACCATCCGGATCTGCGCCAGTTCGTCCAGCACCTTCCGAGGGCAGTCGCCCAGCCCGGCGGCCCGGCAGAACGGGCCCGGCGTCTTCCAGAGCACAAAGGCCAGGAAGCACAGCAGGATATGCGCCTCCAACCGCTCGACGAGCGACCAATAGGCGCGGGTGTGGCGCCGCGGGTTCGAGAGTTGCGTCGAGGGAACATTCGCGCAGTCTACCTGAGCCCAGCCCGGGGCCGTGTCTACACTACATCCCCGAAGTCAGATTCTGCCCGGTCAGAAACCCCGAAACTCCGCTGGAGACAAGCCACATCGAGGGTCAGAAAAAACTTCAGGCACCCCCATCTGCGGAACTTGGCCTAGCTATAGCGAGCTCCGCTTCCGACAAAAGCCACTTGGGTGTTGCGGTGAGGGTCAATGGTCCGAGGATCTCACGAGAGCTTCATGCTCGCGGCCCACTTCGGGCAAGACGTGATCACCTCGTGCTCAAGTTCACGACCGAAGCGTTCGGCCTGCTCTACATCAGTCCGCAACGCATAGCGCCGAAAGAGATCCACCTCTGGCCCCTCTTGCACGAAAAGCACGGCCGTAATCGAGCGTAGGCTCTTGTTTCCGATAATCGCCACTTGTAACCAGTGGGCACTGATCCATAGCTTTGCAGGCATTCCGCCATTGGTTCGAAAGAGATTTATGGGCAGCCTGGCTTCCAAGAGGGCCGGTGTCTCAACAAAAGCGCGCGCCAGCGCCCAGACATCCAGTTCGCGGAGTCCCAACTGTTGGTTCTTCCGCCGCCGGTGAGGGTGTTGCCGTTCGCGTCGTAGGTGTAGCCCTGGCCGTTTCGGGTCAGCAGCATGTTGGCGGCGTTAAACGTGGATGCGTCGTTCCCGTTCACGCTGTCGGTCTTGCCGGTCCGGTTCCCCATCGGGTCGAAGGTGTAGGTCTGGGTCTGACCGTCCCCGTAGTCGACGCTGGTGAGGCGGGAGAGCTCGTCGTAGCCGTATTGTTCGGTGCGGACCAGGACGTTCTGATCGCTGATCGCATTGGCGGCGCCGGATTGCCGGGTGTGGGCGCGGTCGCCGCAAAAGTGCGGGCACCGCCTCCCAGGCTCACCGATCAGGGCGCATCCCATGAGAACTCCCCGCTCGCCGGGCAGTGAAACCGATTTCCGAGATACCGACGCCTTGTCCTGAAACGGGACAGGAGCCCTGCCCCTGCGGGCTCACCCCGTTGTTGCTCGTCGCGTGCAACTCTTCCTTCATGGGAGAACGGCGCCAGGACAGGCACGGGACCTGCACCTGCCGGCCGGTCCGGACACAACCGCCGCTCCGGCAGGATGATCCGGGTCCCAGTCGGGAAGCCCGACTGCCAGGAGCTGAGCAAGCGGGAAGACTTCCAGGCGGACGCGTCCGTCTCCGAGCAGTGACCCGGACATCAGCCTACGTCGGCGAGCCCGATCCGACCAAAGCAACCAAGGGCGGGTCGAAGTGGATCTGCAAGAGAATAAGTGATTCGCACTCACAGCATGACATACAGAACGACACGGAAACTGAGCGTACCTGGACGAAGTGGTGGTGCAGGGAACAAGGGCAACGAGAGAAGAGGTCACATAGTCGCGTCGGACTCGTCGCGATACGACACCGCCAATCAATTACGACACGGTAAGCAATTGACACACAATCGTAGCTCCAAGACCCGTTAATCATTTACCAAAGCTCCCGGCAGTTGGTCGGCGAACTGCCAGAAGTAGATTCACCGCCCAGAGTCGACTCTCCTCACTTCACGATACTTCCAGGCAGGTTTTCGGTCAGATTTTTAATCACAGCTTTGAGAGGAGAGTTGATTCAGGCGACTCTGTATCAGTCGTCGATAATCATCCCAGGGTCCGCCCGTCGGGCAGTTTTCCAATTCCCTCTGCAAGAGCTGTGTCATCGCCGCGCCTGACCATCCTCTGAACATCACGATACCCAGTCGCTTAACGGAAATGGAAGAGTGATTAACCCAAACAGAGAAACGACGGAACACTCTCTCGTCAGGTAGTCCGCATATAATCAGACCTAATTCAGTCAATTGCCTTCTATATTGCAATATCATATCTATATCATCGCACTCACCATCCATGCTGTCCAGTACTGTTTGTGTTATATTGTCCCACGCATTCAACAAAGTGTCCAAGAAGAACATTGAAAATATCCTAAAAAAGCTCCTATGAGCTAGATGCACTGGATCAGATCCCGACCGCGCGTCGGCAGCTCTCTGCACAAATCGTGAGAGTTCTTCCAGAATCTTTGATGCGTCTGGATGATCGGACGCTAAAATCCGCAAACTCAGGCGACGGCCTGTTTCCAAGAACGTCTCTAGCTCGATACAGCTCAGCATATTTATGTGATCCAGTTCAATTCGCAAGCACGGAACGTCTTCAATTCGAGCTCGAATAAATACGTCTGACAAAAGCTGGTGAATACCATGACTCGAATCGCAGGATTGGAAGAGCTTCCAGTCCTCGATTATGAATAGATTTCGTTTCTGTTCGATCATAATACCGTCCCTCCGGATTCTGTTCTAATCAAATCTGCCTTTATTGATCCGTTAATCAGATGGCGAATGTGGTCGCTTTCCACGCTGAGATAACGTATGCCACCGATCTCGACTTCGGTCTCTGCCCAATGGCTCAGCACCAAGGAACGAACTAGGATGCGGAGCATTACCATCCCCTCAACCTGAGCACTCTTACCGGAAGCAAAAGCAACTGTTGCTGTATGCCAGTTTCGTTCAATCAGGTTCACTAGCGACTCAATCCCACCAGACAGATACGCTCTTATGCAACGATCCACAAATTGTTTATCTCCGTGAAACACGTGATTGATCCATTCATATTCCTTCCCGTCTCTGTCAGTCGTATTGATGGGGCTGTTCCCACCGTATTTGTACCATCCCCTGCCATCCCTTGCCGGATCTTCGCTGGCGAACGTCCCAGTCGTCGGGTCCATCCACCGGGCTCGCATGTAGATCAGCCCTGCGTCGTCTTCGCTCGGGTGGCCCAGGCGTAACCGTTCAGGTAGGGGGCCTATCCGAGGTCAGGGATAGGCTTTCGGGCTTTCTCTGCGCTAACCACCGCGGTCAGGTAGTCCAGCACGTTCTGTCCTCGCAATCGCGCCGTCCCAACCACGCTCAGCA
>SYKE01000261.1 GCA_005798285.1 Actinomycetota bacterium
CCCTGGGAGGGGCCGGAGACAATCTCTTCCACAACCACGCTTTCGCGGGACATTGTTCCGCTCGGCGAGGATGGGGTGGACGACGATCGATCGGTAGTCGGTTCGCTGCGTCTTGGCGGAAGCCCGCCGCCAGGGCCGGGGGTCGGGGCCTTGCCGGAAAGCACCTCGGAAATGACGCTGTGGCGGCTGTGAATCTCTCGCTGGAGATCCTCCAACTGTCGGATGCGGGTCTGATCTTCTTCAAACGTCGCCGCGGAACGCCGACGCACCTCCCCGTGAATACGGAGCGTGTCGGCAAACTCGTGGACCTGATCGGTGATTGCGGCGATCAGCACATAGGGGCAGGTATCGGCCGACCATGTGGAGCAGTCGGTCTTCCCCGAGTACGCCAGCTCGGCCGAACGCTCGGCGAGCAGTTGGGTGAGGGCGTCTCTCAGGGCCTGGCGACGCAGCTCTCGCTCCGTCTCCTTGTCCTTCGCCACCTGCCGCAGGCGTAGAACAAACCCATCGAACTCCTCCCACTCCGGCGCGTCGGCCGGGAGCTGGCGAAGCTCTGCCAGTAATCGATCCAGTTGCAAGCGTTCTCTCCTGGTTCCTTTCCGCTCCATCCGCGCGGATTCAGAACGACAGTAAGTTGTAGTTCACCGAAGTGAGCCGGATCATCCTTTCAGATGAGTTCTCGAACATCTCCAACGCGGCGGGTCACCCGCCGCGCATCCAGGTATTCCAATAGCGGCATGGCGAACTTCCGAGAGGTCCCCAGTAGATCTCGGAACTGGGCGGGGGTCATTGTCCCGTGCTCCGTCAGGTATTCTCGAACCTTTTGAACGGCACTCTCGCCCGCCTGCTGGTGGATGAAGACATCGGCGGCGAGGCGGATCACCGCTCCGTTGTCCAGTAAGGCATCCCACACTTCGTCCGCAATCCGGCCCGGCGCCCCGCAGCGCGCTCTCAACTCATCCCAATGCGGTGAGTTGTAAGGTTCCCTTAACAATTCCCTCTCCAGCGCCTCCCGCAGGGTCTGGCGATCCCCAGTACAGTGCGGTTCGTGGGTCGAGAGGCTCACCCGACCGCCCCGCGCGCTTACAGTGCCCGCGGACTCCAGGCGGTTCCACACCAGATTGAACCCCTTGGAGTCCATCTGCCGCGCCAACCGACTTCGGAGTTCCTCGCGGCTCATCCCGATCCGCATGGGATGTGCCGCGTGGTGGGCCGCAAGTGCACTTCGGATTTTATGTTCCGCGGCATCCAGTCGATGGATGTGGAGCAATCCGCCGTTGTCCGTCTGCACCAACTCGCCCGTCGCAATCAAACCCTCAGTTAGACGCCGCACGTCATCCGCGGGTAGACCGACCTGTAGGGCAGCGGTCGCCGGGGGCAGAGGTGTCAGTCCGGAACGATGCACCGCCTGAGCCACCAGTTCCGCCGGGGTCCCCTTTTCCATCACGCGCAGATTTGAGAGCACCTGCTCGTCGAAACGACGATGTCGTGTCGGCGCCGTGTGAATGACGGAGCCCCCTCCGATGGTTTCCATCGGCGAGTACAATCGAACCACAAACCGATCCCCCTTCGCAACAACGGTGGGGCTCTCCAACCGGAGTTGCACCAGTCCGGATTGACCCGGCTCCAACTCCTCCGAGTCGAGCAGATTGAGGCGCGCCAGGACCTCCGCCGCGCCGAGGTAAACCCGCACCCGAGTTCGATTCTTCAACTCGCGACCAAAACTCTTGAGCACGTCCAGCCGCACATCCAGCGCCCAGGTAGCCGCGTAGATCCCAGGGGGCGTCGCGACGCATCCCCGCTCGATGTCGTCCCGATCCAGCCCAGCAAGATTCATAGCAACCCGAGTTCCGGCTTCCGCAAAGTCAACGGTCTGCCCGTGGACCTGCAGAGTGCGGATGCGTGTGTCGATACCCTCAGGCAGTACCGCAACACGATCCCCAACTCGGGCGACGCCCTCGACGAGTGTGCCGGTGACAACCGTCCCGAAGCCGCCAACCGTGAAGCAGCGGTCGATCGGAAGGCGCCACGGACCCACAATGGTACGCTTCGGCGCTTCGTCGGCGATTTCATCAAGAAGCTGAATCAGCTCTGGAATACCCGTGCCGGTGATGGAAGATACGGGTACCAGGGGCGCCCGAGCGAGAAACGTGTCCTGAAGGGCGGCTCGGACGTCTTCCATCACGAGTTCGAGCCACTCCTCATCCACGACGTCGGCCTTGGTCAGCACCACGACTCCACGGCGCGTTTGAAGAATGCTGAGAATGTCGAGGTGCTCCCGCGTCTGCGGCATCATTCCTTCGTCGGCGGCAATCACCAGAAGTACGACGTCGATGCCTCCAGCGCCGGCGAGCATGTTCTTAAGGAATCGCTCGTGACCCGGAACATCGATCACACCCGCGAGGCGGCCACTCGGCAGTTTGAAGTCTGCGAACCCGAGGTCGATCGACATGCCTCGCTCGCGTTCCTCCGCCAGTCGATCCGTTTCGTGACCGGTCAGAGCACGAATCAAAGCCGTCTTGCCGTGATCCACGTGCCCTGCTGTCCCGATGATGAAGTGCTGACTGGTGGAGGTAAGTTCGGTTGAGGGTGCTGGCATAACAGGATTCACGACCGGGCTGGAGTAGAATCAAAGAGTACCACCAAACGCCGCTCCGACCCAATCGGCGCGGTGAAACCAGGGTGTCGACTCGCTCCTTCGGAGACCCGCTTTCCCGATGCAACCCCAGAGACTTACCATGTTCGACCGCCGTGGCGCCTTCTCGCGACGGCGGTTCGGAGAGCTTGCAGCCGGATCTATCCTGGTTGCGCTTGGCGGTTGCACCTACTCCGTAGCTCCCACCGCGGAACAGGAGGCCGCTGCAAAGTCACTCCGTTCCGACGGAAGGGTTCGGCTGCCTCCAGGGCAATCGCTCATTCGGGCCCTGCGCGCCATGGGCGGGGCGCCCGGCGACCCCAACCCCGCCAACTTCCGACTGAAGGTCCATGGCGAAGTCCGCAAGGAGCTCGACATCGACTTCAAGGAACTCCTGGCAATGCCGCAGGTAGATCAAGTGTGTGATGTCCACTGCGTTACCAAGTGGACGCTCTTCGACTCACGGTGGCGGGGGGTGAGACTCTCGCACATTGCCGATCTTGCCGGGGTTAAGGACTCCGCGCGGCACATCATTTTCGAGGCCGCTGAGGGTTACACCGCAAACATCCTGTTGAGCGAAGGTCTTGCCCCCAACGTGCTCATCGCCCACCTCCACAACGATGAGCCGCTGGCCGAGGAAAACGGAACACCGGTTCGAAGCCTGGTGCCGGATCTCTACTTCTGGAAGAGCAGCAAGTGGCTGACCGGAATCAGGTTCTCAAAAGAGGACGAACCCGGCTTCTGGGAAACGCGGGGCTACAACAACCACGCCGATCCGTGGTTTGAGGAGCGGTATGCCTGAGCCTTCCGCACGCCGCCGGATCAACTGGCGTCCGGCGGTGCGCGCGCTGCATCGGGACTGCGGCTACGTGGCGATCGGTCTCACAATCGTGTATGCGGTTTCCGGGTTGGCGGTCAATCACATCGGACAATGGGATCCCGACTTCGTTACCTTCCGGCGTACCCATCAGCTCTCAAACCGGCTCCCGACCGATGACCGTGAGGCTGCGCGCTCAGTGCTTGGGGAATTGAAGATCACTGCGCCGGTTCGCGACGTGTTCCGCGCCGGGCCGGATCGTCTGGACATCGCGCTGGATGACCGCACCCTCAATGTGGATCCGCAGAAGGGTACGGTTCTCGAACGGGGTCGCCGACCCCGATGGATGCTGCGGGCGGTCAACTGGCTGCACCTGAATCGCGGGAAGAAGGCCTGGCGAGTCATCGCCGACGGTTATGCCATCGGTCTCCTCTTCCTGGCGATCTCCGGCATGTTCATGCTCACCGGAAAGAAAGGCATGTGGGGCCGCGGCGGGATTCTCACACTGCTGGGCATCGCCATCCCGGTGTTGTATGTAGCACTTTCGGGGGGACCCCGCTGACCCGGCTCCGCGAATGAACGATCGCTACTCCCGACAGATCCAACTCCCTCAGATCGGCCACAGCGGCCAGGAGCGAATCCGTCGTGCAAGCGTGCTGCTGGTCGGCTGCGGCGCCACCGGCGGCACGATTGCCGCCTTTCTGGTGCGAGCCGGCGTGGGGCTGCTCCGAATCGCGGATCGGGATTGGGTGGAGTTGAACAACCTCCAGCGCCAGATTCTCTTCAACGAGGATGATGCGCGGTCTGAATCCCTGAAGTCGGAGGCCGCCGCGCTTTCGCTGAGCCGGGTTAACTCCGATGTTCGCATCCAACCGGTGGTTCTGGACGTGACCGCCGCAACGATTGGAGCGCTGCTCGACGATGTAGATCTGGTGCTGGACGGCGCGGACAACTTCGAGACCCGTTACCTTATCAATGACGCCTGCGTGCAGTCCGGCAAGCCATGGATCTACACGGGGGCCGTTGGGGCCGAGGGAATGTCGCTTTTCATTCACCCAGGAGTGTCGGCCTGCTTTCGGTGTCTGTTCCCGGTTCCGCCGGCAGCCGGATCAGCAGCCACCTGCGATCAGGCTGGGGTGTTGGGACCGGCAGTAGGGGTCATCGCTTCGGTGACTGCGGCGAATGCGCTTCGCTGGTTGGCCACTCCAGAGGATCCGCCGCACTCCGACCTGATTTGCGTTGATGCTTGGGAGGGGGACTGGCGCCGGCTGACTGTCACGAGAAAGCCGAACTGCCCATGCTGCGGACAACGCGAGTTTCCTTATCTCAGCCCCGACTCGTCCGCACTCGCCGTCTCGCTGTGCGGCCGCGATGCCGTCCAGATTTCGCCCGCGGCCCCCGCCAACCTCGACCTCTCGCTGATTGCCGGCCGCCTCGCGGGCCTGGGCGAGGTCGAACTGCGCCCTGTGCTCCTGAGGTTTCGGTCCGAGGACTGCCGTTTGACACTCTTCGCCGACGGTCGAACCGTTGTCCACGATACCGACGATCCGCTCCGGGCACGGGCTCTCCACGCGCGCTACGTCGGGGCCTGATCTCGGGCGGGCTTGCCCGAGCTTAGGTCTCTGGCCCAGCCGGAGAAGCCTTCAGGGCCTCCAGTTCTTCCCACCTCGAGTAGAGTGTCGCTACTTTCTCCTCGGCCTCTTGAACCGCAAGCCAGGCTTGATGTGCCCTCTCGCCGTCGCTGGCCACGCCCGGATCGTGCAACAGCTCCTGAAGCAGCGCTACTTGCGCCTCCGCGGCCTCGATTTTACCCTCGATCCTCGCCAGTTCTCGGAGTTCGGATTGACTCATCCGAGCCTGGATCGGCTTCTGCTCCCGAGGTTTTCCAGGAGGCGGCGCTGCGACGGCAACCGCCGGCTGTGAGGACTTCCAACGCTCCCATTGGGAGGTGTCGGCGAAAAACCTCGCTCCTCCCAGTCCATCCAAAGCGAGGATCTCCGAGCAGACATTGTCGAGCAGACTTCGGTCTTGCGTGCAAAGCACCACAGCTCCGCCGAACGACTGCAGGCATTCCTCCAGAACCTCCAGCGTGGGGAGATCCAGGTCGTTCGCCGGCTCATCCAGCAGCAGCAAATCGGCGGGCCGGAGCATCAGTCTCGAGAGATGAACGCGAGCCATCTCTCCCCCCGAAAGCACCGAGATGGGTCCCGGCAGTTGCTCGGGCCGAAAGAGAAACCGCTTCGCCCAGCCGGCGATGTGATAGGGCCGGTCGTGAAAGATGACGGTGTCGCCTCCCGCCGGAGAGAGTGCATCCGCGAGGGTCATCTGTGGGGGCAACCCGCCTCGATCCTGTCGAAAGTACGCCACCTGGAGCCCTTCGGCGCGCCTCACTGTGCCGGCAGTCGGCGAGGAGTCCCCGGCGAGGAGATTCAACAGCGTTGTCTTCCCGCTGCCCGAGGGCCCCAGCAGACCCAGTCGATCCCCTGAAGCCAGCGTGAGATCGAAGTTTTTGAAGAGAATTCGCGACTCTACCTGGACGGTTAAGCCGCTTGCCGCGACCAGCGCTCTCGCTCTCCGATCCGTGGCATCGAACTTCAGGGCCACGGTCCGCTCCTGGGAGTTCCGGAACTTCACCTCCGCGAGATCGGCGAAGGACTGGTGCGCCGAGCGAATCCGGGCCCCTTCCTTGGTGCTCCGAGCCGGCGCACCCTGCCGAAGCCACTCCAACTCCCGCCGCGCTTTGGAGGCCAGTGACTGCTGAAGCGCCTGCTGAGCCTGCAGAAACGCCTCCCGCGCCTCCAGGAACTCTGCGTAGTTTCCCCGCACGGAGAGGTAGCCCTCCGGATAGGCGGGGTGCAGTTCCACGATCCGATTAGAAACTGCCTGCAGAAACGCTCGATCGTGAGTGATCAGCACAAAGGCGAATGATGCAGATCGAAGGAGCCCCTCCAACCACAGAATCCCGTCGAGGTC
>SYKE01000262.1 GCA_005798285.1 Actinomycetota bacterium
CCGCTCGATCCTCGGGTCAAGCCCAAGGATGGCGATGTCTCTCGGGGGTGATGGTGACACCGGGCCACTTGCTTCAGGCGCAGGTCCCCAGTGTGGGCGCCCACCCCGTCATTCCAGCAGAAGTTGCACTGGGCGGAGACTTACTCCACAAAGTGGGGATCCATTAGCCCAAGTTCCGCAGTTGGATTGAAAAAGGGGGGGTTTAAGCCCGAGTTTGCGGGTTTTTCCCACTGTGTCTACACTACATCTCCGTGATCCGGATCCTGTCGGGCAGCCTCATTCGGAGTCGCTGAAGCAGGATCGCCTGGTGCTGCTCGGGGCGACCAACACACCGAAGTCGGACCTCCGGTCCGTGCTGTGTCGGCGGCACCACATCCACCATCTGGATCTCCGCCAGTTCGTCCAGCACCTTTCGAGGGCAGTCGCCCGGCCCGGCGGCCCGGCAGAACTGGCCCAGCGTCTTCCAGAGCACAAAGGCCAGGAAGCACACCAGGATCTGCGCCTCCGCTCGCTCGGCAGTCTGGCGCTAGACCGGTCGCAGCCTCAGGTCGTCCTCCTGGATTCGGAACGCCACGTCGACTTGTGTCAACGGGATGGAGGCGTTCCAGAGCTCACCCGAGTGCCAGTGGGAGAATGTTGCTGTGGGGCACGCACCGCCCGTCAGACCACTCCGCCCGGTAGGATTGCTGGTCGCGCCAGTCCCCCACCCCCTATCCCGGATACACCAAACAAGAGGATTTCGCCCGGTGGCTCTATCGCTCGCACACGGCGGCCGGGTTTCGGGTAGCGATCGATGAGGTGAGCTTCATCCGCAGGCGGCCGGTGGTCGCGGAGCAGGCGCGGTGTGCGGAGGCGGCGCGACGGACCATGGCGGTGGTGTCGGTGCGCTACCTGGAGTCCGACTTCCGCAAGGCGGAAGGAATTACGGCGCTTTCCCAAGCATGAAACACCTGCAAGCGTGCCTCGTGCCGGTGCCGATAGAGCCCCCCGCGGACTGGGACCGCCTGAAGGATGCGCTGACCATGCAGGAACAACCGCGCCCAATCCCTCCCGAACCGCCGTGGACGGCATCCACTCCCTGCGATCAGATCGCCTCGGGACGCCACAACACCATCATTCAGTCGAAAGAGGGCAGCCGGGTGGACTTTCATGGGGCGAGTACCGATGGGTGAGTAGAGAGTAGCGAGTCGTGAGTAGGAGGTAGTGGGGAGCAAGACATCTTTGCGGCGTGCGTGATGGCATTCCGCGTGAACAGGAGGTGTGTGGATGGCGCTCGATTACCTGGTTGTCCGGAAGCTGCTCCGTCTCGCGATGAAGGACTTTCAGGAAGTAGACCGGGATTTCGCTCCCGGTCTACCCCTATGCGTGCGTCTCAACCGCGCTCCGTGGTTAGAACTCTAGCGCTTCGCCGTCGCTCGGGTCGGATTGGCCTTCCAGGCGTCCATCTGGTTCCACCGCTCCCACTTGGCGTGGCCGTCTGCGAAAACCAGCACGTTCCCTTCCTGGTGCCGGGCACAGCTTCCGGGGTTGGGATGGTTGGCCGGGATTCCCAGCGTGCCGGCGGTGTCGATGAGTCCGCTGCAGGCCTTTGTGTATCGAATTCGATTGAAGTGGTTGGGACCCCAAGGACCAGGAATCGACTCAGCCGCATGGAATCCCACGAAGTGGAAGCGTGCATCGGCGATCCAATAGGTATCCGCGGGCCAGTTGATCGCCGCCAGCGACAGGGGCGCGGTCCTGAGGTAGATGTCCGCATTCTCGCTGTAGCTCATGACGATCGGCTTGCCCCAGGTATTCACGTACGGATTGGCGCGTCCGTTGTCGGAGAATGCCGCTCGCGGGTTGTCATCGCTGGGACACACGAACACTGCGGCGTTTTTGATGTACGGAAAGAACAGCAAGGACCACCCCACGTGTCCCTGATAGCGGCGACCGTCCGGCAGGCTGTGAACCCCTTCGCCCGCCGGCCAGTTGTGCACCGGGAACATTTCGTCATAGTCCTGCACGTACATCATGCTCGCGATGCCGATCTGCTTCATGTTCGACAGACAGCTCGCCTGACGCGCCTTTTCCCGGGCCTGTGCGAAGACCGGGAAGAGAATCGACGCAAGAATTGCGATGATGGCGATGACAACAAGTAGCTCGATGAGGGTGAAACCGCAGTGCTTCCGCATGGTCGTTGCTCCTCGTGCGGCGACATCGCAGCCAGCGCCTCCGTTCGGGTGGGGCACGTGCCGCTCGCGTTGGTTGCTTCAACTATAGCGAAATCCGGGCAAGTTCACACCGCATTTCTGCAACCGTTTCGCCGCTACTCCACCCTATGAAGAGGGTTCAGGGGGTCGACGAGGAATTTGCGAGGGCCACGAAGGCATCCAGCAGCTTCAGGTACTCTCGCATCCAGGGAGCGCTGTCCCAGAAGGTGCGGGCCGTCACCAGATTCCCGTCGACGACGACAGGGGTGTCTTCATAGGTGGCGCCGGAGTATTCGGCATCGTACCGACACTTCGCCACAGTGGTGACGCGGCGGCCCCGGATCACATCCGCAGAGGCGATGATCTCGATCCCGTGACAAACGCTGGCCACCGGTTTCTCCCGCTCCATGAAATGCCGGGTGACTCGCATGAGGTCCGCATCGTACCGGAGGTACTCCGGAGCGCGTCCGCCCGAGATGATGAGGCCGCAGTACTGCGCGGGATCGATGTCTCGAAAGGCGATCTCCGCGGGGAATCGGTAGCCGGGCGACTCGACGGTGATGTCCCAATCGGGGTGGCGGTCGTGCATCACGAGGTGGTACGTCCGCCGCTCGGGGCCCGCCACCACACAGCGATAGCCGGCCTCCATCACGCGAAAGTAGGGGTAGAGCGTATCCGTCACCTCGGCGGCATCGCCGATGATCAGCAGCACCTGTTCCAATGCGAGTCTCCGGTCCGATGATCCGGCGAGTGGATTCGCCGTTCGGAGTCAGCTTCCCCATCGACCGACCGGCTCCCTCGGCCGCTGCGGATCAGCGCGGGGAATCGTCGCCAAGCAGGCCCCACTCCCGATAGCGCACGTCTCCCAACGGGAAGGTGGCCGGCTCCGGGTCGAAGTTCTCAAGGGTGAGGCTGACCCGAACAACAGGCCCAGTCACGAGTCGGCTGGCGATCACCTCGCGGCCATCCACGGTCATGGACAGCCTTCCACCCTCGCGCCGAACCCGGAGCACGCCCCCGTGCAGGTACCCCTGGCTCAGGGGATCCAGCGACTTCGCCTCCACGAGATGGACCGGCTCGGTGGAGAGACGTCCTTGAAGGGTCGCCCAGGGTCCACGATTGTGCAGGATGTTCACACGAAAGAGCGCTCCTGAGGCAAGTTCCACCGTCACCCCGACTCCCTGTCGTCGAACTCGCTCCGGCGGCATGGGATCCAGCGGCACGGTGACCTCGAAGTCTCGGGCGCCGGGCACTTCCAGAGCCATACTACGCGGAGACTCCGACCGGTTGAGGCTGACCGTTCGCCGCGACAGGGCAACCCGGTCGAGGAGCAGGATCGGCGCGGGAGGCAGCACCGGCGGGCGCGGAGGAACCGGGGCCGGATCGACCACGGGCGGTATGGGGACGGGCTTGACGACCGGTGTAACGGCAGGGACCGGCGGGAGGAGCGGAGCATTCGGTCGTCTTGCCAGGCCGCGAACGAGCTTCCCGCGTTCGGCCTGCCAGAACAGGGTGGGCGCGCCATCCCCGCCGATCACCATCACCCGGGCCGGCTGCCCAACGGTTTCCGCATAGGCGACTCTACCGTCCGAGGTGAAGCAGCCGTACGCAGCGCCGGAGGCCGTACCCACGGGAATCGCCAGGGGCGGATCCAGACCGACTCGGTAAAGGCGCGGCAGGGCGTTTTCCATCGAGGTGACCAGGAGATCCCGCCCCGAGGGCGACCACTCCATCGCCACCGCCTGTCCGGCGCCTTCGGGCAAACTCACCCTCAGCTCCGGCGACCCGCCCGAGCCACCGAGGATCTGCACCTGCCACCGTTCGCTTCCCCCTTGCAGCGCCGGAGCGAGCACTGCGACTCGCTTGCCGTCCGGCGACCACCGACCAATCTGGCCGCGAACCAGGCTTCGAGTGCGAGCGTCACGTTCGGAACCATCCGCAGCGGCGGCGTAAACTCCATAGTCGTTGAACTGCCTGCGGGAGAACAGGATTCGCAAACCGTCCGCAGACCACTGGGGGAGTGCCCCAATGGAGACGGTCCGCACAGGTCCGGGCATGGAGACTCCCGGAATCGGGGCCGCCACGACGGTGTCCAGGCCCAGATCGTTCGAGACCTGGTAGGCAATCGACTGCCCGTCCGGGGAGAGCGACACGGAACGGACTCGGATGTTGGGGAACGCAAGGCGCGAGAGAGGCTGACCGGTTTCACCCAGGAAGTGCAACTCGGTGCGGATCGGAGCCCCGACCGGCTCCAGCGTGACGGCGTAGGCTGCTCCACCGGGGTTCGCCGGCGCGACGGGCGCCTGCGCCGCCAGGGTCTGCGCCGCTACGGAGCACGCCACCGCGGTCGGAAGCCACCAGCGACTCAACATAGCTTGCGAATGCGCTCCAGGTCGGATTTCACTCGGGCGGCGTCGGCTCCCGCGGGCGAGCGGGAGAGATAGCGCGCGAGATGCGACGCGGCTTCCTGGGTGCGGCCTGCCGCCAGACAGAGGTACCCAAGATCGCGCTCCAGAACCGCCAGGTCGGGCCGAACGAGGATCGACTGCTCCGCGACCCGAGCCGCGTCGCCGTACCGCCCGCATCGTTGAAAAATCTGGCGAGTGTTGTTCAGCATTCGCAGCAGCACATCGGGCGGGGAGGCGGGCCGAAGCATTTCGCAGCGGCACGGCGGTCGGTTGGCTGTTGCTCGAGTCCACATCTCATCGAGATCCTCATCTCCCAACAGCAGTCCGCCGTGAAACGGATCCACCGCAAAGGGTTGCTCGCCGTCGGGCCACGACAGCAAAAAGTGGGCGGGGAACGACACCGGTTCCAGCGGCCACCCGAGCCGAGAGGAGATGCCGAGACACATCACGGCGAGCGTGATGGGCATTCCTTGCTTGCGGTCCAGAACTTCGTTCAGGTAGCAGTTCCGGATGTCGTAGTAGTCTCGCGTGTCGCCCTTAAAGCCGTGCTCTTCAAACACCACCCGGCGGAGGCTACTCAGGCACTCTCGAGGGCCGAAGACCGGATAGTGGGCGGCGAGATGCCGCGCGACATCCTCGGCGAGACCGTCCAGTCGACTCAGATATCGGTCGACATCGAGTTCGGGGTAAAACGGCGCCACCAGCGCCAGACCGGCTCGATCGTACGGAAACGGAGAAAGGCCCGTCTGGAGAAGCCTGAGCAACTCCTCGCGGGCCCCTTTCGCATTCACGAAGAAACCTCTACCCGCGCGCCTATCTGCGAGAGGTAGACGGCTTGCTGGCCTTCGCTGCCAGTTTCTTAGCCTGCTCGCGGCGGTGCCGCCGTCGTCGCAGTTCGCGCATTCGCTCAGTAGCCATAACCACTCCCAGTAAGACCGAACGGGTCATTGTCCCCTCTACCGGCGGAACCGTCAATCCCTTTAAGTGACGTCGACCTCGCAGCCCAGCTCGCTCGATCGGTAGATGGCGTCGATAATCTGCGTGGTCATCAGCCCCTCGCGCCCCGTCACGGGGACTTCGGTGTCGTCGATGATGGCCCGGCAGAACGCCTTGATCTCTTCCTCGTGCGCCTTCACCTGCGGCAGGTAGGCCGGCGAGGCATCCACGAGCGTTCCGTGCCGCTCGAAGAACATCTTGCAGGGATTGTAGCTGCAGCCGCCTTCGGTGCCGTAAAGCTGCGTATCGAACCGGTCCCGCTCCTCCTGATTCGCACAGAACGAGGACCGCAGCACCAGGCTCGCGCCATTGTCGAACCGAACCATGCCGACAGCGAAGTCCTCCACGCTGAAGATCTTGGGGTCCCACTGCCCCATCAGCCCGAGCACCCCTTCCCGATGTCCGAACTTGGCATATGTCTGACCCGAACAGCGCAGCGGCTTGGGGTGCCCCATCAGCCACAGCGTGAGATCCAGAATGTGGACGCCGATGTCGATCAGGGGTCCGCCGCCCTGCTTGTCCTTCTGCGTGAACACTCCCCAACCGGGAATGCCTCTCCGCCGCATCGCGACGGCGTGGGCGCTGTAGATCTCGCCCATCTCGCCGGCATCCACAAACCGCTTCAACGCCTGCGCGCTCGACTGAAATCGGGTCATGAACCCGACCTGCAGCTTGCGGCCGGTGCGCTCGGCGGTCCGGCACATCTCCTCACCTTCGCCGGCATTCATGGCCAGCGGCTTCTCGCACAGGACGTGCTTGTCCGCTTCCAGCGCATCGATCGTCGGCTGAAAGTGAAGAAAGTTGGGCGTGCAGACGCTGACCGCCTGAATTTCGTCCATCTCGAGCATCTTCTTGTAGTCGGTGAAGACGTGCGGGATGTCGAACTGCTCGGCAGCCTGACGGGCGACAGCCTCGTTGGCGTCCGCACAGGCGACGACCTTCACTCCGAGCGACTCGGCGCTCTTGTAGCCCGGCAGGTGCGCCCCGCGCGCAATCCCGCCGCTGCCGATGATTCCAATTCCTAGCGTTGCCAATGGTGCTCCTCTAGCTGTCCTGACCCGGGGTCGCTTCCACGATCCGTCGGGAAAGTGTTGTCAATCCAGTTCGATCTCACGTCCGCTCACGGCGCTCTCCAGGCCCCGCTGAAGGATCTCCTGGGCCATCCGGCTCGTTGCCGCGGAGCACATTCCCTCCACGGGCGTGCCGCTTTCGAGGCAACTCAGAAGGTACTCCGCCCCGTTGCGGCGCCCCGGCGACGGCGCATCGGGCTCCAGCCACTCCGGCTCCCGGTCGAGCCGGCCCCAGCGGACCCGGCCCCCGAACGCGGAGAGGGTGCCCGTGCTGCCGAACACGCTCGGGTTGGCGCCGCCGTCCGGCGCCTGTTGGGTCCACGAGGCCTCGGCCACCCCGAATGCGTGCGGATACTTCATCAGCACGATGGCGTTGTCTTCCACGGGGAAGTCGGGCTTCACCAGCGTCCCCGCGATCCCGACCACACTGGTGGGTCGACCAAGCCAGTGAGCGGCCAGGTTGCTGCCGTAGCAGCAGTAGTCCATCAGCGCCCCAGCGCCGTTGCGGGCGGGATCATACAACCACTCGTAGAAGTACCGGGAGCAGCCGATCTCCTTCGGGCCCTGATGCGCGGCGAGGTACTTCACCTTGTGGACCGGCCCGATGGCACCTTCCCGCACCAGCCGATCCAGGGTCTGGATGGCGGGATTCCAGGCTTTGGGCCAGTTGACCATCAACTGGACTCCCGCCTTGCGACACGCCGTGACCATTCGATCCGCCTGGGCGAGGGTCGCACTCATCGGCTTTTCTGTGATCACGTGAATGCCGCGGGCCGCGGCGGCTTCCACGATCTCTGCCGTCCCCGCATTGTCGGTGGCGATGGTCAGAATGTCGATCTCCTCCCGATCCAACAGATCCTCGTACGAGAGGTAGGTCTGCTTGACGCCACACGTTTCCGCCACCTTGTCCAGGAGCGGTTGGTTGGGGTCTGCCGCGGCGACGAGTTCGGCCCCACTTGCTTCCCGCCACCATCTCAACAGCCCCCACACGTGATCGTGGGTGAGGCCCGCGACAGCCACTCGATAAGTCCTAGGCATCTGCTCCTCCGATTGCGGACGCTGCTCAGTCCGCAGAGTAAAGCTCGGTCCGGAACACAGCGCTCTGGAATTCCAGGTACGCCTGCCGGGTCATCCGAGGCGGCTCTCGGTCCAGCACGGTTCGTCCGACGGATGCGTCATCCCAGAGCAGGTCCACCGCCGCCATCGCCAGCGACTTGGCGGGCGCGAGGTAACCCTCTTCGGGATGCGCGATCAGCCAGTCTCTGCCGTGGAAGTCCCCAACGGCGCCGGACATCATCGGATGGAGCGCGGGCATGATGTGCGAGAGGTCGCCCATATCGGTGCTGCCGGCGCCGTGTCCGGTATCCCGGACCTCGGACTCCGGATAGAGGTAGCCCGCCGCGTTCTTCTTGAAGATCTCGCCCAACGCGCGGCTGTTCTGCAGCGGGAAGTACCCCGGAAGGGTTTCGATCTCCACCTGGGCTCCCAGAGCCATCGCGCCCGCGCGAAGGGCGCGGTCCACCTTGATCTCCGCCTCGCGAATGACTTCCGGCGTTTTGCCCCGCACGTACGTCTCCATCCGCACCTCGGCGGGCACGATGTTCACCACATCGCCGCCTTTCGTGATGATCGGGTGAACCCGCACCGCATCGGGATCCCGAAACGTCTCGCGCTGGGCGTTGATGGCGTTCAATCCGACCAGCGCAGCCTGCAGTGCGTTCACGCCGCGATGCGGCGCACCGCCGGCGTGGGCCGCCTTCCCCAGGTAACGGATCATCTTCACCACGCAGCCGTTCGAGCTCTCGGCGATCTGAACTTTGGCTTCTCCGCCGCTGTTGGTGTGGATCATAATCGCCATGTCGACATCGTCAAAGTGGCCCAGGCGAACCAACTCCGGCTTGCCGCCGAGAAAACCGAGCTTCCCCTGTCGGACCAGGGACGCACGGTACTCCACCTCGACATACTCCTCCGCGGGAACGGCGAAAAACACGATCCGCCCGGACAGGTGCTCCGCCGCGCCGGACTCGACAATCGCCCTTGCCGCGCCCATCAATCCGGCGATCTGCGCGTTGTGGCCGCAAGCGTGCGCCGCGCCGGTCTCGGGGTTCACCAGGGGATGATCCCAGACAATCAGAGAGTCCAACTCTCCGATCAACGCCACCGTCGGTCCCGGCCGTCCGGTGTCGAGGATAGCCTTCACGCCCGTAATGGCCAGACCGTCCTGATAGCTGAGACCCATCCGACCGAACTCGGAGGCCACCAGCGAGCTGGTACGAAACTCCTTGAAGCCGAGTTCGGGGTTTCGCATGATGTCTTCGCCGATTTCGATGACATCGCCGCGCCGCCGCTCGACGGCTTCGCAAATCTGCTTCTTCAGGGTGTCACGGTCCATAGTCGCCGGGGTTCCTCGCTGACCTCGGAGCGCGTGTGCTTGAATGCGTCCGAATGTCCGATGCATGTTCGCTTCCGGAACGAGAATCCCGCCCTGGACTTCACGGAATTCTCGAGACATCTCGTCATGACACACGGAATCACTCGGAACTCGCATCCCTCGCGGAATGAACTCCGCCTGGACGCTTCCCGATAACGGCTCGCACGCCCACAGCGATGACGCCGGGCGCGCCGGGCGCAGCCGGACGGTCGAGATCAAGGAAACGGTAGGGAACGCCGGAATGGAACGAAGAACGCTCATTCTCTCGGGACTGGTCTCATCGGGACTGATCTCGGGTCTCGCCGTGGCCGGCCAGAACACGGCCGCAAAGGCGCCTGTCGTTATTGCGGAAGCTTTCAGGAAGGATGACACCTTCAAGAAGGCAGTCTCGGTCGTCGTCACCGACGAGGCGCTCTCCTCGGTGCTGCCCTCCATCGGCAAGCAACTCGGCATCGAACTGCGCACTTCGCGGGACACCGGCGACGACAAGATCAGCCTCGCAGTGAAGAATCGCCCGGCGGGAGAGATCTTATCCCTGATCTCCAACAGCCTCGACTTCATCTGGCTGAAGGAGGGCGCCGCGTACCGGCTCGATCAGTCGCTGGTCGCCAGGAAGCGGGAAGCGGCTCTGGCGCGCGGGGAGCAGGACCGGCGGCTTGCCGAGATCGCGGACCGCATGAAGCGGATCGGCGCGCTCGCGGGCCTACCGCAGGACCAACTGGCCTCCCGCCGAGACGAGGCGATGCGTCTCGCCCAGGATCCGAACACATCCGCCGCGCAGCCCGCGCAGGCAGTGGATGAGAGTGAAGCGATCCGCGACCTGCTCCGACCCGGCGCCCGACCTGCGCTCGCGATCTGGGGACGCCTCTCCGGACAGCAGCGCGACTCGCTCGCGGCTGGGGGCTCCATCCGCTTCTCCAGCGAGGACGGATCGCTCCCGCGGGGCGTGTCCGATCAGATTGCGGCGGCCGGACAGTCTCAGCGGGGGATGTCCTCGGTGGCGGTCTCCCAGGAAATCCGAATCGGTCCCGGCGGAGGTCCCCCTCCCGCCCTGGGGGTTGGTCCAGACGATCAGGACAACGGCCCCAAGAGCTACTCTGCAGAGGTGAAGCTGGTGCAGGGCGGCGCCCGGGGTGTCATTCGCATCGGCGGGCTCGGCAGTCCAGCCCCGGAGCCGCGTCCGCGGTTGGAGTTCACGCTCCTCACCATCTCCGGCGGGATGGGGCGCCGCCGGACCATGCCGATCATGTGGTCCCCCACCATCAGTTCGAGCGCCGCAGATGAGAGCTGGCCGGACACGCAGACGCGAGACCCGCGCCTTCTGGCGGAAATTGACCTGAAGCTGCCGCCGACGCCTGCGGGCGGGCAGCAGCTCTTCGATCCGTTCGCGCCGGGCCGAATCCCCGGGGCTCGCTCGGTGGGAACTCTCGCGGCGCTGATCCACGCGGAGACGGGGCTGCAGCTTCTTGCGGACAGCTTCATTCGGGCGCGAATGAATCCGGCGCCCCTCGCTGGGAAGCAGCAAGTGGTGAAACTGCTCGACCAGATCGCTCGGCAGATGCGCTATTCGTGGCGGATGGAGGGCGACACCATCGTCTTCCGAAACCCGAAGTACTTCCGAGATCGGCCCGCAGAGGTGCCGGATCGGGTGCTGAAACCCCTGAAGCAGAACATCACACGGAGCGGCGCCCCGCGTCTCAACGATCTCGCCGACACAGCGGCTGCGCTGACGGACGGCCAGACCCTCGGCCTTCAGTCAAACTGGGGCGCCTACATGGAGGGCGTGGGTCCGGCGACCATGGGTCCCACCGGCATCCATGATCTCCGCCACCACCTTCGGTTCTGGGCGTCGCTCAACACCATGCAGCGACAAACCGCCCTGGGTGGCTCCATCGTCGGCGTCGGCCAGATGACGGCGCCGCAGCGCGAACGCTGGCTCGTGGCGCTGACGGCGCCCAGCGAAGGGCGGATCTTTGAGCCCAGTTCGAACCGACCCACTCCAAACCCGCAGCAACTCGCGGGGGGCGGTTTCAGCATGCGGCAGGGTCAGGGTCAGATGTTCAGCATGAGTGGGCCTCCCGGCGGCATCGGCGGTCCGGGCAGCGGCGCGCCGGGGGCTCCGGGGGCTCCAGGTGAGGTGCGACAGAATGTGGGGGTGTTCATCCTGGGAGACGTGTCGGTGGGCGGACGACCCGGCGGCGGGCCCGGGCTCCCGCCGGGCGGCGGCGCCCTGGCGCAGCCTCGAATTCTTGGGCCAAACGGGCAGCAACTCGACCTCGCCGGCGCCCGCAGGGTGACGCTGGACAACTTCTCGTTCAACTACCACCTGGCCGGGCAGGAGCAACCGGTTCGATCCGTCTCCTTGAGCCTGCCGCAGCCGGAGCCTCGCAAGCCGTAACGGTCGTCACGGGTGGCGTCTGCGGAAAGGCAGGCAGGCTCGAAGATCACTCCGAGCCTGCCTGTTCACCTATTTGGTGGGGATACCGAGTTCCTGGAGCTTGGCGGCAATGTCCTTGCCGTGGCTCTGAACCTTCACCGCCTTGTCGATTTCGCGAATGATGCCCTTGTCATCGATGATGTAGGTCCATCGCTGCGCGAAGCCGTTTGCGGGGTTGAGCACGCCGAGCGCCTTGGAAAACGACTTGTCGGGGTCGCTGAGGAGGGGGAAGTTGTACTTCTCCTTCTCTGCGAACGCCTTGTTGTCGGCGACCGGATCCACGCTGGCGCCGAAGAACTGAACCTTGAACTTCGAAAGTGAGCTCATCTCATCACGGAGAGAGTTGCATTCGAGCGTTCAGCCGCGTGTCGCCGCCTTGGGATACCAGGCGATGACGATTGCCATCTTGCCCTTGAACTGGGCAAGGGTGTACTCCTTGCCGTCCGAGCCTGTCAGCTTGAAGTCAGGCGCAGCGTCACCGACCTTGAGGGCCGTCGCTTCCTGACCGAACGCGGGGAGCACGGCGATCGCCGCCGCTGCCACCGCGCTCAAAAGCCAGATCTTCATTCATTGTCTCCTGAGTGAGGCCGGCTGTCGCCGGTCGGTTTCCGGTTCCCCGGGGTTCCAGGCTTCCCCTGCCCGCCGTGAAGCTCACGCGGACAATCCTTGGCGCTGCACGGGTGCGCTGGGTACAATTCAGCGCCTTCCGTCTCCGAAACCTGGGGTTTGCCGTAATGATCGACCGACGCGCGCTGCTTCTCGTTCCCATGGCTTTGATTGCCGGCTGCGGTGGATCCGGCGGCGACGCCGGCGGCGGCTCTGCTCCGCCTCCCGGATCCGCCGACGCTCCTGGCGGCCCCGCTGGAGCGACCCCGGCGGCATCCGACTTCAAAGTAGGCCTCCTCACTCCCGGATCGCTCTCGGACAGCGGCTGGAACTCCCTCGCGGGCGCCGGTCTCAAGCAGATCGAAACGGAGTTGAAGGCCCAAACAAGCCACCAGAGCGCCACCGAGTCGGAAGCGGAAGAGGCGCTTCGCGGCTTCGCGCGGGACAAGGTGAAGCTGATCTTCGCCCACGGCGCCGAGTACGGTGAAGCTGCAAAGCGGGTGGCTGAAGAGTTTCCGGACACCATCATCCTCGTGAGTAGCGGGGAGGTTGAGGGAAAGAATCTGGGCTCCCTACGATTCGACCTCGGCGAGGCGGCTTACCTGGCCGGCATCCTCGCGGGCGCCCTCTCCAAGAGCGGAAAGGGTGGCCAGATCGGGGGCATGAGTTTTGCTCCGGTGAAGCAGGCGTTCGAGTTGTTTGAGAAGGGTGCACAGACCGTGAACCCGAAGTTCTCGGCGCCCATCACCTACCTCGGAAGCTGGAGCGACGCCAATGCCGGCAAGGAGAAGGCGCTGGCAATGATTCGGGGCGGCGCCGACATCCTGTTCCAAAATGCCGATGCGGCGGGTGAGGGCGTGTTTCAGGCCGTGGAAGAGAACAAAGCCAAAGGGGTTCTCGCGGTGGGTTCAAACGCGAACCAGAACGAGCTGAAGCCGGAGTTGATCGCGTGCAGCGCCGTGCTGGATGTGGCGAAGACGTTCCTCACTGTGGCCCGAGAGGTTCAGGCAGGCACGTTCAAGGGCGGCATCTTCCTGGAAGACCTGAAGAGCGGCAATGTCTACCTCGCCATCAACCCGACCTTCGAGGCTCGAATTCCGGCCGAGATCAAGGCGAAAATCAAGTCTGCGGAAGAAGACATCAAGTCGGGCAAATTGAAGCTGATCGCGAAGTAGACGCGTCATGAGCAACGTCCCGGCCGGCGCGACCCCAACGGTCCGCATGCGCGGCATCGTGAAGCGATTCGATGCCGTTACGGCACTGCAAGACGTGGATTTCGACCTGATGCCCGGCGAAATCCACGCCCTTCTGGGTGAGAACGGCGCTGGAAAGTCCACGCTGATGCATGTCCTCTCGGGGCTGTACCGTCCCAACGAGGGCACGATCGAACTGCAGGGCGCACCGGTCCGCTTCCGCTCGGCGGCGGACGCGGCGGCGGCCGGCATCGGCATGGTGCATCAGCACTTCTCGCTGGTGGAAAACTTTACAGTCGCCGAGAATCTCGCACTGGCGCTTCCGGGCGAGACGCCCGCCATCCTCCCCCGAAATCTTGCTCAACGGGCGCTCGACCTGGCGGAAAGCCTGGGCTGGAAGCTCGAACCCAGGACCCCCGTCTGGCAGTTGCCGGTCGGGCAGCAGCAGCGGCTGGAAATCGTGAAGGTGCTCGCGAGGGACGCCTCGATTCTGATCTTCGACGAACCCACCGCCGTGCTGGCGCCGGTGGAGTTGGAAGAGCTCTTCAGTGTGCTGGAGCGACTTCGCTCGGAAGGGCGCTCGCTCGTTTTCATCAGCCACAAACTGAACGAAGTGCTTCGACTCTCCGATCGCATCACGGTGCTTCGCCGGGGCCGGCATGCCGGCACGGTGCCCGCCTCCGAAACGGACGCCGGGGATCTGGCCCGTCGGATGATGGGCGCCGTCGATGACGCGACCGTGGAGCACGTCGCCGTCGCCGTGGGAGCTCCCCACGCCGAGGTCGCCCCTGCGGCGTCCGTCGAGTCCGGCGGCGATCCCGTACTGACCATCCGGGACCTCCACGTGAAGGACGAGCGTGGGATCGAAACCGTGCGCGGACTCTCGTTGGAGACACGCGCCGGAGAAGTGCTCGGCGTGGCCGGCGTGGACGGAAACGGGCAGGGCGAGCTCGCGGAAGCCATTCTCGGACTGCGGCACGCTGTGGAGGGCGAGATTCGCATTTCCGGAGAGCCGGCCACCTCGGTGGGTCGTCGAAGGATCGGCTACATTCCGCAGGATCGGCGGCGAGACGGCCTGGTTCCCGCCATGTCGGTGCGGGACAATCTGATCCTCGAACTCCACCAGGAAGCCGAAGCATCGCATGGGCCGTGGCTGAGGTGGGACTTCCTGAACCGAACCGCAGCGGAGATGAGGGAGCGGTTCGATGTGAGATCCGGCAGCCTTCAGCAGTCCTCCGGAACACTCTCCGGAGGCAATCAGCAGAAGATTGTGATCGGCCGGGCGCTCCACAAACAACCGGAACTGCTGGTGGCAGTCAATCCCACTCGGGGTTTGGATGTGAATGCCACCGCCTACGTCCACGACCGGATTCGTGAGCAAAAGGCTAAGGGCGCGGCGATCCTGCTCATCAGCACCGAACTCGAAGAGGTGCTGGCGCTCTCGGACCGGGTGGCGGTGCTCTATTCCGGCGAGGTGATGGGGGTGGTGCCCCCCAACACGTCGAGGGAGACGCTCGGGCTGATGATGGGAGGCCGGCGTCAGGGTGCAGATGAAGCCGTCGAGTGAGAGCCTGCGGCGGGCCGGGCGAGGTCTGGCGTTGGGTCTCGGCGCCGTCGGACTCACGGTTCTCCTGGTCGGCCTGATCGTGTCGCTGCTCGGCGGGAATCCCGGTCGAGCGCTCTCATCCATCTTCGCGGGCTCCTTCGGCTCCGCGTCCAGCCTCGCCGAGGTCTGCCTGAAGGCTACGCCGCTGCTCTTCACGGGATTGGCCATCGCCGTCGCCTTCCGTGCGGGAGGATGGAACATCGGCGCCGAGGGGCAGTTCCTCGTGGGAATGCTGGGGGCGACCGCCGCAGCGCTCTACCTTCCGCCGATGCATGCCTTTCCTCGGACCCTGCTGACTCTGCTCTCCGGGAGTTGTATCGGTGCATTCTGGGCTGCGTTACCGGCATGGATGCGTTTGAAGCGCGACGTGCCGGAAGTCATCAGCACGATCATGCTGAATTTCCTCGCGGTCTACCTCGTGGAATACCTCGTCCGCGGTCCCATGAAGGACCCGACGAGCGCCAGTGACTGGAGCCCGCGTCTGCCGGATGCGGCATGTCTTCCCCGTTTCTCACAAATCGCTCCCGTGGGTCGGATCGGTGTTGACTCGATTCCGCTGGCAGGCGGGCTGAGCGTCGCAGGAGGGCTGGAGTTGGGGAGGCTGCACCTCGGGGTCCTGGTGGCGCTGCTGACGCTCGCGGGAGTCTGGAGCTGGCTCGACCGTACCCGCCTCGGGTTTCAGCTTAGAGCGGTGGGCCTGGGTACGCCGGCCGCACGCTCCGCGGGTATCCCAACGGGACGGGTGCTCTGGATCGCGTTCGTGATCAGCGGAGCGCTCGCCGGGCTCGGGGGCGGAGTGGAGGTCTCCGGAATGATCCAGCGGATGTACCGCTACGCACCGGGATCACCCGGCTATGGCTTCTCCGGCATCGCGGTCGCGCTGCTGGGGGGCCTCGCTCCAGGGGGGGTCGTGCTGTCCGCAGTGTTTTTCGGCGCCCTCTCGGCTGGGTGCAGTCAGATGCAGCGGAGCGCGGGCGTTTCCATCCACGTGGCATCCATCGTGCAAGCCGCAACGGTCATCCTATTGGTACTCCTCCCCGGCCTTCGCAAGCGTTTCGAGACGAACCGGCCACCCGAGAGCTGAGTTTGCCCGTCCGACGGCGCATCCCCACTGGTGCGGAGGCCCGGTTGGGAATATACTTTTGAGGTTTGCCGACACGGAGACGCACAGAGTTGCTGTGTTCGTGCGCCCCAATTGCCGGCACCGACTGCGGCGTGCGTGTGTCTTAGTGTTGACCTCGGACCGGAAGAGTTCCGGTCCGAAACGTGGGTAAGCCCGTGGACCGTAACCGCCCGTAGGTCCGCGCAGAACAACTTGATCCCGAATCTCTAGGAGGTCCCCGTGACTGATCGTTCGACTCGCACCTTTGTCGCCCTCGCGGCGACCGTCGCTCTGCTGCTTCCGGTGGCCGGCATCAATGCTGCCCAGAAGAAGAA
The DNA here is from genome assembly GCA_005798285.1 of Actinomycetota bacterium. GTDB lineage: Bacteria > Armatimonadota > SYMT01 > SYMT01 > SYMT01 > F1-80-MAGs030. The sequence goes on from SYKE01000262.1 coordinate 16,377, forward strand.
GCCCGCCCCCAAGAAGCCGGCCCCGGTCAAGAAGGCTGATCCCAAGGCCGGAATGGCGCTCTTCGCGTCGGAAGGCTGCAAGACCTGCCACAAGACCAAGGACCATGCCGACGGCGGCGCGATGGCGGACCTGAGCAAGGTCGGCGCGGAGCACACTGCCGCTCAGCTCACGGCTTTCATCAAGAACCCGGCTGCCAAGGCCCCCGCGATGCCTGCGTTCAAGGGTTCGCCCGATGCGCTGGCGAACATCGTCGCCTACCTGTTGACCCAGAAGTAAGCGGGTCCCCACGATCCCCGGTTGAATCAACCGGGGATCGTCCATCCCTTCAATATCCTCATGTCGCGCCGGACCGCCTTAGTAGCTCTTACGCTCCTGCTTCTGGCCGGCATCCCTGCCGACGCTCGTCGACCTCGCCGTGGCGCCTCCCGCGCCGCCACCCCGACGGTTCCCACCACTCCCGGCAAACGGGAAGGGATGGAGGCCTTCCGAACCGAAGGATGCAGCGGTTGTCATCGAACAAAGGACTATCGCTCCCCCCGCTCGATGAAGGATCTCACTCGCATCGGCGCTGCCCTGAAGCCTGAAGAGATCCGGGCGTTTATCCGCGATCCGTCCGGCAAGACCGTGTTTATGCCGGCGTTTCGGCTCCCGGAAACAACGCTCGACAGCCTCGTGGCTTACCTGTCCGCCCAGAAGTAACAGCGCGGCCCAGTTTCCGGCTCCATCGGTGCGCCGGCGGGTGCGGCGCAGGAGACTGCTCATGCCCGAAATCAATCGCCGCTCGCTGCTCGGAGCCGCCGGCCTCTCGCTCGCCGCCCTATCGGAGGGCGCGTCCACCCATCCGGCCGCCGCGGCTATCGTCGTTCAAGAACCGACCTTCGAGCTCGGCACCGTCACCTACAACGTTCCGAAAGACTGGGATCTTTCGACGCTCTTGAAGACGCTCCCCGCCGCCGGTGTCAAGGCGATTGAGTTTCGTACCACCCACGCCCATGGGGTCGAGCCGGCCATGCCCGCAGCCCAGCGCGCGGAACTGAAGTCGCGCGCCAAAGACGCCGGTCTCGTGCTATGGGGGCTCGGAACCGTGTGCGAGTTTCAAAGCCCAGACCCGTCGATCGTTCGTCGTCAGATTGAAACCTGCCATCAGTTTGTCCAGCTTGCAAAAGACACCGGGATCAAGGGCGTGAAGATCCGTCCCAACGGGCTGCCGGATGGGGTGCCGGTGGAGAAAACGATCGAGCAGATCGGCAGGGCGCTGGCGGAGTGCGGCAAGTTTGCCTCTGACCACGGTGTGGAAATCTGGATGGAGGTCCACGGCAAGGGAACCCAGGACCCGCCCCACGCACGAAAGATCATGGACATTTGTGGGCATTCATCGGTGGGAGTCTGCTGGAACAGCAATCCGACCGACGTGGTTAACGGCTCCGTGAAGGAGTCGTTCGCGTTGCTGCGCCCCTTCCTGAAGAGCTGCCACATCAACAACCTGTGGGGACCCTACCCCTACCGCGAACTGTTCCGCCTGATGCGCGAGACCGGCTACGACCGCTACACGCTGTGCGAAGTCGCCACGCCCGTCAAACCCGAGGATGGCGCCCTCTTCTTCCAGTGCTATCGTGGACTGTGGAAGGAACTCGCGCGCGGTTGACGGACCTTGCCCCGACTCCCCCGCCCCATCCATGCCGGATGGATGGGGCCAAGTTCCCGTCGCGCCAACAGATGATCAGCGACTCGCATCGCGCTGCCCTTCGGCCCGTTCGAGTTGCTCCATGACAGCGGTGGGCGTGCACTCTTTCTCCAGTTGCCTCAGTTCCCGCGCTTCCGGATCGGAGATGCCCAACTTCTCCTGGATGGCATCCAGCATCTTGAGCGCCCGCGTGATCTCGTGCTCGGTGAGCAGGTCGACATGGAGATCCAGGTCCGCCCTCCGGTCCGCCTCGATGGCCATCCGGTTCTGACTGACCAGCACAAACGTGGAGAGAAAAATCGCCTCCAGCGAGACCGCCATGGTGAGTAGCTGGTAGGGGTAGGGATCAAACTTTGGGATCCCGAGCACGCCGTTCCCGCAAACCATCCAGAGCGCGAAGAGCCCTACATGGATGTAGACGAACAACATGCTTCCTGAGAAGCCGGTGATTCCGTCGGCGACCCGGCCCTCCAGTGTTCTCTTCCGGCTGCGGTGCCGCTTGAGCATGACCAGCGTCTCGATGTTTCGCTCGACAATCTCGGCGAGTCGAGAATTGCCGGTCACTCTGGGATCCAGGCCCGGCGAAACGGGATCAGGGTGCTCGATGCTCACGGCAGGTGCCTCCGGGGTATCTAGGGCGCGAGAACACGCGTCGCACTCCACGCGGACTCGCGTGCCGCCGCGATCACAGCGCCAGGCCCATGATACGTCTTAGCCCACCGCAGCACGACGGCCCCGTTTCGCTGCTGCTGCCGGAGGGCGGCTCTGAAGTCCGTCGCGGCGCAGCCAAAAAAACTCTCACAGCGCCCGGACCGGATGACAGGGAAGCAAGGCAAGCCGTGAGGGGGATGCTATCCGAAGTCGGTCCCGACGGTGCCGAGGGATGGATCGCAAAAAGGGGTGCAGCACCGTCAACGAGCCGCGTGGCGGCGCTGCACCCTGCTGACCCTTACTTCACGTGCTCCTGAAGCCAGTTCGCCAGATCGGGCACAACAAACCCGGTCGGCCCTGGGGCGCCTTTCAGCGCGATCTTGCCGTCGGGAGTGATGACATAAATCCGATTTGGATATGCGGCGTAGTCCTCATTCAGCGACTGCGTGTCCGTGTCGATTGCAGCGGGAATCGTGATCCCGGAGAGTCGCACCAATCGCTTCAGGTTGGCGAGGAGCACGGGTTCCGTGGTGGCCTGCGGGATAACGCGCAGTTCTCTGCCCACGCCGTCCTCGGTGGGGACCTCTAGAATAGCGCCGGGATGTGCTTCCGCGATGTACACGAGCAGGAACGTAGCCTTGTCTCAATACCGCTGGTACAACTGTTCCAGAGGGTCGCATGCCGCCATAAAGCGTGGGCAGGTGCAACTCCCAAAGATCAGCACGAGCGGCTTCCCATTGGACAGGCTCTGAGCGAGACTAATCCGCTTCTTGCCGTCCATACCGAGCACCTTGAATGGGGGCGCGGTCCCGCCGAGCATGGCCCGCTCTCGAAGGACACGCTGGTCGAAATCTGGTGGCGTGGAGCGTTGGGGCGCCGGTTCCACGGTCGGGAGGACGATAGGCCCCTCCATCGCAGTGAGCCGGAACCCCGCGCCGGCCGCCGCGGTAATCAAGGTATCCGCCCGAACTCGTCCGCCGACGACCGAGAGCTGTAAGCCGTCTTCTCCCTCTCCGAGATCGAGCTTGCCGATCCCCTTCAAGGCGGAAAGGGCCTCCCGGAGCCGCGAGAGTTCCGATCCCGGAATATCCCGCGCCACCCGAAACAACCGCGGTCCACCCGTGCTCTTGAGCAGCCAGAGTTCATAGCCGGCTCGCCGAGCGGCGGCTACCAATGTCTCCTCCTCGGCGGCGCCCCGCACGAGCAGGGTCGCCCCCCCACTCAAGGTTCGCACCTCAAGCCGGTCGACCCCGTGAACCTTCTGGATCCGGGACGTGAGACCATTCACATCCGCTGCCGAGATAGGCCCCGAAGCCACGTACGCCGCCACCGGCTGAAGTGAATATCCCACCCTCTTGCCTGCGGCTTGAAGCTGAGCGTGGGGCGCTACGCTGAGCACCTGCACCGCCGCTCCGGTGGGAGCTTCGCTCACGCGAACCTGCTCCACTCCGTCCACCCCCTCGAGAGCCTTCTTCAGCTCTTCGCGCTCCGCCGTAGCCGACTTGCCCTCTGCAGCGTAGTATCTCGGGTGCGCGGGCCGCATCACGTACCCGGCCGCTCGGGCGCCCGCGGTGAGCAGAGACTCCGTGGAGCTTCCATCACCCTCGATTCGGACCGTCACGGCGCCGAACTCCGGCTTTGCCTCGACCTGCCGCACACCGGGCAGTTTGCTGATCTCCGCTCGCAGCCGCGCCAACCCCTCCGCAGCAGACGACCCTGTCGCCACGTACAGCCGCGGGACATTCGAGGAGCGATCCACGCTCGGAGTTCGGGCCTGAACCCCGCCGACAAGAGTCGTCTCCGCCGGAACGGCCGCCACTCGACCGGTCAGCCCAAGTCCACCAACAACCGCGACGGTTGCCACGGCAATCACGCATCGATTCGTACCAGCTCGATCCATTGTCAATCCTCCCGGAACCATGCCGCGGCGTTCGGTGCAAGTGATCTCCGCCAGGCAACCCCTACCGTGCTGCGTCCCCGCCAGGATCCGGGGCCCTTGTACCACTTCGCGTGCGAGTCTGCGAGCAGATAGACCGAGCCACCGTTGTGGCGGTACCGGGAACTGCAGTAGTCGGCTGCGGCCGGATGGCTCGGCGCCGAATTGAACTCATCGCCGACACACCCCGTGGTCCAATCGTCGCCGCCTGTCATGGTGCGGACTCCCCGGGTGTGAGCCACGAGCACCACCTGTGCGGGAGCGGAGATCTGCGGGGTGGAAGTGATCTTCCCCGGAAACCAGTCGCCCTTCGCCGTGTTGAACGTCGGCATCAGATTGCCGTTGGACCCGTAACTGCGCGAGGCATGCGGCGCTACCGCGGGAACCGGCGGATCCGGATCGCCGGCCAGTTTGGGAATGGAGTCGTTGGAGAAGGATGGACAGAGCCAGAACGGCTTTGTTGTCGTGCCGTTTGCGCCGACCCCGGTCTTGATGTAGGGATCGACACTCTGGTACCACGTCCAACCGGAGAGCCAGCTGCTCGTGGACCAAGGCAAGGTCTCATCGTAGTCGCTCGTGTACATGGCGAGCGCGGAACCCACCTGCTTGAGGTTGGAGATACAGGTGGTCTGCCGTGCGGCTTCGCGAGCCTGGGCAAACACGGGGAAGAGGATTGCGGCCAATATCGCTATGATCGCGATAACAAGCAACAGTTCGATCAAGGTGAAGCCGACGCGTGTCCCACGCGTCCCTGTTCGAAGCATCAACAGTCCCTCCGCCCCGGCCCACGGCAGGGGCGCCACGGTGTGAATATCGGAATTCATTATACATAGAATCGAATTATTCTATGATTCCGGCATGACTCGACAGGAACGACTGGCCTGCATCCTGGGCTTCCGAGTCGGTGAGCACCGCGCTGGGCTTTCCATTTCCCACTCGTTCCCACTCGGCTGTACGCCAGGAGACGAGGGAGGGGAATTCCGGAGTGGCGCGTTCCCAACGGCCGGTGGAGAGTCAGACCGACTGGGAAGGAGTAGCCGGCGCGACTATGCGACTCATCACGAGGCGCCGGTTGAGTCTGGCCGGGCCGCCAGAGGAGGTGCGATGCCGATGGGAACGGTCAGGCGGGTCGGCAGCCGGACCCGGGAGCTTGAGAAAGAGATGCGGCCCCAACACAAAAGGGGCCTGCCGCATTCACGGCAGGCCCTCAGGAAAGACGCACAACCCCAGATCCCCAATCCGCCGATCAGCGAGAACTCGCGGGCCGAGTCAACCCAGAACTCGAACTGGAGGAAGTCGTTTGGGGATGGTTCAGCGATCCACCGGGACGGGCTTGATCACGACCGGCGGGCGCTTCTTCTTGTCCTTCTTGTCCTTCTTATCGGACTTCTCGCCCTCATCCGATTTGCCTTTGGCGTCGGAGCCCTTCTTGCCGTCCGCGTTCGCGGCGGCATCCGCCTCGGCTTCGGTCTGCGGCTTGGGCTGAATCACGTCGAAGTGCAGGGTCTGTCCCCCACGACGGACCCACAGCGAGACACTGCGGCCGGGCTTCACCTTCTGGACCCGATCGAAGAACTCGGGCAGATCGTCGACCGGATCATCCTCGAACCGGTAGATTTCGTCGCCTTCCTTCAGGCCCTTCAGGAATGCATCGCTTTTCGGGTCGACCTTTGTGACGAATGGGAACCGCTGCGCGCGCTCCTCTCCGATCAACATGCCAAGCATCCAGCCCGCCCGCTCGGCGCGGAGCTTTCCCTTGGAGCCGCCCCCCTTATCGTCGGCACGGATGCCGCCCGCAACCGCCGTCGCGAGGAACACCGCGCTCCAGGCCGCCAACCACTTCGACTTCATGCCGGATCCCCCAGAAGGAATTGGACCAAACGACGTGCGACAGCGGGAACTCTCCCGGGTCGTCTCGCAGAGTCATCACGATTGTACGCAATGCAGAGCCTTCGGTCGACTATCATGATCGGGTGACCGTCCGGCGCCGTATGGCGTTGACGGGCGGATGAGCGGACCGTATGATGCCTGGAGCCTGTTCGGGCCATTGCTCCGTTCAACGGAAGGGTTCCCGATGTCTGAACCGCGAAGACCGTGGATCTGGGATTTGCTTCGGCTGAAGAAGCGCCCGGCACTGGACAAACTGGAGAACGATCTGGTACGTGGGCTGAAGCCCGAGTACCGGAAGTTCGCGGGAGATCCCCAGCAGCCCGCTCACCAGCAGTTACCCTTGAAGAAGCGCTAAGCCGTTGGGCATGGAGCTCCGATTTCGCACGGCGACCCGCGCCGACAATGGGTTCTTCCGTGAGATGGAATTCGAGACCACCTGGTTTAGTCTGAGTTCGGCAGACCAGGCGCGTCTCTCGGAGAGGAAGGTCCGGCGTGCCCTCGACGATACCCATGAGATTTTGCTGGCGCGTCCCGGCAATCGAGTGGTCATCGCCGAAACCCCGGAAGGAGATCCGGTCGGTCTCCTCTGGTACGGGGTGAGCCGGAACCTCATTTCCGGCGAAGACGAAGCCTGGATCTACAACCTGTCGGTGCTGCCGGCGTTCCGACGCCAGGGAATCGGCCGCCGGCTTCTCGATCATGCGGAGTCGCTTGCCCGGCAGGATGGGCACGCCGTCCTCGGCCTCATGGTGTCGCAGCACAATGTCGGCGCTCGACAGCTCTACGAAGAGCTGGGCTTCGAGACCACTAACCTGGTGATGCGGCGAGTCCTGCAGCCCGGGGGGTCGGAAGCGAGTTAAAAGTCGGCTGGCTCCCCGTTCTCCGCTGGATCCGCCACACCCGCGAACGCGAACTCCACATCGCCAAATCGCAGCCGATCGCCGGCCTGGAGCTCGCGACGCTTCTTGATCCGCCGGCCGTTCACAAACACCCCGTTGTGACTATCGAGGTCCACCACCTCGGTTCGCCCGGCAGAGGTCTCCAGTACGGCATGGCAGCGGGAGACCTCACGGCTTGAGAGCACGAGATCGCAGTTCGCATCGCGCCCGACGGTAGTGGCCCCAAGCCGAACCCACAGCTCCGTCGCCCCCCCACGGCCCTGGACGGAGCGCCGCCCCCCGAACCGGAAGATCAGCGCGCCAAGCACCACGGCGAAGGCAGTGACTCCGCCGAGCACCGCCAGACCCATTCGCTTACGCGCCTCGCCGAACGCCGTCGCCTCCGGACCGACTTCATTGGGATTTGGGACGGTGGCCACCAGACTTCCCGGGCCCGGCGCCTGATAGGACGTCGTGGCGGACAGCCGCTGACGCGGGAGCGACACAAGCACCGTCCGACGCGTGGAGTCGCGATGGGGTCGCGGCGACGTGTAGCGCAGCCGATACTCGGATTGGAGCGATGCCGCGATGCCCGCGTAGAGGCGCGTCAGATCGCCGGAGGCCGGTGCTTCAACCACTGCGCCACCCGTCTCTCGAGCGAGGAACCGCAGGTCATCGAGCACGGCATCTCTGCCGACCGCCACCAGCACGAGCGACACCCCGTAGGAGCGCGCCGCGCGCACCACCGTGTCAAGGTCGGTAACGCTGCTATTGTCGAGACCGTCGGTTAGCGCCACGACCACCCGGCGAGCGTCGGCTCGGCCGCCGCCTTGTTGAACAACTCCGTCAGATTGAATCGCGAGCTGACGAACCGCCATCAAGAGCGAATCTCGGAACGCCGTACCCATCCCGGTCGGCTCCGCTCCAACAATCGACGCCGCCACGGATCTGGAGGACTGCGTCAGGGGCTGGCTCACCTGCACGGACTCCCCGAACAGAATCACCGAGATCCGATCCTGCGGCCCCATTCGGCGCAGGAACTCCAGCGCGGCGGCCCGGGCTGCCTGACTCTTCCCGCCCTCCACCATACTGCGGCTGCAGTCCAGCGAAAGCGCGACATCAAGTTGGCTTCGATTGCTCTCCACGCTGAGCTGAGATACGGACGTGCCGTCCTCTTGGATCGCGAAGTCGCCGACCCCCAGTCCGGGAATTCGTCGCCCCTGAGTGTCGAGCGGAGCGGCATAGAGCGTCACCTCCGAGAACCGGGCGACATTCGGCTGCGCCAGAGAAAGCCCCTGCGCTCCGGCGCTCGCAGGCGCGAGGCACAGGCAGAAGCCCACCGCGGTGACGATCCAGAGATGTTGCCGGATCAAGTGCACAACCTTCTCTTTCGCGCAACTAAGGGTCGGGGGCGAACCCGGAGAAACGGGCGCCCTCAATGGAAGGAACGCCTGGGAGCCGGTCGGGGTTCCACCGCTCCGGTCGGGGCCCCCAGGGTTAAGCAATTCACAGGTGACGGGTAGGGTTTGACACTGGCGCGGCGCGAGTCCTGCGGTACCGTTGAGTGTCTCCGAAACAGCATTCGACAAAGGGTGCAAGATGAGTTCCGCGCTGTTCGCAACCCGTCAGAGTTGGCCCGCCGCCCCCGAGGCGGCGATGCCTGCCGTGGGACGATTCTCCGCGAGAGAATCGGAAGTCGTCCTCGTTCGCCGCGCCCAGGCCGGAGACGCTCGAGCGGCGGAGGAACTCATCCGGGGGCATATCAGGCTCATCTACCGGGTGGCGCGGCGCTACCGTTGTCGCAGTCTGTCCGTGGACGATCTGGCCCAGGAGGGGGTCATTGGTCTGATCCTCGCCATTCATCGCTTCGACCCGAGCCGCGGCTGCCGCCTGTGCACCTATGCGCTGCACTGGGTCCGCCAGGCAATTGCACGTGCCGTGGAACAGCACGATCGCCTGATTCACCTGCCGGTGCAGGCAGCGGCGGACATCCGAACGATTCATCGACTGCAGGAAGAAGCCCAGCTCCACGAAGGCGGCTACCTCGACCCTTCACTCATCGCACAGGCCACCGGGCTCGCTGAGGACCGGGTATGCGACTTGCTCAGCGCCACACAGGATGCCGTGAGCCTGGACGGCGTCGGCGCCGACGGCGATGGAAGCGTGTGGGATGCCTTTGAAGACGAGTCCGCGGTCAACCCGGAGCAGGATGTCATCCGGGGCTTCTATCGGGCTCAGTTACGAGCACTCGTCTGCGAACTTTGCCCCCGGGAGCGCATGATCGTCGAGGCGCGATACGGACTCGCGGGGCACGCTCCCCGGACGCTCGACGACATCAGCCGTGAGCTGCGCGTGTCCCGGGAGCGCGTCCGCCAGATCGAAGTTCGCGCCATCACGAAGCTGCGGCGTGCCCTGCGAGCACAGGCGCTGGACTGAAGCCCCGCCCCGCGCAGCACCCATCCGGGCGGCTGGACGGGACGAGAGTCTACTCCAGCCGTTTCGGAAGCAGCATCCCCATCAGGATCCAGGCGAGAAGCGCCCCCACCATGGCAAGCGGCGCCAGCACCAACAAACCCCCGCGCTCCAGATCCAGCACCTCGTGGAACTGCGTAGCGAAAAATCGCCGCAGCAGCAGCAGCGTTCCCATGGCTCCGGTAGCCGCCGCCAACAGCAGCAGCACACTTCTGACAAACTTCATGGTCGGTCCTCCTGATGGAGAGATGAGAACCGGGTTGGGGTTCGTAAGCCTGGTGGTTGGACGAATGTTGTAGCGATGCTGTTCCGCCCGAAGATCAGTGGGTTGGCGGCTGACCGGGCGCCTTCGACTCGGGACGCGAGACGCGCACCTGATCCAACTGTGCGCCGCCCGCAGAAACCTGGCGAATCTCCAGAGCGGTGTGGGTGGCCGTGACGATCGTGACGCTGTGTTGAGACGAGTTGCGGCTGACGCTGCCAGGCTGAGGATGGACGACCGTCTCCAGTTCGCCGCCGCCGGCGCCGGTCACCAGATAGGTGACGCCCTTCACCGGCGCAAACCGTTCGTACTGATGATCATGACCCGAAAAGACCGCGGAGACGCCGCACTCCTCGAACACCGGCTTCAGCACATCCACAACCCTTTTGGCGCCGCCGTGATGTCCGCTGCTGAAGACGGGGTGATGCAGGAACACCAGCTTCCATCGGTCCCCGGCGCCCGCCAGATCCCGGCGCAGCCACGGCTCTACCTGCCCCCTTAACACTGCCGCGGCAGAGTTGGAGTCGAGCACGGCAAAGTGTACGGGGCCTCGATCAAAGCTGTAGGTGTGCGGACCGACCAAGCTATCGGCGCTCTGCAGCGGCAACTCCGTCGCCAGCTCCAGGGGGCGTCCCTGATCGGCCGCCACATCGTGGTTCCCCCACACAGGCCAGACGACGTGTCCGGAGTTGTAGGATGCCAGTGGATCGAAGAACTTCCGGGTGAGCAACTCCGGAGTGGCTTTGGGGTAGGCGAGATCACCCACGGCAATCGCGAAGTCGGGGGCCAGCCGATCCAGCAACTTTGCAATTGAGGCTTCCGCGGCGTCGCCTGAGCCCATGTCTCCAAAGACCGCGACGCGGACGGACCTGGCATCCATGTCATCCGACCTGAAACGCACCCAGGGTCCTGCTTTCGACCCGCTCTCGGTCACGCGATACTCCTGGAGCGAGCCGTGAGCGAGGCCCTTCAATCTCACTCGAAAGGAGCCTCCATCCGACTGCGCCGTCACGAACTTGATGTGGGACGAGCCGGCGGGGCGGTACTCGACGGTCGCACTGGATGCGGTGGGGTCGCTCCAGAGCCACGGCGATTTGATTGTCGCTCCGGACAGATTCCATTCGGAAGTATGCTGAAAATGTCGTTTAGCTCTGACTGAGGTCGAAGTTGGGTAGACGTGGAAGAGTCTCCTGAAAACTTCACTCCACAGGAGCACCTCCATGA
>SYKE01000263.1 GCA_005798285.1 Actinomycetota bacterium
GATCGGGATCATGAACATCATGCTGGTCTCGATCACGGAACGAACTCGCGAGATCGGCATTCGACGAGCTCTGGGCGCCCGCAAGAAGGATGTGCTTGTTCAGTTTCTGATTGAGTCCCTTGCGCTTTGCGGCATCGGCGCAGTGTTAGGTATCGGAGCGGGCGTTTTGGGGTGCTGGGCAGGGGCCGCGCTCGCAGGGTGGCCGGTGACCCTGTCGGTAACGGCGATCACACTGTCATCCGCCTGCGCGCTGGCAATCGGCCTGTTCTTCGGCATCTACCCGGCCGCACGGGCCGCGAACCTTTCCCCGCTTCAGGCGCTCCGGCACGAGTAGCCCCCTCAGGCTACCACGGGATGGATCACCTCACCGTGAACGTCGGTGAGTCGCCGCTGAACACCGTTGTGGTAGTAGGTGAGTCGCTTGTGCTCGAGCCCGAGCAGGTGCAGCACCGTGGCGTGGAAGTCGTAGATTGTGGTGACGTTTTCCTGCGCCCGATGACCAAAGGCATCCGTGGCTCCGTAGTGGGCGCCACCCTTCACGCCGGCGCCCGCCATCCAAACCGTGAAGCCGTTCGGATTGTGATCGCGACCCTGACTCCCACGCTGATGGGTCGGCATCCGACCGAACTCGGTCGTCCAGAGCACCAGAGTGTCCTCCAGCATGCCACGCTGCTTCAAATCGGTGAGCAACGCGGCAGCAGGCTGGTCGAGAATCGGACAGTGCCGCTCGTAGTCTGCTTTCAGCGTCTTGTGGGCATCCCAGTTCAGCAGACCGTCCACCTGTGAGGCTGGTCCCCCACAGTAAAGTTGAACAAAGCGCACTCCGCGCTCCAGCAGTCGACGCGCAAGGATCGCGTTCTTGGCGAACGCAGCCTTGTGTGGGTTTTCGCTGTCGGCGCCGTAGAGTTTCAGCACCGAGGCGTTCTCCCGTCGGATGTCGGTGACTTCCGGCGCGCTGAGCTGCATGCGGGCGGCGAGTTCATACGCCGCGACGCGAGCGGCCAGGTCGGAGTGTCCGGGATTGCGTCGGGCAAAGTCCCGATCCATCCGGCCGAGAAGGCTCCGGATCGACGACTCCTGATCCGGGTTGGAGTCTCGCGGCGACTGCAGATTCGCAATGGGGCGCTCGGTGTTAAAGCCGGTGCCCTGGTAAGCTGCGGGGAGGAACCCGGCACTCCAGTTGGCGGGCCCGTTCGGCGGCAGGCCTCGAACATCGGGGATCGCCACGAAGGCGGGAAGATCCTGGCTTTCCGAGCCGAGCGCATAGGTCAGCCACGCCCCCATGCTGGGGAATCCCTCGGTGACGAACCCGGTGTTCATCTGAATCAGCGCTGGCCCATGTGTGTTGGTGCGCGCGGTCATCGCGTGGAGAAACGCCATCTCGTCCACATGTTGGGAGAGATGCGGGAACAGGCTGGAGACCCACGTGCCCGATTGGCCGTACTGTTGCCACTCCCACGGGCTCCGCATCAAGTTGCCGTTCGGTCCCTGAAACGTCACGAGCGAGTCTGTTCCGGGCAGCGGTTCCCCGTGCCGCCGAATGAGTTCGGGCTTGTAGTCGAAGGTGTCCAACTGACTCACCGCGCCGGGACAAAAGATTTGAATGACCCGGCTGGCTCTCGGCGCACGATGCGATGCCTTCGGCGCCACGGGGTTTTCGGCGGCAGCCGCGCGCTCGCCACCGAGCATCCAGGCGAGAGCGATCCCTCCCAGGCCCGAGCCCATCTCGCCCAGAAAGTGACGCCGGTCGAGCCAGCGGTCGTGGGTCAACGGTCCAGAATCGTGGTGTGGATTGGAACTCATCGGGGATCCCACCTGTCGAGGCGACGTCGCCCCGACAGCTCGCGATTAGTAGTACAAGAACTCGCTGCTGTTCAGCAGCACCCGGGCCAGCGCAGCCGGACCATGCTTCCGAACCATCGCAAGGCCCTCGCGGCGCTCGTCTCCGTTCGGATCCCGACCCAGAATCCTCTGGTAGAGGTGGTCGACCTGTTGATCAATAGGCAGCCCCGCGGCGCCTTCGGCGAGGAAGCGACTTTGCTGTACGGTGAAGGGACCGTTGAGCAGACTGAGTGCCTGCAGCGCTGTCGTCGTGCTCGGACGCTTTGGGGTGCGCTGTGCGCTCTCCGGGCAGTCAAATACGCCCAACAGCTCATCTCGAATCCCGCGCGCGGCCTGCGAGTAAATGGCGCGGCGCCAGGTGTCAGGGCCGTGTTCCTCGAGGCGCTCGTAGGCTGCAACGTTGACCACTCGGTACCGGTAGAGCTGGTAGCCGGGCCCGCCCATGCGCCGATCGAGTTTGCCGCTGGCCTGAAGAACCGCATCGCGGATCACCTCAGCCTCCATGCGTCGCAGCGGCATCCGCCACAGATATCGGTTCCCAGCATCCTTCGCGGAACGAGCCGCATCATCCGCCGAGGATTGGCGATACGTGTGGGAGGTCACGATGAGTCGATGGAGCGACTTCAGCTTCCACCCAAGGCCGCCGGACGCCTCGGGGGCAGCCAGCGTAGCAGCCAGCCAATCCAGCAGCTCCGGGTGCGAGGGCCGGTCGCCATTCCGGCCGAAGTCGCTCGGTGTGGAGACCAGGCCATTCCCGAAGTGATGGCGCCAGAGGCGATTGACAATAACACGGGCGGTCAGCGGATTTTCGGCACGCGTGAGCCAGGCGGCAAGCGCCAACCGCCGATCCCCTTCTGCCGACAGCGATTTCCCTTCATCCGACAGTCGTCCCGTTCCGGGACCCACGGCCGACAGCGCGGCAGGCATCGCCTCCGCCTCTCTCTGCATCACGTCCCCACGCTTGAGGACATAGACCGGATCTGGAGCCGCGAACTGCCCGATGTAGGCAGTTCGGACGCCGCCATCGGCCTGAAGCCGCTGTCGGAGGCCATCCAACCGTGTGCTAAGCGTCGCGCGATCTCGAACTTGCTCCGGCGCGAGCTCCGCCACAAGATCCGCCTGGGGTATGGCTTCCGTGCCTCCGGCGCGTCCTGCCTCGGTTGCCACGGTGGTCCAGGCAGCGCCATCCCGTGAGACGCGGATCGCATAGCGGGACGGCAGGCGATCAGTGAAGCGGGGTCGCTCCAGGCCATCTCGTCCCCACGCTACCCGTGAGATTCGGTACTCCCGCGGGAGCTCGATTTGCGCCCAGCTGGCGCCCGCCTCGGCGGCGATCCAACTCCAGTCGTTGCCGAATCGACCGTCATTGAGATGACGAACCTGATGAATCGAGTACCCCGGCAGTGCCGACGAGGCGGTAGCCTTGGCTCCGGCTTCGGACAAAGCGAGATTCGCCCCGTCGGGAGACTCGAACACCTCCAGCTCATCCAGGCAAGGTTGAGTCCCGTCTCGAGTGGCGGGGATTTCGAACCGGACAAAACGCGCGTCAACCGGCGGGAAGTCATCCACATTCCTGCGAGGTTGGATCACCGGCCTCGGCACGGGGATGACGCCCTGCTTCCGAAGCACCCGCTCCCTTGCGATTAAGTCGATGTCGGCAATTCGAGCTGCCACCGCTCGAAATTCTCGGGCCGCGATGACTGAAGTCCTCTCTGCATCCCGATCCGTTTTGGCTGCACCCAGGGGACGATCGCCGTGACGGACGCCCGCGAACACGGCGGCAAGGTTGTAGTAGTCCGCCTGCGGGATGGGATCGAACTTGTGATCGTGACAGCGCGCGCAGCCCACCGTCAGCCCCAGGAATGCCTCTCCGGTCGTGGCGACAATGTCATCCAGGTCATTGGCCCGCTGCTGCCGGGCGCCCTCCTCGGCCTGGTTCCCCACCGTGTCATGAATCCCGGCGACGAGGAAACCGGTTGCGGGCTCCACCCTCTCATCACCCGGCGCAATTCGATCGCCGGCCAGTTGGCGGCGAACAAACTCGTCGAACGGCAAATCCTCGTTGAGCGACCGAATCACCCAATCTCGATAGGGCCACGCGTTGGCGCGAAGGTGGTTCTGCTCGTACCCGTTGCTCTCGCCAAACCGCACGACATCCAGCCAGTGTCGAGCCCAGCGCTCTCCATACGCCGTGGAGGCGAGCAGGCGGTCGACCACACGGTCGTAGGCATTCGGCTCACGATCCGAGAGAAACCGGCGGATTTCGTCGAAGGTGGGGGGGAGCCCTGTCAGATCCACGGTCACTCGTCGTATCAGGGAGAGCCGGTCGGCTTCCCCCGAGGGAGTCAGTCCTTCTCGAAGCTGTGCCTGGAAAATGAAGCGATCTATGGGGTTGCGAGAGCGGGAATCGAACCGAGTGTTCGGCAGCTCGGGTTTCACGACCGGCTTCAGCGACCAGAGACCCGGGGCGGAAGGAGCGGCTGTCCGCGCTGTCAGAGTTCGCCTGAGCGGCGCCCCCGACTCCACCCATGCGAGCAATGCGCCTTGCTCCTCGCGGGATAGCCGACTGTTGGGAGGCATCCGTCCCTCCCGCACCGCCTTCGCCAGACGTCCCCCCAGCAAACCCTTCAAGACCCCAGCCGCGGCGGCGCGCGTCGTCAACTCCACCCCTCCCGAGCGCTTCTGAGAGCTGTGGCAGGAGAGACACCGTGTTTCCAGGATACTCGCCGCGTCCGTTCCGACGTCGGAACGGACGGGATGGGCCGAGAGCGTGGACAGCGCCGCAAGCCCCACCAGCGCGGCGGTCGCTCCGGCCCGGGAAACTCGCGAAAGATCTGGTCGAGTCGACATGTCATCACGTTACCCCGGATCTCCGCGGGATCCTGCACCTCAACCGATAGGGCTGGCCCCGCTGAGACACCGACGGCGCTCAGTCGACCTCACACTCAGCGCGAATTCGGCGATATTCAGCACGAGCGTGCTCATACGCGACGCGAGCGTCGGCCATCTCGGGCTGCGCGTACGTGCGCTCCTTCTGCATCCAGCACTGCTCCACGCCCCTCAAACACCACTCGGCGCTCCTGCGGGATGCGCGGATCGGTCGATCACCCACCAGCAGGAAGATCGGGTTGGTGTGAGCCCGGCCCCGGACGCGGATGGCGATCCAACTGCTCCGTTCGACTCGAATCTCGCGCTCCAGCCGTCGAGTGCGACCGTCCATCGCCAGATCGGCGAGCGGGATCGGGTAGCCGTTCACCACCACTTCAACCGGCACGGTTCCCGATCCGTCGATCGACCGCGCCGCGGCTTCGACGGAGACCCGAATGCCGGAGGGGCCCGCGAGGCGCATCTCGGAGCCGCCCTCTCCCACGGCCACGCGCCGTGCTCCGACGGATTCGGAAGCGGCGGCTACCGCGGCGAAGTCCATCAAGTGATGACGGCCGTCGCTGACGTATGAGCGACCTTCCCGGATCCCCTCGCACCAGTCGTCGTACGTCAGCTTGCCCCGCTGGCGCACGTAGACGCGGCCGAGTCCCACCCGCTCGCCACTGATGCACGGAAAGTCGGTCTCGCCGCTCGCCCGCACGCGGTATCCACAGTTGAGCGTGTGGTACCACATGTTCAACTCCGCGGTGCGGTCGGTGTTCATCGTGGAGATGAAGTCGACAGCCGGGACCGGGCGACCGGACGGCCCGGGAACCTCGTGCGTCACATCCACCACGTACTCGTTCGCGCCGATCCCATCGTAATTGGGGATCACATACGACGGCAGACCCCCCGGTCCGTCCGTCGCCGCCACACGCCCGACGCCGCCGCCCAGACCGATCCCCGAGTGCGCGGGACCGCAGATAGCGCCCTGCCGTTTGGCCCACCTCAGGGTGTTGAGACCGAGAGTGGGCCAGTGCTCCTTGGAAGATCCTCCGGGCGGGATTTGCTCCCGCAGCCGGAGGAGGCAGAGATGCCCACTCTGATGGCTGCCGAATCCGGACACTTCCACGTCGTATCGCAGGAGGTAAGGGTAGGTAGAGACCGAATCGGGCTTGCCCTTGAAGAACTGCTTCTGGTAGTCGAAGCAGGGACCCCAGGTCAGCGCAGCCCCGACCTTCAGATCCTCGCCTCGAATGTGACGCGCCATATCTCTTGGGAGTACACCCTCTGTAGGACTGGTGTAGTGCTGGCACCCGGCGGCGTGAATGTGATGATCCCCGGACCACCACCCCGAGCGGGACGGATCGATCCATCGGCGAACCTGATAGTCGAACCGGACCGGTTGCCTCCCCACGATCAGCTCCCGAGTTTCAGGGATCGACTCAGGCCCACGGCTGCAAACCACGCGATATCGGCCGGCCGGCAGCTTGAGAGTCTCACCATCCGTTCGGTAGACCTGGGTCTGAAAGAAGAAGTCCGGGGCGAGGCGTTTCGTCTGGGAGGGGAACACCCGGCCCTGTTCATCGCGAATGTCCAGGCACACGGTGGCCGGTTTGCCAAGCTCGTCCCGCAGCGACAGTCGGACCGGTGTTGAGGGCCTGGTGACGAAACGCACCGAAAGCGCTGCCGTGTTCGGGCCGGGATCATCCTCGTGGTAGAGCGAGATCTCTTTGAGTTCCGCCCAACTCGGGGTGCCCATGGGGTCGATCCGAATCCCCCGCAGATCGCTCTCCACTTCAAACGGAATGGCGTAGTCCCGGAACCCACCACTGCCCTCCAACGCCTGAAACACGACCTGGCGCGCTCCGTCCGGCCGAGGCCGGGCCTCGGTCCACCAGAAGAGCTGCCCGAAGCCCACGCGCTCGAAGCGGGCCTGGAACCGGAGCACCAGGCGTCCGCCCGGCGCAGCAACATCGGTTCCGAGGTAAGGATCGACGCCCAGGCCCTCCACTCGCATCGCGCCACTGCGATTCGAGAGGCGACACTGATTCATCGCGCGCCAGGATGAAAGATCCCGCGGGAACTTCCAGGTCCGCACATGAAGGCTGCGTGCGGGCTGTCCCGGCCTTGGAATTCCGCCAACGTTGAAGTCGAGCCGGGCAGTACGGGCGCCCGCGCCGCGCGAATAGACCTGGAGGATCCGGTACTCCAGCGGAAGACCGCTGAGCTGCGGGAGCATCGGACGTGATGTCACGACATCGAGGCCAAGCCACCTCAACTTCACTTCAGTCGCCGGCCCGTTGGGAATGTCTCTGGCGCTGGGCGAGCTGACTCGGAGGGCGCCCACCGCACCGGCGCCATTCTCTACCCGCACCAGGAAACTGCGCCAGCCTTGTTCGTCCAGCTCGGCCGCAACGCTGCCTCGAGACACCGCAGTCGTGCCGTCCGCCGCCACTTTAACCACTGCCAGGCAATAAGCATCCAGCGCCCGGCGGATGAGCTTCACCGCCTCCCGCGAGTCCGGTCGACCGGCAGCGCGTCGGATCAGCGCTTCCGAGCCGGCGGGAAGCGGATGACCCAATATCCTCAGTGACTCGGCGACTCGATGCGCCTGCGCCACCAGCGGCTGCCCTTCCACGAAAGCTGTCCCTGCCGAGAGCGCGCTCGCCGCAAGGATTGCAACGGGGATGACCGCCGCCAGACCCCGAAAGACGCGACATCGCATGGGAGCGGCTCCGACGGGTCAATTCCTGCCGATGACGCCGCCCCCGGAGAGGAGCGGCGTCATTGAGGACACTAAACTATTTTCCGTTGACCTTGAGGAGTTCGACCTCAAAGATCAGGGTGGCGTTTGGCGGAATCGGACCACCTGGGGTTCCGGTGGCGCCGTAACCCATGTCCGCAGGGACGACCAATTGGCGCTTCTCACCAACCTTCATTCCCTTCACACCCTCATCCCAACCCTTGATGACCTGGCCACCACCGAGATTGAATTCGAACGGCTGGCCCCGGTCGACCGAGCTGTCAAACTTGGTTCCATTGGTCAGCCATCCGGTGTAATGCACGGTGACCGGCCCGGACTTCGCTACGGCGCCGGTTCCCTCTTTCAACGTGGCGTACTTGAGCCCGCCGGGGCCCTTCTTGTACTTTCCATCCGCCACTTTGGTAGGTTTGGCGGGAGCCTTATTCTGCGCGGCGGCAGAGCCGATCGGCAGCACGGCCAGAGCGGCCAGCACGGTTAGAACGCGTCTAGAAATCACTTCTTACTCCTTTACCCAACCCCTTACCTGAGGCGGCCTGTCGCAGTTCAGACTCCTACACGCCCTACTCGGTTCCCTCCCGATCGACGATGAACTATTTCGGCGGATGGGTCGACGGGCACACTTCAGACCCGAGGTTGCGCTGCCAGCCAACGGCGCACCGCCACCTGCTGGTGCGATAGAGGATTGATGTTGGGACATCGTGCCTGAAGCTCCCTCAAACCGCTCTCGAGATTCTGCCCGGTGGCTCGGCAGTGATACGCGAGCAGTACGGCGCCGGTGCGTTCCTTTCCCGCGCGGCAGTGCAAGTAGACCCGATGCTCGGGACACCGGAGCATGTCATCCAACGCCGCGATGATTCGGTCTATCGTGGAGAGATCGGGCGCTCCCATGTCGGTGATTGGAATGTGCACTCTCTTCAGACCGGTACGACTCAGCGCTTCCAACGCCTCACCACCTGATCGGCCCGGTGCGGACCACTCCGCTTCCTCCCGCAAGTCCAGGATGTGGGTGATGCCGAGCTGCTGCAGTTTCCGCACGTCGCGGGCGCTGAGGGGATTTCGGCCGGAGTAAACTCGCGGGACGGCTTCTCCTTCGTTCTGAGTGAAGCGTGGAAGTTTGAGATTCTCATAGATGCGGTGATGAGATCTGAGGTCGCGGAGTTCCTCAGAGACCTGCTGCAGCCGCTCTCGCTCGTGAAGCTGGTCGAGCCAGCGCGCTGGGATGGCTTCGTAGCCCCACGCGGCGCCTGCGGCGCCACCGGCAACCGCGGCGATGGTGTCCGCCTCACCCGCCAGATTCACAGCCTTCACCAGCGCGTCTTCCAACGACTCGCCATGGACGCAGCACCACACTGCCGCTTCGAGACACTCCACCACGTACCCCGCATAGCCGGACCGCTGAAGTTCTCCGTAGTTCAGGGTCGTCGCCGCCTCGAGACGCGGCCAGAAGCCGGGCGGAAGCGGTGCAGAGCCCGGGCAGTCGTGCAACCTGTGCACAGCTGGGAGCCCAGCCTGAACTTCGTGCAACGCAGCTTCCCATGCGGAGAGTCGCGGCTCTCCCGCCAGCAGCCGCTGGATCCAATGGCCGTAGAGGATGCAGCAGACCTCCGCCTGGGGATCCCAATGGGTCATCGCGGAGATCCGCGCGCTCTTCTCGGACATCTCGAGCAATGCAGGGTACGCCAGCGCGACGGGCAGGGTCCGCATCAGCGAACCGTTCCCCGCCGCCTTTCCCGAGCGAGCTTGATGCGTGCCGCGAGCAGCATCCGGCCAGCTTCCGCGATAGCCTCGAAGGGCAGCGCCGATCGTCGATCCGACGTCCTTGGCCGTGGTTCGCCACTGCAGGAAGCGACGGCCGACATCCTCAACCGGATCGGCTGGATTCGCGAGGATCCCTTCCGCCACAGCGAGCGCCATCCCGGTGTCATCGGTCCACTCCCCCGGCGCCCACGGGCCGCCGCCGACCATGTCGGTGAGCGTCCCCCAGAGTCGCTTTACCTCCGCCTGGGACTTGAACTCTGCCGGAGCGCCGAGCGCATCGCCGACCGCTAATCCGAGCATCGCCCCCATCAAACGATCCATCTCGGTCCTCTTCGCTCTCATAACAACTCGCGTGAAATGTCAACGCAGCCGATTCCAGCCCTGCCAACCCCTGCTGTGCCAATGAAACTCCCAGGACCGCAACTCCACTTGCCAACTCCTTCATCGATTGAGAGCCGGACCTCCGCCGGAACGAGTTCGGGCTGATCGGTTCACGGGACTCAAGCACCCGGGTCCCCGGACACACCAGTTCCGAGCGCATCGACAGCGGAGTGACCCGACCTGAATCGCAGGGCAGCCTGGTTGCAAGCAAATGGGAGACCGAGTCACCGGCAGGTGGTTCGCGAGAGAGGATACGGCCAGGGAAAGGCTCACCATCCGGAATGGGCGGAAAGAAGCGGGAGATGGGACTCGAACCCACGACATTCAGCTTGGGAAGCTGACGGTCTTTAGAGCCCTACCACCACACCCTGGCCACCCGCCTGCCACACTTAGACACCCCACTTTCGTACCTGCATCACTCACGACTCCCTCATCACCTGCACCCCGGGAGTCACCCAATGACCGACATTTCCGACTACATCAACCACCTCCGCAACGACCGCGGCTGCGCCACCGGCACCATTCGCAGCTACCAATGGCGCCTTCGCGACTTCTCCGAATGGCTCGACGGCCGCGACATCTCCCCCAGTCTTGTCCGCCAATACCTCGAACACCTGCAAACCGCCGGACAGCGACCCCGCACCCGCGCCGTCAGCCTCACCTGCATCCGCTCCTACACCACCTGGAGACACGAAGCGCGCGGCGCCGCCGAGGTCATCCTCGACCGCACCACCGGCGTCCGCCGACCCCGACTCGACATCGCCCAACGCGCCGTCCCCACCGATGCCGAAGTCCAACGCCTCCTCGAAGCCCCCATGCTCAAGATGCTCGGCCGGCTCCCCCGCCAGCGCTACGAACGCGGCCGTGCCGATCTCGTCATCCACCTGCTCCTGATGGCCGGACTCCGCCGCGCCGAAATTATCGCCCTCGACACCAGCGACATCACCCCCACCCAGCTGCGCGTGCGCTGCGGCAAAGGCGGCATCACCCGCTGGGTTCCCGTCGCAGAGCCCCTCCTGCGCGCCATCCAGCGATGGTCCGTCGAACGCGCCTTCTTCGTCGCCCGGCACGATCACCAATCCCCCGCCCTCATCCCGATCGACAAAACCCGCCGTCTCTCCGACACCGCCTTCAGCACCATCTGGCGCGACGTCGCATCCCTCGCCGGTCTCGACCCCGCCATCTACCAGCCCCACGGCTGCCGGCACTGGTGCGCCTCCCAGGTCGCCCAATCCACCAGCGTCGCCACCGCCTCCGCCTGGCTCGGCCACGCCAGCGTCGCCACCACCTACAACTACCTCAAAACGGACCGTGACACGCTGATACAGGCTGCCGGCGCCCTCAGCCGCCACACCGCCTTCCCCGTCCAACCTGGGCACACAGAACTCCGTTGGGACTGGTCCTGAGGGAGCTTTCCGCATCCCTCCCCTCCCACAAGGAGAGCCGGCGCGCCGCAGGTTACATGACCACCGGACGACTCCAGGTCCGGTCTCTACCAGGGGGCCAGAGCGGCGGCGAATTGATCCCGCCGCCGCTCACCCCACCACCACCATGCTCGACAGCGTCCTCACCGGTCTCACCATTGTTGTTGCCCTCCTGATACCGCTGCTCGGAGGCTGGAACAAGCTCACGGCGCAGCTCAGCCGCATCGAGACCATTGGCGGCAAAGTCGCCGAAGAGCTCGACCGCCACCGCAGCGAAGACCGCGACAGCTTCAACGAGATCCACAGAGACATGGCGCAAATCTCGCAGCGCGTTGCATCCCTAGAAGGCTCACGGAGACAACACCCATGAAGTTCAACACCCTCCAGGCCCTCGCCGGTCTCGCCCAGGCATTCGGCGGCCGCGTCGGCATCGACGATCTGCTGAAGTCCCTGCTCACGCAGCTCACCCCCGCCGCCGCCCGGCCGATGTGCCGCGCCGCTTTCCGCGACGAATTCAAGCGCGGAGAGCAAGCCGTGCTCCTCGGCCACGCCCAGGCCCTCGTCACCGCCATCGAAGCCGCCGACTTCGAGGATGCCGGCGATGCCCTCGCCAACGTCCTCGGCGAATGCGCCATCGACTGATGCCCTTCACCCCGAAGCAGCTCATCATCCACCACAGCGCCGGATCCCACGGATCCGTGAAGAGCATTCGCGAGCAGCACGTCATCCGGAACGGCTGGAACGACATCGGCTACCACGAAGTGATCGGCAACGGCAACGGCCAGCGCGACGGCGAGATCAAATCCGGACGCACCCACAAAGTGCAGGGCGC
>SYKE01000028.1 GCA_005798285.1 Actinomycetota bacterium
CACCGCTACGAGTTCAACAACGCCTACCGCGAGAAGTTCGAAGCAGCCGGGCTGCTCTTCTCCGGCATCTCACCGGACGGGCGGTTGGTGGAAGCGATTGAGCTTCCGAACCACCCGTTCTTCGTCGGGGTGCAGTTTCATCCTGAGTACAAGAGCCGGCTGGAGGATCCACATCCGCTCTTTACCGGCTTCGTGCAGGCGTGCCGCGCCCGGCGAACCGCTTAGGACAGGGGGCTCAGACCGCTCGAAGGGGGCCTTCCGCGGCCCCCTTCGGTTGGATCTGCGCTACTTCTCCAGGGGCGGCAGCGGCGTGAGCGCGCTGCGGGGCCCCAGATAGACACGGTCCATGGGAACTCGAAACAGCAGTTCCAGCGAGTTCCGAGTTACCAGCCGGATCTCGAGGTAATCCACGTTTCCGGGCGGGTCGGAGGCGGGCCAGTAGTGTCGCCCCGCCGTGCGTGGCCGCCAGCCGGCAAGCTGCACTTCCAGCCCCTCTTCCATCCGAATGATCCCGTAGCGCGACGTTGCGGATGCTGCTTTGACGGAGCCGCGAATGAGGGAGGGGAGCACGACGCCGATCCCTTGCTCGAGGATCGGATAGTAGCGACCTCGTCGGTAGCCGCCGCCTCGAGTCTCGAACCCGACTTCCACTTCCTCTCCGACACACGCCTCGAGACGCTCGAAGCTGAAAGCGTGCTCCTTGAGGAGTTCGATCAGATCCGGGCTGGTGTGGGTCAGGTCTATTTCTGGGGTGGTCATGCGGTTGGCCTCTCCACGCCGTTTCCGGCGCGGGTTGTTCACCAGGATTCAGATGGGGACCCGGTAGCGGTTCAACGCTTCTTCGTCCAGCTCGACGCCGAGCCCCGGCTCGGTCGGCGCCGAAGCGTAGCCTTCGGTGATGTCGAGCGGCCGAACCAGCAGGTCGTCTTCCCGGAGATAGTTTCCCACGAGATCGCTCGGCAGCGTGCAACTGGTTGTCGCCAGGCAGGCGTGCAGATAACTTGCGTCGCGAATGCCGAGATCCACGCCGCTTCCGTGCCAGCAGCGCAGTCCGGCCTGCTCGACCATCCAGGCCATGTGGACGAAGTCGAACATAGAGCCGTTCAGGTTGACGTAGTCGACAGCCTGAAGGCGGATGGCGTTCAGCACAGCGGCTGGGGAAGACGTGTGAATGGCAACCGGCAGAGGAGATGCCTGGCGGAACGCCCGGTAGTCTTCCAACCGGTCGCGCCAGGGGAAAGGATCTTCGAGCACCAGCACGTTGTAGCGCTCAATCCGGCGGGCGAGCTTCAGGGCGGCGGCGGGTTCGTAGAAGCGGCAGTTGGGATCCACGGTGATCGTGAAGTGGGGCCCGCAGGCGGCTGCGATGGCGGCCACTCGCTCCTCGATGGGGTCATCTTCGGCAATCGCCGCCCAGGAGCTGTGATCGCCCGGCGAGGCTGAGCCGGCGGGAGAGACGCCGCGGTCGCCCGATGCCGATGCGGCGGCACGCTCCACGGCAAACACGGGCGGCAGCCGGCGAGCGCGGGGGTTCGCGAGCGCCGCCTTGATCTTGATGCCGTGAAACCCTTTCAGCGCGCCGGATCGAGCCTGCGCCGCGGTCTTCTCGGGGTCGACGCGACTGGCCCAGAAGTCGATGAGCACCTGCTTCTGCCGGGCGCCGCCAAGAAGCTGGTAAACCGGCACGCTCCAGGTGCGACCCAGGAGATCCGCCAGCGCCATCTCGAAGGTCCCGTACGAGGCCTCCGGGGGCAGCGGCAGCGCCGAGAGAGCGAAGGTGCGGGGGTCCTTCCCCAGGAGCGCCTGAGTGCCCGCGTCGATGGAGAGGCTCGATTCCCCGCGAGAGCTCTCCCCGATCCCGCAAATGCCTTTGTCGGTGTGGATGCGGATGATCCACTTCGGGATGCGGTCGAACGCGGAGAGCCCGGGGTCGTACCAGCGACCCGAACGCTCCAGCAGACCTTCCCGGCACGGGACGACGACTCGCCACTTTTCGACGCAGGTGATTTTCATGGGCTCTTGCGGAGACGATCCGGACAGGCGCTTCGCGACGCGACGCCGGGTGAACCGTTCGATATCGGCCCGCTTCTGCCCTGCGGCGCGCGAAATGCCACACTTTCCCACGCCCCCGTGGGAAAGTGTGGACATCCGACGCTCAGATCGCGTTGACGGTGGTTGGACGTCTGCCTATACTTCCCCAAAACCGCATACGAAGACGCAGGGAACCGACGGACACCGACCCCGGAGAACGGCCACCGACCATGGAAGAGATCTTGGAAACTGCGACTGACGGTTTGGATGCCGCCGCGCTGTTCAGCGCCGGCACCGGTCTCACCTTTGACGACCTGATCTTCCTTCCCGGCTACATCGACTTCTCGTGGTCGGATGTTCGCCTCGAAACCCACCTCACCCGAAACATCCGCATCAAGCGCCCCATCGTGTCGTCGCCAATGGATACGGTGACTGAAACCCAGATGGCGATCACTCTGGCGCTGCTCGGCGGCATCGGTATCCTCCACTACAACAACACCATCGAAGAGCAAGTGGCGATGGTCCGCAAGGTGAAGCGCTACGAAAACGGCTTCATCACCGACCCCATCGTGCTCTCGCCCCTGCACACGATTCAGGATGTGGATCGCATTAAGGAGTCGCACGGCTTCTCCGGGATCCCGATCACCGAAGACGGCTCCCTGAACACGCGTCTGGTGGGGATCGTCACCAACCGCGACACCGACTTCGAGAAAGACCGCACCCGACCGCTCTCGGAGGTAATGAGCACCGATCTTGTGACAGCGCCCGTGGGGAGTTCTCTCTCCGAGGCGAACAAGATCCTGCGCGGCAGCAAGCGCGGCAAGCTGCCGGTGATCGACGCCGAGGGCCGGTTGGTCGCGCTGGTCGCCCGGCGAGATCTCTTGAAGAACCTGAACTTCCCGGACAGCTCTAAGGACCTCTCGAAGCAGCTTCTCTGCGGAGCAGCCGTCTCCACCCGAGATGAAGATCGGGATCGTGTCGATGCTCTGGTCGAGGCCGGCGTGAATGTGATGGTGGTGGACGCTGCTCAGGGCCATTCGATCTATCAGCAGCGGATGGTGAGTTACATCAAGGGCAAGCACCCTTCGGTCGACGTGATCGCGGGCAACGTCGTGACGCAGCAGCAGGCCGAGACGCTCATCCACGCCGGGGCCGACGCGCTTCGAGTGGGCATGGGGCCGGGCTCCATCTGCATCACCCAGAACATGATGGCGGTCGGCCGCTCGCAGGCCACGGCGGTCTACCGCACCGCCGCGTTTGCCCGTCGCTATGGCGTGCCGGTCATCGCCGACGGAGGCATCAACGGGATCGGCCCGATGGCCAAGGCGCTCGCCCTGGGAGCCAGTGCCGTGATGGTCGGAAATCTGCTGGCCGGAACCCACGAAGCTCCCGGTGACTATTTCTACGAGAACGGTATGCGCGTGAAGCGCTACCGCGGAATGGCCAGTCTGGAAGCGATGGCTCAGGGCGGCGCCAAGCGCTACCTCACCGAGTCCACGGAGCCCGTGAAAGTGCCCCAGGGGGTCTCCGGCACCGTTGTGGACAAGGGTTCACTGGTGGACTACCTGCCGTACCTGATGAAGGGCCTCCAGCAAGCGCTCCAGGACATGGGCTACCGAGACCTGCCGTCGGTTCACGAAGCCCTCCGAGACGGCCGCCTCCGCCTGGAGCGCCGTACGCCCAGCAGCACTGCCGAAGGCAGCGTCCACAGTCTCGTCAGCTACGAGACTCCTCGCTTCGGTATCCGATAAGCGACCTCGTCACCGGGCCCGGGGCGCCGGCGCCGGCAGCGCACCGGGTTGGGTTCGGACGGGATCCCCGTCGTCTCTCCTTGGAGCCGATGAGCCCGGTGATCGGAGCGTCGGGGAGAACGCCAGCACGATTGCGGGGCGCATGGCGGTTTGGGGAGAATTTTTCGAGGGGATGTGCCAATAAAGGGAGTAGGGATCAACGCCTGGCGGATTGGGGCGCGGGAGCTTTTGGAATGAAGAAGTCTGTGGCCGGGATCGCTGTTCGTCTGGCGGTGGTGTGCGGAGCCGCCGCGATGCTGTTGAGCGCGGTTCAGCCGGTGGCTGCGCGAGGGAAGTCGGTGCGGCGGGGCACGATCCATGGGGTGCTCGAGAATCCGGCGGGGCAGGGACTGAGCGGGGTGATCTCCCTCTGTTCCCGGGATGGCGCGAAGATTCACCAGTTCGCCACGACGCGGCATGAGAACGGACGCTTTCTTCTGAGGAGCATCCTGCCCGGGAAGTACCTGCTCCATGTCGACTCCATTGCCGGGGAGTTGACGGGATTGGATCGACCGCGGGACGTGGAGTTCGAGGTGCTGTCGGGCAAGACCGCGCGTCCACGGTTGGTGGCGGAACCCCGCCTGTAAGGTTCAGGCTGGGCACGATCCCGGCGGAACTCTGGTTTAAGCGGCCCCCTGCAGCCGGCGGCTCGCCGACTCGCCGGCAACGAATCCGGTTGAGAAGGCGGCCTGCAGGTTGTAGCCGCCGACCGGTCCGGCGATGTCCAGAATCTCCCCGCACGGGAACAAGCCGGGGCACTTGCGACTCTCCATCGTGCGAGGGTCCACCTCGTCGAGGGGAATTCCGCCGGCGGTGACTTCACCGAGTTCGAGCGGGATGTGGGAGATCTCACCGAGACTCCAGCGCTTGATCCGCTCCGAGAGCCGGTTTCGGCCGGGCCTGGGCAGGCGGTCGAGCGGCAGGTCGGGATCCAGCCCGGCTTCCTCCATCAGCGTGGGGATCAGGCGCTCGGGCAGCCGGCGCTGCAGGAACACGCGAACCAACCGCACGCCACGCGTGGCATGGGCTTCGGCCAACTCTCTCGAGAGTTCTTCCTGAGTGCGGTCGGGCGTCAGGTCCACTTCCAGTGTGACCGGGCCCCGTTCCATGGCCAATGCGGCTTCACGCGTCACGCCCAGCACGGTGGGGCCGGAGACCCCTCGGTGCGTGAACAACAGGTCGCCGCGCCACCGCGCCACCTCTTTGCCGGCCCGCGCCCGGAGCAGGATGTCGCGAAGCGCGACGCCGCTCCAATCGGGCCGGGCGTGCTTCAGGTAGGCGGGCGCCAGCGCCGCGCGAGGACGAATCAGCGTGTGCCCGAGCGCCTCGACCCACGGATAGCCGTCCCCGGTGGCGCCGGTCTTCGGGTAGCTCTTCCCCCCGACCGCCAGTACGACAGCCAGTGACTGCAACTCCCCTCCATCCAGGCAAACCCGAAGGTCGCCGTGCGGCAACCGCGAGAGCGCGCGCACCGGGGTCCCCAGCGAAAGGCGGACTCCAACGGCGAGCATCTCCGCACGGAGCGCCTCCACGACATCCCCGGCGCGCGCGCTGTCAGGGAAGATGCGTCCGTCGGGCCGGACGTGGGTGGTCACCCCGTGCCGCTCCAAAAGCTCCAGCACATCGGAGTTTCGAAACCGGTGGAGGCACGGAGCGAGAAAGCGGGCCTCCGGTTGATCGAAGGCCCGCCGCACCTCGTCGATGGGGCCGGCGTGCGTGATGTTGCACTTGCCTCCGCCGGAGATGAGAATCTTCACGCCGAGGCGGGGATTCCGCTCCAGCAGACGCACCGGGGCGCCCAGAGAGGCGGCGCGCCACGCGGCCAGCATGCCCGCGGCGCCACCGCCGATCACCAGAACTTCGCTCAACTCACCTCATTCGGCGGATGCGGCCGCCGCCGGAGCGCGGCCGCCCTTGCCCTTCAAGCTCACCACCACCCGTGGACGGGTCGGGTCGCTGCTGTCAATCACGATGACCCCGGGCGGGATGACGCCGGTGGTGCCGGCGGCGAGGGTCACCGGCAGATTGTACGTGGAATTGGGCGCCAGAAGCAGACTCAACATGGCTCCCGGCGAAACACCGAAC
This sequence comes from Actinomycetota bacterium, assembly GCA_005798285.1. Lineage (GTDB taxonomy): Bacteria > Armatimonadota > SYMT01 > SYMT01 > SYMT01 > F1-80-MAGs030. The sequence goes on from SYKE01000028.1 coordinate 5,907, forward strand.
GGAGCCTGGGGTGGCTGAACCCGGATCGCCAGGTTGCCGGTGCGGCTCCGATTCGCAATCGGCAGGTTCACCAGCCGAGACTTCGTCGCGGTGGCGGCGCCGACCTGGAGCGTCGATTTCACGTTGATGGCGCCGCCAGGACGGAACTCACCGTCGAAGACGCGAGTCACGACCACGTCGATCCCACGCCGCCGCGCCGCCGCCGTCGACCGCTTTCGGCCCGGCAGCAGGCGATGCTCGGGAAAGAGCGGCGATTCGGAATCTCCGGTGAACACCAGGTTGCCGACGGTATCGACCGCGAGGGCGCCGGCGTGCTCCGCGAGCGCGGCGCCGATGAACGTGGAGTAGTCGAGCACCACCCGGGGCGTCGCCAGAGTGGTCGCCGGATGCAGCTTCGTGAGGAAGAGGTCCGAGTCTCCCGCGATGGATGCCTGAATGGGGTCGCTCTTCGGGAAGTCCACAGACTCCGTTTCACCGAGGACGTAAACCTTGGTCTCCGGCGCGGGATCATTGTCGACCGCGATCGCCCGGATCGTGTCGCGAGCGGCGCCGCCCAGGTAGGTGTCGTAGCGGATGGCGGTGCCGGCGGCGTTGAAGGCCACCAGGAACCCATCGGTACTGCCCGCGGCGTGCGCCGGCTGGAACGGGATGATCGTTGGGCTTGCGATCAGCACGTCCTCGGAGTCCGTGGTGCCGCCGACGTACATGTTGCCGGAGAGGTCAACCGCCACGCCGGTGGCTGCGTCGCTCGCGCTGCCGCCGACAAACGTGGAGAAGTTGAGGGATCCGCCGTCCGCCGCGAGACGGCTGATGAAACCGTCCCCGAAACGGCCTCCCCGGAACAGAGGAATGGGCGAGCCGATCACCACGGGAAAATCGCCGGAGTCGGTGTGCCCGGCCACGGTGGCGGTCCCGTCGGCGCCGAGTGCGATTGCGTTCGCGTTATCCCCGTCGCTGCCGCCGAGGAAGGTGCTGTACGTGAGTGCAGCGCCGCCGGGCGCGATCCGGGCGACGAAGGCGTCGAAATCTCCCCCGAACACGCGCTGGAAAGCGCCCACCGTGGTCGGGAAGTCCGTCGACTCGGTGTAGCCGCTCACGAATGCCGCGCCGTCGCCGCTCACCGCGAGCCCGGTTGCGCCATCGGATCCGGTTCCGCCCAGGTAGGTGGAGTAGAGCAGGCTGGCGCCGTTGGGAGCGACGCAGCACACGAAGGCGTCGCCTCCACCGTTCGCGTTGAGGATCGGAGTGACGATCGGAAAGTCCTTCGAGTCGGTGGTTCCGACGATGAAGGCTCGGCCGTCGGCTCCGACCTCCACATCGGTGGCCACCTCATCGCCCGATCCGCCGAGATAGGTGGAGTAGCCCAGCGTCGAGCCGTCCGGGGAAATCTTGGTGATGAACACATCCGAGAAACCGCGGAGAGCGGGCTGTGCCGCGCCGGCGGTCGGGAAATCGAGTGTTTCGGTGGTGCCGACAATGTAGGCCGCGCCGGTCGCGTCGAGCGCGGCGCCCAGCCCGGAGTCGAAGCCGGAGCCGCCGAACGCGCCGGTGTAGAGCAGGATCGGATCGATTACGAGATCTCGGCGCGTGTCGTAGCTGCCGAGATCAAAGGTGAGCTCACCCGCGTCTGTGAGGCGGTAGGCGGCGCGGACCGCGGTGCGCGCATCCCGGTCGTCGGTCTGGTAGGCGACAGGCGCCTTCATCACCAGCGTCTCATCACCGCTCCGCAGTACGGCATCGCCGGCGGGAGTCAGTTCGGGGCGTGCTCCGTCCACCGCGACACGGATGGATTGGGGCCGGCCGCCGGGATGGACAATGAAGTCGTACTCCAACTGCCGTTCCCGACTGTAATAGGCGACATCGACGCCGGGATAGGTCTCCCGGGCAACGATGCGACGGTACCGCTCGGCGGAGATGGGAGATGCTGGAGCAGGCGCCCGTCGAACGTAGTGGGAGACGCCGGGGAGCAGACTGTCGGGCGCTGCGGTGAGACGGGAAGCGCGGCCACCGGGGAAACTGAGGCGGATCACCCGGCGCTCGGCAGCGCGGCGCAGCGGCTGCGGACGGCTCCAACCCGGATCGCGCCTGCGGCCGGGCGTCGAGCGGAGCGCCAGCACCAGCTCGGAGTCGGTCCAGAACGCCGTGTATCCGCCGCCTCGCGCCACGAAGCGCACGGCGGGATCGGTCTGCCCCCGATTGGCCTCGAAAGCATACGGCAACTCGGCGGCGCGACTGAGGGCTTGCTGCGAGGTGGGGCCGGACGGGACGTGTCCGGACCCGGCCGAGACCGCCGCGAGAGCGCCCGCGAGGAGGATCAGGGGAAAAGCTCGGGGGAAAGTGACGGGAGTGGACACGTAGGACTCCAGAATTGAAGCGACACGACAGGCCGCCGTTCCCATGAATTGTTGGCCAAACGCCACGGGCTCATTAGCCTTCCGCGTGAGTTGGAGTAGAAGAGTTTGCGGAGAATTGAATCGTGAACCCGGAGCCGGGCCCGGCGCCCTGGGCGCCCCGCGCGTTGAGAATACTCTCACGGCTGTTGTTCGCCGCAGCGCTCCTCTCACTGGTGGCGGTGGTGGTGCAGCGCCGCAGCGCGCCGTCCGGTCCGGCGCCGGTGTTTCGCATGACGGGTGTGAAGCTCGACTGGACCCGCGAGCGCTTCGTGCCCTGGGTGAGCGCCGAGGAGTCGATCGAGGTGAGCCGGCCCGAGCGGTTCGACGTGGTGCGCGGCTTCGGTCGCTTCACGTCTCGTACGCTTGAGCGAGGGATCTATCAGGAAGACCTGGTGGCGTTTCGGTCACTGGAACCTCGCGGCGTGATCACGGTGGCGGTCTACCGCTCGCCGAAACCACTCTCGTGGGAGACCTGGAAGGCGCTGTGCCGGCCACCCACGGCGATTCGACCCACCCCGCTGGGAACGCCGGGACCGTTCTGGGCGGAATTCGGCGGTTCGCGCCACCGGCTGTGGGACACCGTGCTGGAGGGTCGCCCCGCACTCTCGGTCACGGCCGAGGGCGCCGTTCAGACGCCCGTCCGCGGCGACGAGCGGATCGAACCCTGGCGCTTCGAGTCGGTATTCTCCGCTTCCGGCCGCCGGGCGGTGCGCCTCACCGTGGGAATCCATCGCGACCAGTATGCCGGCGCCCGCCCCGGGATGGAGCGGGTGCTCCTCAGCTTCCGGTGGCGCCCCGGAGCGAATGCGCCGGACAACGCCACGGATCAGTCGGCGACCTTGAAGAGTCCGAACTCCGCGCGGTAAGATCAACCGGTCCGGGGCGGTTAGCTCAGTGGTCGAGCGCCTGTCTTACACACAGGTGGTCGGGGGTTCAAATCTCTCACCGCCCATCCCCTGGCTTCCCTTGCCACCGCCTCGATTCCCTAGGATGCTCCGCGTGCTGCGGCCGGCGTCATCGCGGGGGCTCAAGAGGGGCCTGGCAACGCGGGCGCGGGCACGCGGGAGACCTCCGCCCGAAGCAAGTGGCCCGGTGTCACCATCAACCCCGAGAGACATCGTCATCCCTGGGCTTGACCCGAGGATCCAGCGGCGTAGATGCCGCAAGCAGTCCTCGTGAAGCGCGCCTCGCCGAGTCAGCCGGGGCGACGCGCCGAGTCCTGGCGAATGGATCCCCGCTTTGTGGAGTAAGTCTCCGCCCAGCGCAACTTCTGCGGTGATGACGAAGCGAGCGTGTGCACACGAGGGACCTCCGCCCGAAGCAGGTGGCCCGGTGTCGCCATCGAGCCCGGGAGACATCGTCATCCCTGGGCTTGACCCGAGGATCCAGCGGCGTAGATGCCGCAAGCAGTCCTCGTGAAGCGCGCCCGACCGAGCCA
>SYKE01000003.1 GCA_005798285.1 Actinomycetota bacterium
CTGGACAAAGAGGTCAGCGCTTGGAAAGCCGAACGCAACCAAGCGCTGTGCCCAATGAGATGGCGCTTCACAACTGCCAAGGCGCGAAATCGCCTCGCTCGCCTCTACCCCTCATTAGATGCCTGACAGACCACTAGTCGGTCCGGCTCATCCGCGAAAAGCCCCGACCTCCTTTAAGGGTCGGGGCTTTTGCTGATTCAGGTGGTACTTCCCAGGGAATCCAGGGCCTGCTGGAGATCTGCCCACACATCGTCCACATGGTCGATTCCCACCGACAGTCGGATCAGGCCGGCCGTGATTCCCGCTGCAGCAAGTTGCTCCGCTGTGAACGCCCGATGAGAGGTGATCAGTGGGTAAGACACCGTAGTTGCGACATCCCCCAGGCTCGGTGCGAAGCGAATCCGGGAAAGCGATCGAATCACATGGCGTGCGGCGTCTCCCGAAGCCAGTTCAAAGCTTAACATGGCTCCGAAATGCGCCATCACCTCACGGGCCCGGGTGTGTTGCGGGTGAGAGGCCAGCCCCGGATAGTTCACCCGGCGAATCGAGGGATGCCGCTCCAGGCGCCCCGCCAGCACTCCGGCATTCGAGACCGATCTTTCCATTCGAAGCGGGAACGTGGCGATCCCACGGAGGGCCAGCCAACTGTCGAACGGGTTCGCCGCGCCGCCCAACACCTTCGCCTGAGTCCGCACGTGCGCTATGAGCGTTTGCGGGCCGCAGACGGCGCCGAGGGTCAGATCGCCGTGCCCGCCCAGAAACTTGGTGAGGCTGTGGATGACGAGGTCGGCTCCCAGGAGCAGCGGTTGGCAGCAAAATGGGCTGGCAAAGGTGCTGTCTACCAGCAAGCGTGCCCCGACGCGCCGGGAGATCTCTGACAGCGCTGGAATGTCGGCGACTTCGATCAGCGGATTCGCGACCGTTTCCGCCAGGATTACGGCCGCTCCCGCTGCGGCGGCCAGCTCTACGGCGGGGAGGTCGGTGATGTCCACCCACTCCACGTCCACGCCGAAGCGTCGCAGTTCCGAGTCCAGCAGCCGGGCGGTCACCCCATACAACTGTCGAGCCGCAACCACGCGGCAGCCCTGAGACGCCACGCTGCAGACGGCGCCCGCCAACGCCGCCATGCCGGACGCAAACACGACAGCCTCCTCTGCCTCCTCCAGGGATGCGAGGATCCGCTCCAGAGAGCGGTGGTTCGGGTTTGCATCGCGCGTATAGATGAAACCGGGCGTGCTGCCGTCGTATACTGCTTCACACTGCTCGATCGATTCGAGGGTCCACACCGACGACTGAAAGATCGGCGCGACCAGCGGCGGGTTCTCGGAAGGGAGCGCTTCACGCGAGTGGGCGCAAAGTGTCTCGATACGGGTCTTCATGGATATACCGGAATCGTGATACAAAGGGGATTGCTGTCCCGCCTGCCCCGTGGGGCCGCCGGTATCTTATCTGCTTGGGAGGCAGAGCATGTCTTTCGTACGGGGCTTGAAATGTAAGGAGTGCGGGCAGGAGTATCCCAAGGAAGCGCTCTACGTCTGCGAGTACTGCTTTGGGCCGCTGGAGGTGGAGTACGACTACGCCGCCGTGGCCGGGCAGATCTCCCGCGATGTAATTGCGCGCCGCCCGCAAAACCTCTGGCGCTATCGAGAGTTGCTGCCCCTCGACGGCGATCCCACCGACGGACTGAATTCCGGCTTCACGCCCCTGGTTCGCGCCGACAAACTGGCTCGCGTTCTGGGAGTGCGTGAGCTGTGGATCAAGAACGACGGCGTCAACTTCCCCACGCTATCCTACAAGGACCGCGTGGTTCCGGTCGCGATGAGCAAGGCCAAGGAGCTCGGGTTCGATACCGTCGGCTGCGCCTCGACCGGCAACCTGGCAAACTCGGTCTCCGCTCACGGCGCAAAGGCGGGACTTCGCCGATTCCTCTTCATCCCACACGATCTGGAGTTGGGGAAGGTGGTCGGCTCCCTCATCTACCAGCCCACGTTGGTGGCGGTGAACGGCAACTACGACGACGTCAACCGGCTGTGCTCTGAAATCGCCAGCAAGTACCGCTGGGCGTTCGTCAACGTGAACATGCGGCCGTACTACACCGAAGGGGCCAAGACCTACGGCTTTGAAGTGGCGGAGCAACTCGGGTGGCGCACGCCGGATCACCTGGTCTGTCCCGTGGCGGGGGGCACCATCCTCCCCAAGATTTACAAGGCGTTTCAGGAATTCGAGCGGATGGAGTTGATCGGTCCGGTCCGGACGCGCATCTTCGCCGCGCAGGCTGCGACCTGTGCACCCGTGGTTCGGGCCATGCACAGTGGTCAGGACTTCGTGCCCCCGGTGAAGCCGGCCCCCCTCAGCGAGAGCGTCGACACCTCTCTCCGCATCGGCAACCCGGCCGACGGCCCGTACGTGCTGGAAGCGCTGCGCGAGACCGGCGGTTGGGCGGACATGGCGACCAACGATGAAATCGTCGACGCCATTCGGCTGCTCGCTGCAACGGAAGGCATCTGGACCGAAACTGCGGGCGGTACGACGCTGGCGGTCACACGAAAGCTGATCGCCGCTGGTAAGATAGATCCCAACGGTTCAACAGTGGTCTGCATCACCGGGAACGGGCTGAAGACGATTGAGGCCGTTCAACATCGGATCGGCGCGCCGATGCAGATTGCGGCGAGCCTGAAGAGTTTCGAGCAGGTGGTTTTGGGCGGGGGCGCGTCGGAGCGAGCCGCCGCCGGAGTTGCCGGTTAACCAACCGTCGAGGATCGGGGCGCATGGGCGCACCGTTGTTCGACTGCAGTGACGCCGGAGTTATAAGAGGAAGCAGAATCGATGGCAGTTACCGTTTTGATCCCAACACCCCTTCAACGTCTGACAAGTGGCGTCGGGGAAGCAATGGTAAGCGGCTCAACGGTCGGAGAGATCATCGGGGATCTGGATCGGCAGTACCCCGGCGTTCGGGATCGACTGTGCAATCCGGAGACCGGGAGATTGCGCCGCTTCGCCAATGTTTACCTCAACTCCGAGGACATCCGGCACCTGCAGAACGAGGAGACGCTGGTGAAGGACGGGGACGAGCTTTCGATCGTTCCCGCGGTTGCCGGCGGGTAATCCCCCGAGGAGTTACCCCACGTCATCTGGGGCGAGCGCAACCGGCACGCGGCCGTCCCGTGAGTTGGCGTCGCTCTCACGGGCCAGGGGTCCCGCACTGTACAGCCAGTACCGGGACCCTTTCTTCTGATAAACCACCGGCGCCCCCGTGAAGGGGTCGATCGTGAGGGCGTCTGCCCGGAGTGCGGCGAGCGAGTCCGGCAGCGACCCCATCTCCCACCGATACTTCCTCACCAGTGCGTGCGTCGCGAGGAGCTTCACCGCGGCTTCATCGGATGAGAACGACCGAAAGGCCTGCTCCATCGGCGGCAGGAGCAATTTGAGAAGTTCTCCGGCGGGCGGCTCGACTCGGGGTGTGGGGGGACGGCGCTCGTGCGACGGCTTTCGCGCCTCGGTGAGAATGGGGCCGTAGAACTGATCGACGGCCTGGGTCCAGCGGGCCGGCGTGAGCCCGAGCAGGGTAGCGGATCCCGGTTCGTCGCCCGTTTGCAGTCCACTCTTGAGCGTCACCTGTCGCTCGCCGAGCACCACAAGTTCCAGGGGACTCTGTTTGGAGAGCCATTCCTGGCAAACCCTCGCCAGAAGATCGCAGTCTCTCAGGGCGAGTTGGTCGATATGGGAATAGAGTGATCGAGTGCAAAGGCTTCCGATGGCAACACCCACCAGGGCGCTGATGAGGCTGCTGCCGTAGAGTACCCGCGCGATTTCCAGTCCGGAACGGGTGAATCCGATTCCCTGAGCAACCTTGCCGTCTGCAAACGCCACAAACTGCTGGAGCACCAGGAGGCGTCCGAGCCGCCGAAACAGGGGCAGTTCCTCGGGCATCATCACCGGCGACCCATCGCGGATGGGAGGTGGGGTGATCGGCTTCTGAAGCCCCGCGGCGACGAGGGTCGCCGCGCGGTCGACCGGGCGATCCACCAGAGTGCGGCGTCGGTATGAGAGGTCCGCCGCGCCGGGATCGGATCCCGTCTGTGCCGAGCCCACCGACAGCACACGCTCGGCTCGAGCGAACATCGCGCTCGTTGCCAGCAGTTCGCCGGCCTGAACGAGGTCCTCGTAGCCGTTTCGACCGGTCGGATTTGGAAACAGCTTTCGGAACACCGAAGGCGACTGTTTGGCCTGCCCAAGCGCCACCGAACCCGGCAGCAGTGAGGATGCGACTGTCCCCGCGAACTGCCGCCGAGACAGAGGATTCGAAGCGGGATCTGCAGTTTTCATGAGTAACAAAACGATCCTGGGGAGCTCAGGTTGCGCCGGCTCGCGCCCCGGCCTCAAACCAAGGATCCCTGAGCCCGGAGAACCGCAAGTCGAACTTGCCTGGCCGGTGCGCTTCCTGGGATGAGTCTCTGGTTAGCGACCATTGCCAAACCCCGTTCGACGTTGAATAGATCTGAGTACGGACGCCGGAGCCCAGGAGAAGCACGGGGCTGAACCGCAGTCTGTGAGTTGCTTCGGAGGTGAGATGGACACCGCAGAGCGCTGGGACGCCTTTCAGGCAGTGGATGGGGAAGTCGTTGGGGCCGATGGAGTGGTGGGGCGGCTGTTTCAGAACAACTGCTATCAGGTCATTCGGCGGGAGTACGCTTCCGGTCCGTTCGGGCCGTATGTGCATCTCACCCTGAGAAACCGCGACGGCTCGGCTCGCCATGATTGGCGAGACTTTCAGCGGATCAAGAACGAGTTGGTGGGTCTGGAAGCCGAGGGCGTGGAGATCTACCCGGCGGAGTCGCGACTGGTGGATACCGCAAATCACTATCATCTCTGGGTCTTTCCCAGCTACCGACTGCCGATCGGCCTGGAGGTGAGAGAGGTGAATGACGGCGGCGACGGGATCTCACAGCGACCTCACTGAGCAACGTCCGGGTCCGACTCGCAGCGCCGGAGAGCGATTCCCGGGGCGACGGGCGACGTGTTGGAGGGCACGGTCTGACTCAGGCGGGGGGTTCTGGTATCCTACCTTCGAACCTCGCGACTCGGGATGACCCGAGCATGGAGACCTGTTTGTGATGTCCGACTCTCGTCCGGTCAATTCCACGGCTGTTCTGGATCGCCCCCCCGCGGCGCCTTCGGTATCAACTCCGCTCACCGTCTCCGCGGAGCCGCTGGGGCAAGAGGCGCCTCGGGCAGCCGGGATAGGCGCGGACTTTGATGTGACGGTGATCGGCGCGGGTCCGGGCGGATATGTCGCGGCCATTCGAGCGGCTCAGCTAGGGATGCGCGTCGCGGTGGTGGAGAAGCATCGCCTCGGCGGCACCTGTTTGAACACCGGCTGCATTCCCACCAAGGCGATGTTGGCCAGTGTGGAGGCTCTGAACACGGCTCGCAAGGGTCGAGAATTCGGGTTCACGACCGGTGACGTTCAACCCGACTATCCGGCCATGGTCAAGCGTCGGGACCGCATCGTGGAGCAGCTCCACGGCGGCGTCGGCATGCTGCTCAAGAAGAACGGCATCGAAGTGATCCGGGGAACCGCCGAGTTCGAGGGCTCACACGCGCTGCGGGTGGCTGGCGATGCGGGGGAGCGGCGGGTGACGTCGGGCAGCGTCATCATCGCCACGGGTTCGCGGTGCAGCCGGCCGCCGATTCCCGGGGCGGATCTGGAAGGAGTGCTCGACAGCGATCAGTTGTTGAAACTCGGCAGCGTTCCGGGGCGGTTGGCCATCATCGGCGCCGGTCCGGTGGGGTTGGAGTGGGGCGACATCTTCGGGGAACTGGGATCGCGGATCACTGTGCTGGAGATGGCCGACCGGGTGCTGCCGCCTGCCGACCGAGAGATGTCTGCGGAGCTGGGCAAGTGCCTTCAGAAGAAGGGTTTCGACATTCTGACCGGCGTCGCGGTCGAGGCGATTGAGCGGGTCGGCGCCGATCTCGTCATTCGGTATCGCCGCGGTGGTGAAGCTCCGGCGACGGTGAACGCAGATGTGGTGCTGGTTGCCGCCGGCCGAAAGCCGGTCTCGGATGGGCTGGGACTGGAGCGGATCGGCGTGCGCCTGGAGCGTGGCCTCATTCCCGTGAACGATCAAATGAAGACGTCAGTCGCCGGGCTCTACGCCGTCGGCGATGTCACGCCCGGGTTGCCCCTCGCACACACGGCGAGTGCCGGCGGGGAGGTGGCGGCGGAGACGATCGGGGGCCGCGATCGGCATTTCAATCAGGCGTCCATTCCGTCGTGCGTCTATACCTCTCCGGAGGTGGCCTGGGTCGGGTTGACGGAGGAGCAGGCGCGAGCCGACCACGAGGATGTTCGGGTGGGGCGGTTCCCCTTCCGAAATCTTGGGAGAGCCCAGGCGTCAGGTCACCGCGACGGCCTGGTGAAGGTGGTCGCGGACGGGCGGTACGGCGAGATTCTGGGCGTCCACATGATCGGCGCCCACGTCACGGATCTGATCTCCGAGGCGGTGCTCGCCATCAGCATGGAAGCGACGGTTGAGGAGATCTTCCACTCCGTGCATGCACACCCCACCCTGCCGGAGGCGCTGCATGAAGCCACTCTGGACGCCTGGAATCGGGCCATCCACAAGGGTTGATCCGGCTCCATCAGACCTGTTCGTGGCGGGGCGCCCGGTCGCGACGGGGAGTGACCCTCTGGGGTCGCTCCCCGTCCTGTTTGTCGGCCGGGTGGATCCCTAAATGAGCTCGGAAGTTCGGGACACGATTTGAACCAGATTCCCTTCCGGATCCTGGAAGAACGCGATCTGCCCTCCGCCCGCTGCGGGACCGGGCTGCGTGAGGCCCAGCACGCCCTGGTCCGCCAGCGATTTGTGGGCTGCGTCGAAGTCGCTGACCCGGAACGCGATGTGGCGAATGCCGGGATCGAGGGGCTGGTGCTGCACCACGGCGGCGCCATTGTCCGGCATGATCTCGAGCACGCCGTACATCTCGCCGCCTACCAGGCAGGTCGGTGGATCCTTCTGATTATCGAAGAGAATTCGAAATCCCAGCGTGTCGCAGTACCACTGCGAAAGCGATCTGGAATCTTTGGCCGCGATGGCCACGTGATCGACACCCTTGAACAGGCTCATTCTGTCTCCCTGTGTTGAATCTCCACCCGCATCAAGTCTCTGGCGATACGTGTGTTCGGAAAGATCGCTCTCGCCTGGGCCGCCAGGAACGATGAATCCTGGTAGCGCGGCGAAAGATGCGTCACCACGAGTTGTCGAGCCCCGGATAGCTGGGCGGCTCGAGCGGCGTCCGCCACTGTCGAGTGCCCCTTTCGACGTGCCTCGTCCTCTCTGCCTGCTTCGAAGGTGCCCTCGTGGATCAAAAGGTCGACGTTCTGGGCCAGAGTGACGGCGCCGGGACACGGACGTGTGTCGGTACAGTACGCGAACGAGGCGCCGGGCCGAGCTGGGCCGAGCACGTCCTGAGGACGGATCACCCGACCGCCCGGCAGTTCAACGCTGTTCCCGTGCTGCAGGGCGCCGAACAGGGGCCCGGGCGGCACATCCAGAGCACGGGCTCGCGTCACGTCGAAGCGTCCGGGCCGGGAATGCTCCTCGAACCGGTAGCCGAGGCAGAACATCCTGTGGTCCAGCGGCTCTGCCGTTACCCGATAGGCGTCCGTTTCCAGCACGCACCCCGCCCCCGAGCTTTCCGAGATGGAGAGGGGATAGCTGAAGCGAGTCTGCAGATGCCGGCGGCACGCGTGGATATAGGCGCCGAGGCCGGGCGGTCCGTACACTTGAAGTGGCTCGACCCGATCCGCCATCTGGAGCGACATCAAGAGCCCCATCAGGCCCGTGACGTGGTCTCCGTGCATGTGGCTGATGAAGATGGCGCTGAGCCCCGCAAATCCCAGAGCCGCACGGCGGTACTGGATCTGCGCCGCCTCACCGCAGTCAAACAAGAACAGGTCACCCTGCCGCTGCACTGCCACCGACGCCAGATTCCGCTCGAGAGAGGGGGCGCCGCTGCCAGTGCCGAGGAAGGTCACCGTAAGCGCCGGCGCCGTCACTCCGAACCCCCGCTACCTCTGAAAAGCGACCGGTGAGCATAATAGCATGCCCAACCGACGGTCGCGACCGGCCGACCCGGGCGAACCCCCTTCCCCGCAGGAACCAGGATGCCGCCGCTTCCGGATTGCAGCGGCCGTGCGACGTGGCTGAGGAAAGCAAAGATTCATGGCAGATCCCTTCGTAAAGACCCCCAATCTACGAAGCCTGGTTCAGGGCGCGTCCAGTCCCGAGCAACTGGCGGCCGTGCTGATCGGCGAGCGGACCCGCCTGAAAGATCGGAACCAGGTCCGACCTCGGGGACTGCGGAGCTGTCGGGCGCTGACGGATGTCTGCGACCTGATTCTGCAGCGGATGCTCTTCCTCGCGCTCCCGACGGACCCCGTTCAGCGCGAGGGGGTCAGGCCGATGATCTCCATCGCGGCCACCGGCGGCTACGGGAGACGTGAGCTCTGCCCCCAATCCGACATTGATGTGACGTTCGTGGTTGCCAGCGAGTCGGATCCGCTTCTGGATGCCACCGTCAAGCAGATGTTTCTCTGGCTGATGGAGATCTTCAGCCAGAGAGCCGGATTGAAGATCGGCTATGCCTACCGGTCCAGCTCGGATGCCGTCAGCCTGGATCATCAAACCCAGACGGCGCTGGTGGACCTGCGCGTGGTGGCGGGCAGCCATCGGTTAGGGGAGCAGTTCCGAACGGAGGTGATGCGAAACCTCTGGCCCGCCGCGTTCATCCGAACCAAGCTCGATGAGCGGCTCCGGATGCGCGAGAAACGCGGCGGCGTGCTCCACGTGATCGAGCCCGACGTGAAAGACGGCGTGGGGGGCCTGCGTGACATCCAACTGGCCGAGTGGATGGCGGTGGCTTCGTTTCCGTCCACGCGTGGAGATGTGTGGCGGCAGCTCCAGCGATTAGGGGCCGTGGCGCCGAGCGACGTGGATGCGCTGGATGCCGCCCGCGACTTCCTGCTCACGGTTCGGAACTGGATGCACTGGGACACCGGTCGTGCCGCGGACCTCCTGGTTCGGGAGCGCCAGGATCGGCTCGCCGAGGCGCTGGGATTTCAGAGTGACCGGGAAGCCTCCTGTGTGGAGCGCTTCATGGAGCGTTACTACCGCGAAGCGGAGCGGGTGGAGCAGGTCTCGGAGTTCGTCATCGAGCGCTGTCTCGCCGAGCGCCTGAGCCTGACGGAAGAGCTTACCTGTTCGGGAGAGGATCTTCATGCCGCCTACCCCTGGGTGCGAGTGGCCGAACCTCACTTCCTGGTGAGCCTGGGCCGACATTTCCAGGCCTATGGTTTGAAGCCGGGCTACGAGTTGAGGCGGATGATCGCGCAGCACCTGGATAACTGTCCGCCCCTTACAGCCGACGAGGAGGCCGCAGAAGACCTGATTGCCCTCTTCAAGGCGCCGCCGCCGCCGCCGACACCGGATAGCTGCGTCTGCCGGCCGGGGGTTTATGCCACCCTGCGCCTGCTGACCGATCTCGGGATCCTTCAGCGCCTCTTGCCCGAGCTGGGAATGGCGTATCGACGCGTCCCGTTCGATCCGATTCATAAGCACACCATCGGGTTTCATTCCCTGGAGACGGTGCGGCGACTGGAACTGCTTCGCGGCCTCCACGATGAGAACAATCGCGAGTTGGAGTCTGCATGGGCCTCCGTGGACTCTCCCGTGATTCTCTATCTGGCGACGCTCCTCCACGATGTGGGGAAGCTAGCGTCCACCCCGGGGCACTGTGAGGAGGGCGAGAGGATCGCACGAACGGTGGCGTCCCGGCTGCGACTGGAGCCGGAGACCGTGGATCGGGTCGCGGCACTGGTGCGGAACCACATGCTCATGTCCGAGACGGCTCAGCTCCGGGACCTGACGCTGGATCGCACGATGCAGGACTTCACTCAGGCGGTGAACACCCCGGAGATGCTCAACATGCTCTTGCTGCTGACGCACGCGGACATGGACGCCACCGGCGTGCTCTCCCCGGTGAAAGTTCAGTTTTTGCTGGACCTCTACTATCGGGCCGAGCCCATTGTGAACGGGAACGTAGCCAGCGTGACTCCGGAACCCGGCTGGGAGCGACGGTATGTGGCGCGCCTCTCCCGCCGATTGAGCACTACCAGCCTCACCCCCGATCAGATTCGCGTTTATGCCGAGGGGATGCCGCTCTCGTACCTTTTGAACACGCGGCCGGATCAGGTCGCCCGTCACATCCGGATGCTGGAGTCCCTGCAAACGCATCCCTCGGTCGTGGAGTTCGAGAACGAGGGCGGCAGTGCGATCACCTCCATCCACATCTGCACCCCGGAGCACCCCGGCCCGGGATTGCTGAGCCGAATTGCGGGAGTGCTCTACGCGCACGAGATCTCGGTTCACGGAGCCCAGGTCTTCACGCGGCAGAGTGATCCACCGATCGCGCTCGATACCATTTGGGCGGACTTCCACGGCCGACCGATCCCGCCGTTCAAATGCCTCGAGCTGGAGCAGGACCTCCTCGCCGTACTCCACGACGGCGATGTCCAGGCGGTGCTGGGGCGCTATCGGAAGCAGGTGCCCGCAGCGGACCGGCCGAGCAGTTTGAGATTCAACAACACGCTTTCGGACGGCCATACGGTGATCGAGATGAGGTCGGACGATCAACCGGCTCTCCTCTATCGCATCACGCGGGCGTTGGCGGCGCTGGGTTGGAACATCCACAGCGCTCGGATATCAACGCGGGGCGACGAAGCGCGTGACGCGTTCTACGTGACAGGGCCCGACGGCGGCCAACTGGAGGATGAAGAGTCCTCGCTGGAGGCGGCATTCCTGGAAGAGTTTTCCGCGTGACGCGCTAACCGCCCGATGGAAAGAGCGCGTCGAGCATGTAGAACGCGATCCCATTGTTCAGTGCATGCGCCACCATTCCCGGGATGAGCGATCGGCGCCACTCGTAGAGCAGGCAGAAGCTGGCGCCGAGAAACGCGATCGGGATGAATCCGAGCGGCAACTGAGGATGGAGTGCGGAGAAGAACGCTGCGCTGGCGAGAACCCCGAGCCAGCGACCAAAGCGTCGGCGGAGCGCGCCGTGGAGGAGACCTCGGAAGAAGAACTCCTCCAACAGCGGTGCTCCCACACAGGCCATCACGAAGAGTGCGAAGCGAATGACGACGGAGTTGGAGCCGGCTGTCATCCCCTGCAGCGGGTGATAGGGTGGAGCCAGATCCGGGAAGAGCCGGTCGGAGACCAGCATCGTAACCAGACTGGTGATGTAAGCGCCGGGGATGATGACAGCCGCCGCCAGAATGCCCACACCGGCTTCGCGGACGGCGCCGGGGATGACGACTCCCACCTCTGAAAGCGTTGCGCCATAGCCTCTCAAACGCCAGACGAGGTAGGGAACCGCAAGGAGCTGAATTGCGTCTCTGGCGAGCAGAATCCCGGCGAAGTAACCCGGGCTGGTTTCCGGCGACGGCCGCGGCAGCCAGGTGAAGAGCACGAGGGGGAGATCGCCGAGCGCCATGTAGAGGATGAACCCCTCCCAGAGCGCCGGCGTCACGGCAAGCCACGGAGAATCGCTGATCCTCAAAACGCCGGTTGCAAACAGCACGAGGCCCACGATGCCGATGATGAGCCCCAACTGGGGCAACAGCATGATGACGCCGATACCAGCGGTGACGGCACGATACAGATGCGCATTTGCGCGCGTCGCGAGTTCGTCCTTGAGGGCGGCAGCCTCGGGCGCGGCGCCCGCGCGTCGATAGGCAGCCAGCACCGCGACGTCGCCAAGCCAGCCGAGGCCCATCCGGCGAATCTCGACGCGCGCTGCGTCAACGTGCGGTCGCCTTGGGACTTCGTTGCCGAAGAGCCGCTCCCATACAACCTGCTCTTCCTGGGCTCGGGCGGGCGAACGCTCCTTCAGGCGTTCCGTGGCGCGGGTGAGCTGCTCCAGGGCCTCAATCCACCGCCCGGCTTCCGCCAGGGCAATGCCGTAGGTTCGAATCGCCGTCACGCTCTCCGGGAGGTCTGCGGCGGCATCCTTCAGTTGCCCGAGCGGAGGTTCCATCGTGGTCGGCATGCTGGCGCCGATGTGCGAGAGCTTGAAGCGGAACCCATAGACTCCTGCGGCAAGCTTCTGGAACCCCTCTCCCGACTTTGAGCCGGAGCCGGAGTTGTCGACTCGCCAGCGCGCCGAAAGCTGAAAGCAAACGAGGATGCCGAGGATAGCGAAGCCGGCCCGCCGCCGGATAGCGGTCTCCTCGTGACCCCACCCTTCGCCAGGACTACCCAGCGCTCGATAGAGGCCAACACCGCAAAGCACGCTGATGATGGCGCGCACAGCCAGCGGAGCCAACTCCGCTGAAGGGATCGATTGCAGCCAGAGGCCGATGGGAGCGATCAAGAAGGCATCCATGCTTAGCGGAGTTGGGAGCGTTGGGTGTCGATCACGCAGCAGGGGAGCAGCAGGCGGCCCCCTGCTCCGCGGCCGACTTCCGGAATCCGGTAGCGGGACGCTTCGCCGCTACCGAATCCGACTGCGAAGGACTATGGCCTGGGCGGTTCGACGTACTCCCACTTTTCCCCGAAGAACCCGCCGTTCACCACCTTACCAGGGTAGCGGGAGTTTGCCGGGGTTGTTGTGTCCACAATCGCCCAATCCGGCAGCTTTGCGTTTTGCCGGGCGTTGTTCAGGTAATCGTACTCCCGATACGTGAAGCCGCTGTTCAGCACCACGTAGCGCGACGGGTTCAACGGGTTCGGGAAAACCATCACCGGGGCGTGAGTGCCGGCCGGGTAAGACTTCCCGCCCACCGTTAACTGTCCCCCTTCCCACTTGATGGGAAGTTGATCCGCGATGCGTCGGAGGACCAGGTTGCTGCCCGGATCCCCCCAAAGAATCAGATTGTGCTGGGAGATGTCCGCCGCGCTCACATCCTTGTCCTGCTTCACGCGGGCCTCGCCCCGGAACTGGCGTCGCCACTCCTTGACGGCATGAATCATCTCGGAACTCACCCAGGGCGCGATTCCGGGAGCTGCCGGCTGAGCGGAAGGTGAAACCATCAGAAAGCTGCCCATGAATGCGTCGTCGATGGGGCCCTGAAGCCCGGGCTTCTTCCTGAGTTCGCCTTCCATGCGGCCGAGGATCCAACGTCCATTGGCACGATGAAAGCTCGCGCTCCATGAGCGATCCGAATTCGGCTGCGGCGCCGTCACGTCCTGACCATCCAGCGATACCGTAGGTTTTGCTCCCGACTCGATGGGGGAGTGTCCGGCGGCAAAGCTCAGGGTGATTCCGCTCACGTTCTGAGTCTTGACCTTGACGCGTCGATCATCGACCACCTCGGCGTCAACCGTAGCGGGTTCCCAATGGCGCCCCATTCCGTCGAGCGAGACCCAGGACTGCCGGTTGTAACGCAGGGTGGGAGTGGTCATCCGAACGCGGCGTGGGTAGCGAACCCGACCCGCCTGGGCGATGCCGTCCACGAGCTGATTGATGATCGGTGTCGACTGCGGGTGATAGCTGTGTCCGGTCTTCGGCCCGATGATGTGGGTCATCTTGATGCCGGCGGTCATCAGGGCCTTCTCCATCAGATCGGCCGCCTGCTTCTGCGAGTCGATCTCCCCGCTGTAGACGACCAGTGGAAGCTGATGGTAGTTCGGGACGTAGTATGGCGAGTCGTACCACTGCCAGAGCTTCTGCTCATACCAGGTCGGTTTCAGGGTTTCCTTTTGGAACACCTTGAGGAACTCGGGGGTTTCGGAGAAACCGGCTCCCGGCGCTGCCGCGCACCAATCGGACGCGTAGTGAGACGCGAACTGCCAGGCAGCCGCCCCACCCATGGAGAAGCCCCGGATCACGATGCGATCCTCGTCGATCTTGAATCGGCGCTTCACGTCCTGGATCGCTTCCAGCAGATCCACTTCCCCGGCGAACTTGTTGGCGCAGCAGTAACGACCATAGGGCTGGATCACGAAGGTGTCCGGCCGAACGAACGGCCCCCCACCGCGGAGTGCGCCGGAGACGAAGTTGACCTCGCTCAGCGTTTCACCCCGCCCGTGAATCCACGTGTCGAGCCGCCAACGCTGAGGGCTTCGAGGCTGCCAGGACTCGGGAATGTAGAGGCCGTAGGGTTGAACTGAGCCGTCGATCTCCGAGACGTAACCCATCGCCTGCGGGCCGGAGGTCGTGTTCCACGGCGTCTCTCCCCGCTCGAGTTGAGCGGCCCGCTGGAGGCCGACGCCGATGAGGTTCTTCGCGCTCTCGATGTCTCTCGGTGCGAAAAACTCGTTGTACGTGAGCGCGTATCGGATGGCGTTATGAAAGATCTGAATGTCGGGCAGCCATGCCTGGGCTGCCTTGTTGGACTTCAGACGATCAATGGCCGCCGCGAGGTCGGCCTGACCCTTCTCCAGGATGGCGCGATCTGACGCCGGCACGGGCACGCCGGGCGGAGGCACGGGGCGCACCTTGTCCGCCATGTTGTCTGCGGGTCCGTCGGCCCGGAGCGAGGGCGCAGCGGACCCGACAAGGGGTAGGGCCAGCAGCGAGAGTAGCAAGAGTTTCTTCATGGGTTTCTTTCCAGTCACGCGTCACCGGTTTAGAGCCGTTGGGGGCTCCAGAGCCGTTCGCCTGTTCCTTGGCGACGTACGAGGTCAAAGGCCTGTCATCAACGAGGGTTTGGCTGTGAAGAGTCCCGACAGCGGTCTCGCGCCCAGGCGGCCGCGCCGACCACTCCCGCAGAGTCTCCCAGCTCCGCCATCACGATCGCTGCAGTGGCCTGCTGTAGGGGCACGGCTCGACTGCGAACCGTTCTGCGAACCGGCTCCATGAGCAGGTCTCCCGCTTGAGCAATCCCTCCGCCGACCACGAATCGTTCCGGACTCAGCATGTTGATCAAGTTGGCCACGCCCAGACCGATGTAGAACCCGATCTCGTCGAGCACCTCGAGGCAAAGTGCGTCCCCACCCGCGGCGCCTTCCGCGACCGCCGCAGGGGTCACTCCGCCTCGCTCATGCGCACGACGAAGCGTGGACGGGGCGCCCGACTGGAGCTTTCGTTCAGCCGACTCGATGATGGCGTCGCGGGCGCACATCGCCTCCCAGCAGCCGTAGTTTCCGCAGCCGCACCGCCGTCCTTGCGGATGCACGGTGTGGTGACCGACTTCTCCGATGCTGCCGTTCGGTCCCATCAGAAGCCGCCCATCCACGACGAACGCGCCCCCGATCCCGGTTCCAAGCGTGATCATTACCATGTTCCGTGAGCCACGGCCCGCTCCGTGAGTCAGCTCTCCCATCGCGGCGCACTTGGCATCGTTGAGGATGAACGCGGGCGCTTTGAGAGCAGCCCCGATGGTCTCGCCGATAGGAACATCCTTCCAGTGGGGGAAGTTGGGCGACCAGAAGCAAACTCCGGTCTCTACGTCCATGATCCCCGGGAGACCGATTCCGACGGCGGCAACGGAAGCGAGATCTTTCCCGGCGGCGGCGACGGCGTCACGGCAGGCGCTCGTAATCTGATCCAGGGTTGCGGGAGCGGGCTGATCCTGGAGAGATGGGCGCCGGGCCTGACCAAGGATGACCCCGTCCGCCGATACGAGTGCGGCGCGGGCATTGGTCCCGCCGAGATCCACACCGAGAACCAGGTCCGCCATCCGTAACATCCCTCCCCACCCGAATGAGACCCGATCGGGATCGCCGCTCGGCGTGACTGACCCGAACCACGGGCGCTCAATCCAAGGCATCCTCCGGTTCCACGCAGAGCCGAAGGGTTCCTCGCGACCGGCGGGGTAACATGGCTCCGTAGATCCGATCTCACCCACGAGGCCAATGGCCATGTTTGACCGCATCCTACTGCCGACCGACGGATCGCCGCATGCTCTCGAGGCGGCCCGAGTGGCAGCCGAACTCGCCCGCCGACATGGCTCCAGCGTCCGTTTGCTGTCTGTCGTGGAACCGCCCGAAGGGGCCGGGGCGTCGCTCCCCGCCGAAGTCCGAGAAGAACTGATCGCCCGGGTGGCTCAGCGGGCGTCGTCGTCGTTGTCTCAGGCGGAACAGGTGCTCCGCGATGCAGGGGTCGATCCTCCCGATGCCCGAGTCGCCGCAGGCGCTCCGGATCGAGTCATCATCGAGGAGGCGACCTCGGGGTGCTTCGATCTGATCATTATGGGCAGCCGCGGGATCTCCCTGGATACGGGACGGGGACGACTGATCGGGAGCGTCACCGAGTGGGTGCTTCACCGAAGTCCCTGCCCGGTGCTGGTGGTCAAAGCCTGATCCTTACATCTACGGATTATCGAACAATAGTTGGATATCATTGCGACGGCAGTTCTCTGGAGGCCGGCGCATGGGTGGTCAACATCTCCTCTTCCCAATTCTAGACGGGCACCACGATGAAGGTGGGTTCGTACCGCCAGTCCGGCGAGTGGGGATCGCCCGGCTCGCGGAACACGCTTTGGAACTTGATCAGCGCAACGAGGTCGACTACCGCGAGATCGCGTGTCGTTCGCTGCTGGTCACGTGCGACAGTCCGCGGGTGCCCTTCGAACTCCAGATCAACCCCTATCGCGGTTGCGAGTTCGGCTGCGCCTACTGCTATGCTCGGTACACCCACGAGTTCATGGAACTGCGGGATTGGCGCGACTTTGAGCGGCGCATCTTTGTAAAGACCGGCGCTGCGAACGCTCTCAGGAGCGACTTACGGAAGCTCAACATCGGTCGTCGCTCCATCGCGATCGGGACCGCAACCGACCCCTATCAACCCGCGGAGCGCCGCTACGGCGTCATGCGGGAACTGCTGGAGGTTTTGGCGGCGAGGCAGGGGCTGAGGATCTCCATCACAACGAAGAGCGACCTTGTGGTTCGGGACGTGGATCTCCTCCTCGCCCTTCAGGAGCGCAACTCGATCAGCGTCAACGTCACCGTCACGACCATGGATGGCGCCCTGGCTCGACGGTTGGAACCGCGCGCGCCGCGGCCCGATCGACGAATGTGGGCCGTGAGTCGCCTGGCTGACGCCGGGATTCGGGTCGGCGTGTTTGCCATGCCGCTGATGCCGTATCTGAACGACTCGGCGGAAGGGATGGAGCGACTGTTCGAGGCGGCCCGAGATGCTGGAGCCCACTACCTGGCGGCGAACATTCTGTTCCTCCGCGCATCCTCCCGCGCTCGCTTCTTCCCGTTTCTGGATGAGGAGTTCCCATCACTCGCCGGGGCGTATCGACGGCTCTACGGCGCACAGGGTCGGGACGCATTGTCGTCGCACAGCCGCCACGTGGCGACGATGATCGACTCGCTGCGACGGAGATTTGGGTTGGCCCGTGGCAGCGGAGGGGGCGCTGAGCCTCCACCGCTGCAAACGAGCTTGATGCTGGAGTAACGGGCTACTCTCCGTCGAGGGGCCACAGCGGCCGTCGTCGATGCCGGTACTCGAAGCGCGCCGGGTTGACGGCGCTCACACCGGGCGTGTCCGCTTCGATGATGCTGCCCGCAATCGGTTCGTAGGCCGCACGGTAGGCGATCGCTGCCTTCACCACCAGGATCTGCATCTCTTCCGGCTTGATTCCGAGGCTGGTGATCTGGTGGAGACTCATGGGTGCCGTTCGTCGGGAGTCGAGGACCCCCAGCGTGCCGTTAGCAATCTCTACGATCGCGGTGGGTCCTTGATCCCAGTCGGTCTGGCCCCCGTGGCGAGGTTCCGGTTCGTGAAACTTGCCGTCGTGGATGGATTTCACGACGCCTTGAATCCGGACGGGATCCCCGTGCATGCGATCGGTCTTGCCGCCGACCTCCAGATCCACTGTAGCGCCCACGCCGGCGGCGATGACCTGTGCCGCGGCAGCGGGGTCGTAGATGACCGATACCGCACGGGGTGCGCCCTGACGCACCAGTTCGCTCAAGATGGCGGTGCTGTCTCCGGGAGAGCCCCCACCGATGTTGTCGCCCATCTCAACAATCACGACCGGCGTCTGATCGGATGCACAGGCGCGCCGCACCGCTTCCGCCGAGTCGGGGAGGTGGATGGCCAACTGGTCCCGCGCGTTCCACATGCGTTCGGAGAGGCGGTCTGCCTCCTTCCGGGCCCGGGCCGGGTCGCCGTCGGAAACCACGACTACCGCCGGCCCCATTTCTTCCACGTCGGCGTACGGGTAGCCGGCGGCAAGGCTCACCGCCAGCATCCCCTCGGAGTCTTCCAGGGCTGCGGCATCGGCGAGGATCGACCGGAGCGGTTCCGCCGAAGTGTTCTGGTGCAGGATGTTCCACACCATGGGCGGCTTTGCCAGCGCCTGTACAGGTTGGACTTCACCGGCGATGATGCGCTTCAGCAGGCGGGCAGCCTTCAATCCGCGCGGTCGCTGATCGATGTGAGGATTGGTCCGGTAGATGAGCGTTGCGGTGGTGTGATCCACCATCTTCTGTGAGAGGTTCGTGTGAAAGTCGAGGGTGAGCACGAGCGGAATGTCCGGACCCAGCAGTTCTCGTACCCGGCGAACGATTTCACCGTCCCCATCCGGAAACTCTTCCGAGACCATCGCCCCGTGAAGCGACAGGAGCATCCCATCCAGCGGCGCCGACAACTCCAGGCGAACCAGCAGTTGTCCTAAGAGAGCCTCGTAGACGTCGGCGGTGACGACGCCCCCCGGAGTGGCGGTCGCAGCGAGCAGTGGCAGGACATCGAACCCGGCCTCCGCGCTCCCCTGGAGGAATCCGGTCAGCTCGTGGTGGGTATCCGACCATCGACGGAGCATTTCCGCGCCGGTGGTCCAGTTGTGCTCAAACTGAGCTCGTCCAGTGGGGAAGGTGGCAAAGGTGTTGGACTCGTGAAGGATGCCGGCTACTGCAACACGCACTTACGTTCTCTCCCAGGTCGGTCAGCCGCTATCGGCGCATGCCGTGATACCGCGAAACGCCACCGAATTCCTTTGCCGATGATGTCAATCCCACGTGGTCTCCGTCTAACACTCCGAAGGGCCCCTGCCCGCCCTCCACTGTGGATTCCGGCGAAGCTGTCACTGCACGACCCGCTGCTCGCGTGCCCGCAGCTCGGTCGATGAGACGTCCGCTCGAAACTCATCCTCGCTAAGGCCGAGAAACAGGTCCCTCAGCGAATCGGGGATGGAGAGGTCCTCCAACCCGAGGAAACCGTCGCAGGTCACCCGGCCCGCTACGATCACGTGGGATCCGCTCCGGCGCAGCGCCTGCATCGCCTCCTCAAGACCGGACTCGCCCACGTAGTAGCGCGAATCCAGCAGGCGGACAGCCGTGTCGTACCCCACCACAAAGGTGGATCCGGGGAGCAATGTCGCTTTTGCGGCAAAGTAAGGCTCTCCGGTCAGCACCACCTCGGCGCGGCCCGGGAACTGCCCGAGCCGTCGCTCCAGTTCGGTGCGGCTCAGGGGAGGTTTGTCGGCATTGCGCACCGACATCTCGAAGAGGAAGGGCAGTCCGAGACGATTCGACGCAGCCTCCGCCAGGCCCAGGTGCCCATGGTGGAGGGGATTGAAGGAGCCGGAGAGCACCACGCCCGGCGGCGGCGCCAGGGCTCGTCGTGTGCCGGACCGATCTACCGAGACGACATGGACATCATCCCGCAGAAGCGCCGCCACAGGGTCATCCGCTGCCGACTCGACCCGGTCGAACGAGTCAGCGGGAGTTAGAGGTACCTCTGGGCCCGCCATTCCTGCAGCGGATGCAACCGCGTGGAGCACGGCCCGAGAGACGGTTTCCTCCTCCGAGCTGCGGTCGTGTGCGGTCCGGTCGAACTCGAGTCGCCAGACGTCGATCCCGATCTCAGAGGCCACGGCGATGCACGCGCGATCCTGCCCTCGTCGCTCCCGATCCGTCGCGATCGCAGCGGTGCAGGCAACTCCCAGGATCGGCCCAGCGGGACCCAACTCCGTGGCCTCGGCATAGGCCGCCGCCGCCATCGCCCGGGCTGTTTCGGGGGTCACGCTTCGGTACACCGGACCCCCCACCAGATTCTGAAGCGAACGGTAGGCGTAGCGATCCGATGCCTGCAGCAGCGTTCGCGAGGATCCGGCGACAGCGTGCAGCCAGAACAGCGCTTCCGACCCGGCTCCGGTGAACTCATAGCAGAGCTCATAGGGAGACTCGTGAATCTGGCTGATCGCACGCTGTAGATCGAGGGTGAGGTCCATCCGAAAAACCGGCCCTTTCGCCGTCGATCGGCCTTAGAGCGTCACGTCAAATCGCTGTCGCCGCTCGTAGCGAGACGTGTACTCATATCCCACCCGGCGCGCCAACTCACGGGCTCGATCAAAGCCTCGGGTGAGGAACTCCGGCACGTGCGCGTCGGCATTGATCACCAGTGGGATGTGGCGCCCGAAGGCCCGCTTCAACAGACTCTCAGAGGGATAGGCGTCTCCCGCGGGCAGGCTCCACCCCGCGGTATTGATCTCGATGGCCAGTCCTGCGGCGGCGATGGCGTTTAGAGCTGCGTCTTCCGATTCGGTCAGGTCGATGGTCGGTCGATATCCGAACTTCTTGGGAAGATCGAGATGTCCCACAAAGTCGAACACGCGGCTCTCCGCCAGTTCCACGATGAGCTGCCAGTACCTCCGCCAGACGTCGTTTCGTTCCGACACACTCAGCGCTTCCCAATCGGACGCCCGTGAGTCGGTGCAGAAGCCATCGACGTAGTGGACCGAGCCGATCACATAGTCCCACGGATACGGCTCCAGCCGATCGCGAAGCTCGCCGATGGTCTCCGGAAAGTAATCCGCCTCCAAACCCAGCCGGAGCACGGGGTTTCTGGTCTCCAGCGCAGCGGACCGCATCTCGAGCACGTAATCTCCGAGGAGGTCGAGATCCATGGTCCAATCGCAAACGCCGTTCGGAATCATCACGTAGTGATCTGAGATCCCAAGCTCATCGAGCCCTGCCTGTCGGGCGCCTTCAATCTGACCCGCCAGTGTCGGAGCGCCATCGCTCCAACGGGTGTGGTTGTGGTAGGAGACCAGCATACGTGCGTCACTGTCCTTGTCGGGATCACCGTGGGATTCACGGCGGCGATCGCTCTGCGCAGCGTAGGCGAACACCGGGAGTCAGTATAGGAGAATCTGCGAAGTTCGTTCGATCCCTGGGAAGGGTCCGTGCCGTCGGGCTGGAAACGTTGTGGGGAGTTGGGGCGAGTGGAGAGGGCGTTCGGTGTCCGCCCGGTTCGGTTGGAGGAAAGGGAGACTTAGAGTGTCATCAATTCGAGTCGGTATTATCGGCGCCGGTGGAATCGTCGAATCGCGGCATTTGCCGGGCCTGAGCAAGATTTCCGGCGTTGAGGTCGTCGCGGTCTGCAATCGCTCTCGAGAGAGCGGGGAGCGGGTGGCGGCCCGTTGGGGCATTCCGGAAGTGATGGACGACTGGCGGGCGCTCGCGCATCGTGCCGATCTGGATGCAGTGTTCATCGGCACCTGGCCCTACACCCATGCCGAGATGAGCATCGAGTGCCTGGATGCCGGTCGGCACGTCTTCTGTCAGGCGCGCATGGCGCGCACCTTCGACGAGGCACGGTTGATGCAGGCTGCGGCACGGCGTCACCCGGAGCTGGTGGCGATGCTTTGTCCCCCGCCGAACGGGCTGTTGGGAGACCGGTTCGTGCGCCGACTTCTGACCGAAGGCGCCCTGGGAGAGTTGCGCGAGGTGTTTGCGACCGGTCGTTTCGACAGCAATGCCGACCCGAATGCTCCCCTCCACTGGCGTCAGGACTTTGAGCTTCAAGGGTACAACACGCTCTGTCTGGGGATGTGGATCGAGGTGGTTCATCGTTGGGTGGGGCTCCACGCGTCGCTGAGCGCGGTGGTCAAGACACACACGCCCATCCGCCGCCGTGCCGGCTCGGGAGAGGAAGTGCGCGTGGTGGTTGGCGAGTCCGTCTCCATCGGCGCGGAGCTGCGCTCCGGAGCCGTGGCGACGTACTTGTTCAGCGGCGTCGCACGCTTCGCTCCGCACAATGTCATCGAGCTCTACGGAACCGACGGAACGCTGCGGTACGACATGGACACCGACGAGGTTCTTCTCGGACGAGCCGGTGATCCGGCGGCCGTTCCGACAGAGATTCCCGAGGAGCTGCGCCGACCGTGGCAGGTTGAGGCGGACTTCATCTCCGCCATTCGGGACGGCGCGGTGGTGGAGCCCTCGTTCTCCGAAGGGTTGGCTTACATGGAGTTCACGGAGGCGGTGTACCGGTCGGCGGCCGCTGGCGCCCGAGTCGAGCTCTTCGGCGGGTAGGGAGCTTCACAACCCCTCAGGCAGTTGCGCGGACGAGCAGGTTTGGCGGATGGTCGCCCCTCGCCCATGTTCGCCGGACCGGGAGTTGCGAAGTGCGCGTTGCAGTCGTTGGATGTGGCGTAGGTGGCGCCATGGCGAGCTGTCTACTGGCACGGCAGGGCCACGAGGTCACCCTCCTCGAGCGAGCGCCCGAGCTGCTTCCGGTGGGCGCCGGCGTTCTGCTCCAGCCCTCGGGGCAGGGCGTGCTGCAACGGCTGGAATTACTGGAGCAGGTGGCGGCGCGGGCTGAGCGAATCGAACGTCTGAACGCAACACACGGCCACTGCCAGTTGATCGACATCCGATGGGACGAAGTCGCCGAGGGCGCCTGTTCGATGGGGCTGCGTCGAGCGGAACTGATGGAGGTTCTCGTCGAGCAATGCCTTCGGTCTCAGGTCAATCTCCGCCTCGGCGTGGAGATCCTCGGACTGAGATCCGAACCGGAAGGCGAAATGCTGGAGTCCGGCTCGGGAACGGATGGCCCGTTCGATCTCGTTGTGGGCGCTGACGGCTCACGGTCCGCTCTGCGCCAGTTCGTCGAGGGACCTCGATGGCGCTATGAGTATGGCTTCGGCGCGTTCTGGGCGGTGGGACCTTGCTCCACGATTCGTGGCCACCTGCGCCAGTGGGTGAGAGATTGCCGGCAGCTCTGCGGGATCCTCCCCACGGGTTCCGGAGTGGCAACGCTGTTCTGGTTGGTACCGAATTCTGCAGCCGAGTCCACCCGCAGCGGTTCCTTCGATGCCTGGGCCGCTGAAGTGCGA
>SYKE01000264.1 GCA_005798285.1 Actinomycetota bacterium
GACGGCGCGACGCCGTAATTCGAGAGTCCAACTGCCGCAGCGACCCAGCGGCTGAGTTGCGCGGATTGGCGTAGGTCGGATCCCCTCGCTGCTCGCGCTCCTGATTGATCCTGGCAAACTCGGAGTGGGAGAGGAACACCTCTCCGCGAACTTCGAGCACGCTGCCCGGGGCGCCCGATCGCAGTTGAAGCGGGAGCCCTCGGACCGTTCGGAGATTGGCAGTCACGTCCTCGCCGGACGCTCCGTCTCCTCGGGTGGCTCCGACTTCGAGGTGTCCATCCCGATAGGTCAGGCTGACCGCGAGCCCGTCGATCTTCGGCTCAGCCATGTACTCGACATCAGCCGCAAGATCCAGAGCCAGTAACCGCTTCACCCGCGCATCAAAGTCCGTCAACTCCTGGAGACTGAATGCATTTCCCAGCGAGAGCATCGGCACGCGATGGATGTGCGAGTTGAACTGAGACTGTGGGGAAGCGCCGACCCGCAGAGTCGGGGATGTTGGGGAGAGCAACTCGGGGTGAGTTTCCTCCAGCCGAGCCAACTCAGCAAGGAGAGCATCATAGGTGCCGTCGGAAACCGTCGGCTGATCCAGCACGTAGTAGGCGTAGTTGTGATCATTCAACTGCGCCCGAAGCTCAAGCACACGCAGCTCAGCTGCATGCCGCTCCAGTTCATCGCTCATCGCTGCTCCCTAGGAGGGCTGAACCTCCCGTGCACAATGAAGGTCGATCGAGTCACCCGGACTCCAGGTCGGCATTCCTTCAGGCGGAGCGTATGCGAACCGTTCATCGTCGCTGGGGTAGGGGCGAGTGGCTCGCTGGTGGAGCGCGTACTGATACAGCAAGCAGCGACGTGCCAGGACGTCGTCGGGAAACCAATTGTAAGTTCGATTCCAGCGCACGGCCCGATTGTCGAAGTAAACTACCCGCCGCAATTCCTCGCTGTGGTTGACCGTGCTCCCGTGGAGCACTTTGACGTGGTGGAGCAGGACGTCTCCCGGCTCGGTCTCCGCCGGAACGGCGCCCGGCAGGTCAAAGTGGTCTCGGCCCCGCCGAGCCATTTCCGCTGCTCGTCCAAATTCCCACAGATGGCTTCCGGGAACCACCCACACGCAAGAGTTCTCAACCGTCGAACGATCCGGGTAAAGATCGATGTTGAAAATCCGCTCATTACCGGACTGCTGGGAGTTGCCGTCGCGATGCCAGGGCACCGAGGAGCCCCGGCCGGGCAGCTTGAACACCAGCGACTCATAGCAGGGAATGAAGTCCGGCCCGACCATCCGGGTCAGGAGATCACCAATGAAGGGGTGCGCCAGCAGGCGAAGGGAAAAGTCGTTCGGGTTCGCGTGAAGGTAGGTCAGGTAATAGGGGACCCCTTCAGGCCCCCGATTGCACCTCGCTGCAGCGGGACCGGCTGCCAGGATCTCCTGGATCAGGCGAGAGCTTTCGACGCGAAAGTTCTCCAACTCATCCGGCTGAATGACGCCACGGCAAATGACAAATCCGTTCTCGTCGAAGAAGCGGATCTCGTCGTCGGTGATCTTTCGCATGAGACCTTGCTCCCCCAGATTGCCTCAGGCCAGGAATCGTTCCAGCACGTTTCGCGTGATCCGGCTGATGTGCGGGTCCACAAGTACGCACGCGGGCCAGGTGATCGAACCCGCCGAGAAGACGGCGCCGCCGCCGCCCGGCTCGTGGTACACCATCTCGGCGCCGCCCTTGTCTGGATTGAGACCGCGGGCGATGAGTTCGAGATTAGCCGGGCTGCTCGGGGTTCGCTTGTCTGTTTCGTGGCCGGATGCCCCGCCCGGGATTCGTTCGTGCAGGCTCTCGAAACCAAAGTGGTCCCCGTTCTTCAATCCGGTTCCCTCGAAGACCCAGTGGTGCTCGTCCAGGACTTCATATGGCGCGGCGGTCATGATGCCGGCCTCGGTGTACGCTACCCCCAGAAGATTCGCCTCCGACTCAACCGTGCGGCCGAACCGACTCTCTTCACCGGGCTTGACGTAGGATTTGAACCACAGGCGGTCCGGGTCGAGGAACTCCACCTCGCAGTTGACTCCATTACCCGCCAGGTACATCAACCGCCCGCCTCGCTCGAACACCCACTCCTTGACCTGGCGATACATCTCCGCAGACCAGTACTCCGGATGGGAGCTCAGCATCAGCACATCGTACGAGTCGAGCGGCAACTGTCCGTAGTGCAGTTGTGACTCGGAGTAGAAGTCGTAGTCGAACCCCTCGCGCTCGAGCCAGGCCAGCAGTCGCCACTCGGCGGGCGCCAGGTGACAGGGCTGCCGCCCTCGAATGGGGTCGGTTGCTTCCTCATCCCGAAGTACGGCGTTCAGAGGTTCCGGACGATCGAAGGAGAGGGGCTGGTAGAGATCGTCGGCAAACTGCCACTCGTTGTAGGTGCCGGCCAGGTAGCGTGTCATCTCAAGTCGCGCATTTGCGACGGGGCGCACGGGCAGACTGGTGGCGTTGATGTAGTTGGATCTCCCACCAAAGTTGTTGTAGGCGTTCCACGTGTTGGTGGATGCCAGGACGGCGATCCGGGCCGACGGGACGGCGGGAGCCACCACCCAGGGAAAGGTAAAGAACTCCCCTTCCTCGGTTTCCGCGTGAAAGTAGTAGAGACCCGACTTCTCCGGCCCCACCATGAACTGGGTGTGGTGCTTGGACGCGTAGCCTCTCTTGTTCCACTCAACGCCAGTCTGGGTGTAGTCGCCGTCCGGTGTGACCTGCATGGTGGCCCGAGGACCGTGCTCGTCGAACCAGCCGATCAACTTGACCTGCTCTCGCTTCAGTCCGTACCGCCAAAGGCTTAGCCGGTAAGCGTGAACGGAGTGCACGCGAAATTCCGATCGATCACCCGACTTGACCCACTTGGGCCAGGCGTAGCCCAACAGTCGGTTGGCCAGCAGCCGGAACAAATAGGGCTCGGAAGCGCTAAGCTCCACATCTACGGTCTTGGGACCGAACCCCTCGCGGTTCAGCGTGACCCGGTAGGTTCCCGGCTGGACGTCGGCCACGATCGCGCCACCCGCCGACGAACGAGCCGTCGTGAGAGTGCCGTCCTGCGAAGTAAAGTCGACTGCCACATCGGAAAGCGCCAGGTAACGCTCATCCGCTACATATCCCACGAGCATGGATCCAATCCTCCAGCCCGACAATTGCCCCGGGGCGGAGGCGATCCCTCTTTAGAGTTTGAGCCTGGGCCTCTCGGCTCAGCGGGGCCCGTTCTTATTGACGCCCCCATGGTCGATTGGTATAATCCGGCGTCAGGGGGAAGGTCTTGCACCTTCCTCCTAATTATTTGTCTCGTCCACGGGCTGCGAGGGTACCAGGATGGCTACGGAAAACAGCGCCGGCGCGGTTCGCCCCAGTGCGGAGAAGGCGAAACCTCAGCCGACGGCCCGGCCCGCCGGTGGAGGCTCGAAGTCCCCCGGGGTCCCCACGACCAGGCGGATCCGGAAGTACGTTGACGAGGTCAAGGTCGAACTCTCGAAGGCGACTTGGCCCAGTCGCGAGGAACTTCGTGCCCAAACCCAGGTGGTGTTGGGGCTGCTGGTTCTCATCGGGGTGTTCATCGCGGGATGGGATGCCATTCTGGGCCTGATTTTCAAAGGCCTGCTCAATGTGCTCGGTGTGCACCGTTAAGCCGATCCGTCGGAGGAACTCGCGATGAAAGCCTGGTATGCGGTCCACACATACTCCGGACATGAGAACAAGGTCAAGACCAACATCGAACGGCGCTCCAAGTCGCTGCGACTCGAGGATCGGTTCGGACGGATTCTCGTTCCCGTTGAG
Source organism: Actinomycetota bacterium (assembly GCA_005798285.1). GTDB lineage: Bacteria > Armatimonadota > SYMT01 > SYMT01 > SYMT01 > F1-80-MAGs030. The sequence goes on from SYKE01000264.1 coordinate 3,810, forward strand.
GAAGAGCAGCGCAACCGCAACGGACGCAAGACCACGATCAAGCGCAAGGTGTTTCCTGGGTATGTGCTCATTGAAATGGAATTGGATGAGCAGACCTGGTACCTTGTAAAGAACACCATCGGGGTAACCGGATTTGTCAGCAGCGGCAACAAACCTGTGCCGCTGCTGGATCGTGAAGTCAACGACATCCTCGAGGCGCTCGCAGACGGCGGAGTGAAGACCAGGCCGACGTGGCAAAAGGGTGAAGTCATTCGCGTTACGACCGGGCCATTCGCCGACTTCAACGGTTCCATCGAAGAAGTGAACGGCGACAAGCAGAAGGTCAAGGTCCTCATCTCCATCTTCGGCCGAGATACGCCGGTGGAGTTGGACTTCAATCAGATTGAGCATGTGTGAGTGTGAGCGGGCTTTGCGTTCGTCGCGGCCCGCGAGGTAGGTTCGATGGCAAAGAAAGTCAAGGCGATCGTCAAGCTCCAGTGCAACGCCGGAAAGGCGACACCGGCCCCTCCCGTGGGTCCGGCGCTCGGCCAACACGGCATCAATATCATGGAGTTTGTGAAGACCTACAATGAGCGAACGGCTTCGATGGTGGGAACGGTTGTTCCGGTCGAAATCACCATCTACGAAGACCGCTCCTTCACGTTTGTCACCAAGACGCCGCCTGCGGCGGAACTCTTGAAGAAGGCTGCTGGGGTCAAGTCGGGCTCGGGCGCCAACAAGAAGACTAAGGTTGGGAAGATCACCGAGGCACAGCTTCGTGAGATCGCGCAGACCAAGTTCCAGGACTTGAACGCGAACGACATGGACGCAGCGGCGAAGATCATCGCCGGTACGGCGCGCAGCATGGGGATTGAGATCGTCGGCTAGACAGATGATCCGGTCACGACGTGGGAGGCCCCTCTCTCGGGGCCGACATCTACCACAGGAGCAAACTGGAAATGGCAAAGCGAAGCAAGCGATACGCCGCCGCAGTGGCGGGTCTGGATGTCGAAGCGGTTTACGAACTCGTCGACGCCATCTAGTTGGTTAAGAAGACGGCGAACGCAAAGTTCAACGAAACCGTAGAAGTCGCAATTCGATTAGGTGTCGATCCCCGGCATGGGGACCAAATGGTTCGCGGAACTACGAATCTTCCGCATGGTACCGGCAAGGTGCGTCGTGTAGCGGTTTTTGCGAAGGGCGACAAGGCCGAGGAGGCTCTGGCAGCCGGCGCGGATGTCGTGGGAGATGCCGACCTGATCACCCGGATCCAGCAGGGGTGGCGCGAGTTCGACCTTTTGATGGCGACGCCGGACCTGATGCCGCAAATCGGTCGTGCGCTGGGCCGCACGCTCGGACCGCGAATGCCCAGTCCTCGGAGCGGCACAGTGACCAACGACATCGGCAAGGTGGTTCGCGACGTCAAGAGCGCCTCCCGTGTGGAGTATCGTGTCGAGCGGGCAGGTATCGTTCACATGCCGATCGGCAAGGTCAACTTCACCACCGATCAGTTGGTTGAGAATTTCTACGTACTGCTGAATGCCCTGCTGAAGGCTCGGCCCTCTGCAGCGAAGGGCCGCTACGTGAAGGCGGTCTCCATCTCTTCGACGATGGGTCCCGGGTTCCAGATTGACGGCCAGAAGGCGCAGTCCACCGCCGAAAAGCTGTAGCGCTGGTTCCCCAGAGCGGGTTTCGAGAGGGGCCGGGCGAGTGCGTCCGGCCCCTTCCTCGTTTGGGGCGAGGCGAGTCGTGGCCGGCCGCCTCGGAAGTTGGGACACGCCTGTGAAAGTCTTCACTCCTGCTCGATTCCATTTGCAAGGGGATGGACCCGTCGGTAACTAACTCTTAACGCAGCAACGCGCTCCGGCGGCCACCTCTGGTTTCCCGTGGCGTGCTCGGCGCTGGGAGTTTTTACAGATGTCGTCCGAGGCCAAGGGCAACGGTAAGCGGATCCTGGTGGTGGAACACCACCAGGCTACTCGGGAACGCGCGGCTCAGACACTGCGAGCTCAGTCCTTCGAAGTTCTGGAGTGCGGCAACGTCCACGATGTGGATGAATTGGTGTCGACACTCCGTCCGCACCTGCTGTTGGTGGACACGATGCTCCCGGGCCGGAACGGCCTCGACCTGTGTCGGTCGCTTCAGGAGAACCCAGAGACTGCGGCCATACCAGTTGTTATCACCTCCGTGAAGCAGTTCGAGGCGGACAAGAAAGCCGCATTGCTTGCCGGAGCTTCGGGTTACCTCATCAAGCCCTACACCGATTCGGCGCTCCTTGAGATCGTAGACCACACGTTGGGTCGACACTTTGGCGTCACGATCTGGGGGTGTCGCGGCTCCATCGCCTCCCCGGATCGAGCATCCGGCTACGGCGGCAACACCACATGCATTGATGTGACGCTGCCCGGGCAGCGGCATGTTGTTTTCGACGCCGGCACCGGCATTCGATTGCTCGGCAATGCCCTCATCGGGCATTCGCCACTCCGCCTCGCGATCATGTTCACGCACTACCACTGGGACCACACGCAGGGCCTGCCGTTCTTTAAGCCCCTGTACGTACCCGGAAACGAGATCCACCTTTACGGTCCCGAGGATAAGGACTCCGCGATGAGCGCTACTCTCGCGGGCGTAATGGGCGGGAAGTTCTTCCCGGTGTCCATAGAGGCCTTCCGGGCGAGCGTTCGATACAACGCTGTGCAGGAGACCCAGGTTCCTTTCGACATGTTCGGCATCGCCGTCACCACGCTTGAGGTGGTTCACCCAGGCACAACGCTCGCCTATCGACTGGAGTACGGCGGACGGTCTGTAGTGTTCTGCCCGGACAATGAGCTCGAACCCTCATCATGCGGTCCGGAGTTGAGCGGACAGGCACTCCGAATGGCAGAGTTCGCCGAGGGGGCTTCTCTACTGATTCACGACTGTCAGTACTCATTCGAGCAGTATCAGTCCAAGCGAGGCTGGGGGCACTCCTGTGGGATGACGCTTGGAGCGGTCGCCGCCCACGCACGACCCGAACGCGTGCTGTTGTTCCATCACGACCCGGACGCGGATGATTGTGACGTGGACGCGATCCACGGTGAGTTTCGGCGGGAACTGGAGGCGCGGGGCGCTGGTTCAGTGTCCAGCGGCGCCGCCTGCGAAGGCGAGACAATCCTTCTGTAGGGGCGGGTGAGGGAACACAGGAGCCCGTTTCAGGCGTCGTATGTGAAGTATTCGACGGCGCTCGATCGTCCCATAGGACGTGTGGGGCCGTCACAGGGCAGAATAAACCTGATCCGCTCCGATGGCGTCATGGGAGCGGAGCGAGAACCTGCCCCAGCAACACAGTGACGGATGGACGGAAAGGAACGGGCGGCGGATGGAGAGCACTCAGATCATCGGGACCGGCGGTTTTCCCACTCAGATGAATCTGGGGTACGGGGCGCCCTCGGATCCGGCCCGCACGAGTTACGCGAGCCCAAATGCGCTGTCGGTTCAGGTCATCACCGGCAACCAGTACGCACACGGCCCCCGGAACTCCGTAGAACACCTCCTGGTGGAGGTAGATGCCTCGGCGGCGGCGGTGGGCCGCCGACTTCCCCTGAACCTGTCACTCGTGATCGATCGCAGCGGCTCTATGGAGGGCGAGCCACTGGAGTATGTAAAGCGGGCCTGCGGGCACGTGATCGATCTGCTCGATCCGAATGACGTACTCTCCATCGTTACCTTTTCAGACCGGGCCGAGATTGTGATGCCCGCCCGCCGGGTGGTGAATAAGGCGCTGGTGAAGGAGCACCTGTCTCGAATCGTGCCCGGCAACACCACGAACCTCTACGAAGGATTGGCCACCGGAAGCTCGCAGGTGGCGTCCGTACGGACGGACGGCTACGTCAATCGAGTGGTCGTACTGACTGATGGGGAGCCGACCTCCGGGGTAAAGGATTATTCCTCCATCGTGGGGTGTGCCGCTGAGCAGCGGAGTCGAGGAATCACCGTCTCTGCCCTGGGATTTGGCCCGGAGTACAACGAGGAGCTCCTTGCGGGTCTCTCGAAGCGCGGCGGTGGAAATTACCATTACATCGCCCGACCCGAAGAGATCCCGGCTGTCTTCCAGTTGGAGTTGCAGCAGTTGCTGAGCACGGTTGCCAAAAACATTCGTCTCCGGCTGGTGCTGGGTCGATGGGTGGAGGCTCGACAGATCTACGGCTTGCAGCCGCAATTCGGTCCCCTCACGGCGGAGGCGATGCTGCCGGACCTCGAGCGCGGCGCTTCGCAGCGAACTCTGATCGAGTTGGGGTTTGGCCGGCGACCGTCTGGATCCTATCGGGTCGCCAAGGTGGAGGTTTCGTACGACGACTGCGTGACGGGCGCCCTTGGTTCCCGCCTGGAAGCGGATGCGGTGTTTAACTTCGTCGCCGATGCGTCCCTGGTGGCCTCCGGCGTCAATGGCACCGTGCAACGAGAGATCGAAATTGCCCGTGCCTCCCGAAACCTCGAGCGGACGATGATGGGCCTCAAGACCCAGCAGCTCACCGCCGGAATGGCGATGCAGGACCTGCAGAGAACACAACTGCTGCTCGAGCAGACTGGAATGAACCAGCAGGCCGCCGAACTGGGCCAGGCGATCACCAACCTGCGCACCGGCGCCGGCGAGGTGGAAAAGACGTTGATCGGCACCATGCTCGATATTGACCTTGGAAAGCGTAAGTAGCTCGCCTGGACGGAGAATCTTCACATGGACGAAAAAACTGTCATTGTGACCGAAGGCGACCCGGCAGGCTATCCGCCTCAGGGACGGGCTCCCGCGCCCGCAGCGCCGCCCTACGATCGAACTCAGCAGGCGATAGCCGTACTTTGCCCGGTTTGTCAAACCCCAAACTCGCCGGGTGAGGTGTACTGCCAGGACTGCGGTCTGCACCTTGCATCGGGCGTAGGTTCCGCGGACGATCTCCCGGACCTGTCGCAGGTGCCTCGGCTGGTAGATACCACGGGAGCGGGCGGCGAGCATCCACTCTCCGAAGGGGCAAACCTGGTGGGCCGCGAGTCCGGCGAGGTTCTCCTGGCGCATCCCACGGTATCTCGAAGACACGCGCAACTCACCCTGATCGGCGGTCGCGTCGAGATCGAGGATCTCGGAAGCAGCAACGGCACCTCGCACAACGGCCGCAAGTTGGTCCCCGGCGAGAGAGCAACGCTTCGTTCCGGGGATATGCTGAAGTTCGGCAATCTCTTCTTCACGTTTATGGATCCGGCGAGTTTCTCGGCGCCCGCGGTCGCCGACCCAGCGGGGGACGCGGAGGATGGCGAGATAGTGGCGGCCATGATCGGCGGCGACGCGGCGTATGGTTTGCGGTTAGGCGTGAACTCCATCGGGCGGCGGCCCAACAATCAGATCTTCGTAAACGATTCGTTCATGTCGGGTCGGCACGCGGAGATCCGAATCAGCGCGGACGGGTCGGCGGAATTGGTAGATGTAGGCAGCACGAATGGGAGCTTCATTGCCGGTAGGCGTCTCCCGCCCAACGAACCTCAGACTCTGTACGATGGGTTGGAATTCCGGCTCGGAAAGACCGACTTTACGTATCAGACGGCGCCCGCGTTAGACTCGGGGAGCGGCGTGGAGAACATGGATACGGTCTCGTTCGCCACCGCGGCTATCCCACAGGATGCCGACGAGTCGAGACTCTTTGACCTCTGACGAGCACCCGCCAACAGTGGAAACGAGAGGTTCGCCGAGTGCCGGCGAACCGCATCGAATACGGAGTTCTGACCCGTTGATTGAAGTTCCGCCAGCGAGGAGTCGGCGCCTGAGTCCACCCCGATCGGGGGTGGGCGAGTTCGCCACGCACTCTGTTCCCCGACGCGGCAACCGTCGGTAGTTCTCCATGACCCAAGAACAAGAAACCACCACCCCTATCGATCCGCAGGCTCTGAAACGTGCCTGGAACGACCGCGACGGCAAGAAGCCGAGTTGGCACGTTCACCTCGTCGTCGCCGCTAAGACCGATCTGGGTCGGGTTCGGGAGAACAACGAGGACAAGTTTGACTTCCTGGAGCCCTGGAACCCCTCCGTGCTGGCTCGCAAGGGCCGCGTCTATGCGGTAGCGGACGGCATGGGAGGCCACTCCGCCGGCCAGGTCGCCGCGGAATTGGCGTTGAACGGCTTCATCGGCGCCTACTACGACGATGAGTCGTCGGATGTGGAACCGTCCATGGCTCGAGCCGTGCGCGCAGCAAACGCGTTCATCGTCGACTCCGCGCGCAGTAACGCGGGACGGCAGGGTATGGGGGCAACGCTTACCGCGGTGGTCGTAAAGGAGTGCGAAATCTTCGTTGCGCAAGTCGGCGACTCTCGCTGCTACTTGCTCCGAGACGGCCAACTGCGACAACTCACCGAAGACCACTCCTGGGTAGCAGAACAGGTGAGGTCGGGCGCGATGTCTCTGGAGCAGGCGGAGCAGTCGCCCTTCCGGAATGTGATTACCCGATCCATGGGCGGCGCGCCCGAGGTCGAGCCCGACCTGTCCGCGTACTCTCTAGATCGGGGAGATCGGTTCTTACTTTGCTCGGATGGACTGAGCGGGATGGTGCCGGCCTCCGAAATCGCACTAATCCTTGCCGCCGAGTCCCCGTCTGTCGCCGCCTGGGAACTGGTGAACCGGGCCAACCATTGGGGTGGGCGCGACAACATCACCGCCATGGTGCTCCACGTCGACGAAATCGTTCCCTGGAGTGTGGAAGAAGCCCCTGAGGAGCACTCGACCCAGCCGGTGGATGATGGGCGATACGTGACCGAGGTACTCTCGAGCACAGATCTGGCGCGGGCCCACGGAGAAGTACCGGCGCCACCCAACTCAGTTCCCCCTGCGGAACCCAGGGCCGACAAGCCAAAGTCTTTGCTGGGGTCGATTCTACGGCGGCCATAGTCGCGCCTGCGGTCTGCGCGAGAGAGGTGTGAAACCGGGTTGGTTTCGAACACGCTGGGGCGGTTTCGAATAATCCGTGAACTCGCGCGAAGCAACGATATCGTCTATGAAGCGGTTGATGAAAAGGGTCGGCGTGTTGCGCTCAAAGAGTTGCAGATGCCGGCCAATCTCGCCGGCCAACCTCGCCAGGAACGAATCGAGCGCTTCACGCGGGAAGCCCGTGCCGCCGCCGGTCTGCAGCACCCGAACATCGTCCGGATCATCGACCACGGCCAGGCGCAGGGGCGGTACTTCATCGCGATGGAGTTCCTGGAGGGCCAGGCGCTCCGCGAAGAACTGCGCCAAAAGGGGGTCCTTCCTCTCAGCGAGGTTGTCCGAATCGGTTGCGCTGTGGCCGACGGGCTCGCCTTTGCCCACAAGCGAGGCGTGGTTCACCGGGACATCAAGCCCGACAACGTCCATCTAGAGCCGGATCGTCGGGTGGTGATCACCGACTTCGGTATCGCCCGGCTGACCTTCGAACCTACGCTTACAGCCGAAGGTCAGGTGTTCGGGACGCCCAGTTACATGTCCCCCGAGCAAATCCTCGGGAAGGGGATCGACGCTCGAACCGACCTCTTTTCGCTCGGCGTTATGTTGTACGAGATGGCCACCGGGAAGAAGCCCTTCGTCGGCGACAGTGTGGTCACCATCACCTACAACATCATGCACGTGGATGCGCCGCCGGCGAGCGGGATCCCCTCCGGCATGGACAGCGTGATTCGGCGTGCGATGTCAAAAGATCCATCCACCCGCTATCCGGATGCTCGCCAACTCTCGGAAGACTTGAGAGCCGTTGGGGCTGGTCAAGCGCCGCCCCACGCATCTCGGATGCCGCCGGTACAGTCGATCCGGCAGCCGGAACCTCAAAACGGTAGTCCCGTACAGGCCCGCCCGCCGATGGGTAGACCGGTCGCCGTAGCCCCGGTCGCTGCTCCGCCTTCCCGCCCCATGGGACGCGTGGCCACCCCGTCCCAGCCAACCCGCCAGGCGCCGATGGCCTACCCCACGGGACTGCCGCGTCCGGGTGGCTACGCCGCCGCCGGCGCCGGGTCAATGCCTCCCCCGGGTCAGCCTCCGATCCACGGTCCCGGAACGCTTCCGCCCGCTGCGTTGCCGTCTTACTCGCCGCCGGACCCGTCGCCCGCAATCCGGAGATCGGCCGGAGGCGGAGAGGCTCGCTGGCTGTTGGGTTGGCTGGGCGTGGTGCTGATTCTGGGGGTCCTCATCGTAGTGGTGACCTGGCTCACGGTGACCTCTATGGACCGCTTCCAGGCAAAAGCCCTGACCCGTACCACCAATGTGGCGCTCAATACCGCCCATCGAGCATTTCAAAGCAGACAGTATGACCTGGCGGCAGAGAAGTTTCAGGAGGCCGTGCGCACCGCTACCGGCTCGGATCGTGGGAGCGCACTCCAGGGGGCTGCCTGGTCCATCGCCGAGATGGCGCAGGCTCGGCTCGGGAACGGGTCTTCGACTCCCGACCGAAATACCCTTGCCGCGATGGAGGAGAAGCTCCGATACGCACTGCGCCTGAATTCAAACTCCCCTGCGACGTACCTGGCCCTGGGTCGGGTGCAGACAGCTCTCGGTCAGGTTGACGATGCCGACGCATCTCTGGATCAGGCGGCGGCGCTCGCGAAGCGGGCGCTGATATCGGGCGATCCGAACACGGTCAACGAGGGGAAGTCGGTCGGATCTGTCGTTCAACTCTGGAAAGCCGATCTCCATTATCGAAAGGGCGTCGCACTAGCCCGCCGGGACCCCGCCGCAGCCCGACAGGAGTTCATGATCGTCATCCAGGTGGCGCCGAACACGGAGTTCGCGCAGCGCGCGCAGCAGGCCATCCAGCAACTCTCCGGACTGGGTGGCGCCGATCCGCAAGGCTCCGGCCCGGCGGGTCTCAACAACTGGAATCCGGGTTACATGATCGGCAATGGACAGCGCTGATCTTCGGCGTCATTCACCCGGGGCCGTTCCAAACCTGCCGGCGCCGAGCGGGAAGGGGCTCGTCGGGTGCCCCCGCTGCGGCGGCGCACACGCCGAGCCTCCGGGCAGCGACGCCTGCCGGGCCGAAGCCGATCGGGTACTCTCCCCGCTGATATCCAGGGCCAACCTGCTCCGCATCCGTGGTCAGAGCGATGCGGCCGCCGATGAGTGTGCTGCGCTCCTGCGACGTGCCCCCGGCTGCGCCACGGTGCACGCCCTCCTGGGTGAAATCTACCAGCAGCAGGGCCGATTGGAGGATTCGCGCCATTGGTATCAGCAAGCGGTGGAACTCGATCCTTCCAGCGAAGCGGATCGCGCACGGCTCCTGCAGATTGAAGAAGTGCTGGAGGCCCGGCAGCAGCGGGAACAGTGGGAAGCGGTGATCGCCGGCCGGTCGCAGCCGGTCTCCACGTCGTTGCTCGTTCGGGAGTCCCTGCAGCGAGTGCTCACCGTCGCCGGAGCCGGTGTCTGCGGCATCATTCTTGTCGCCGGCACGGTGGTGTCGCTCACCGATCCGGGGCCTCCCGCCACAGCGCTGAGCGACCTTCCGGTTCCCATTGTGCGCGGGAGTCGAAGGCAACCTAATCTGCCGTTTACCCGATCCGAGCAGTTCCTCTTGCAGCGACTCTCGCCCAGTCGAGCCCCGGGCGGATCCCAACTGGTGAGTGTCACGATCGAGCCATTGACGGCCGAGGCGCGACTCCGAGTCTTCGTGCCGTGGAACATGCGGGAGCGAAGGACCGTGCGTGACTTTCGTGAGCGGCTGGTGCGTGACGCCTATTTCTGGGTCAGCCGGGCACGGCGGGAGGATGGTTCCCTCGCTTCGTGTCACATCCTATTGGTCGGTCCGAGTCACCCGACCCAGGGTGCGGAATCCATCTCGCCTCTGTTCGGCGCCACGTTAAGCGCCGGCCGGGCTGCCGCTGATCCGGAGGACCGGGACTCCGGGCTTCTGTTGAGATGTTTCGCGTCATCCGGGCCGGTGTACTGGGCCCCGGATCTCTCAGGACTCTGAGCCCCCGGGCTCCCGCTGTGTACCAGGAGCGATTGTTTGCCAGTTCTCACACACTCCGTTGAAATCGATGCACCCGCCGCGGCTGTGTATGCCATCGCACGTGAGGTCGAGCTCTTCCCCGAGTTCATGCCGGAAGTGCGAAAGACCACGGTGCTCGAGCGGTCCGACGACAACACCCGAACCGTGGTGGCGTGGGAGGGTCTGATCCCCGCATTCCACGTCACCGTTCGATGGGTGGAAGAAGACATCTGGGATGATGTGGAGTTCACATGTCGGTTTTCGCAGCTCAAGGGGGACTTCACAGAGTATGGCGGCCTTTGGCGCTTCGTCCCACTTGGAGAGTGCTGTCGTTTCGAGAGTGAACTTCGGTACGAACTCGACATCCCGACGGTGGGGCCGCTGATTCGTGGCGTGGTGAGAAAGATCATGAATCTGAACGTTGAACGCCTGCAGGGAGCCATCAAACGGCGTGCCGAAGGAGCCCGATAGTGGGCGCCGTCGCCATCCGGGGTGGAAAGGTGGTCACCCCAAACGCGGTTCTCGAACCGGGGCTGGTCGTGTTCGATGAAGGCCGGCTTACGTACGTCGGAAGCGCTCTAAACGCCATCCCCGAACGCGCAGTACTGGTGAACGCTGATGGAAAGTGGGTGCTTCCGGGCCTGATCGACACCCACGTCCACGGCAGCTACGGAGATGACGTGATGCTCTCCGGAGCCGAGGGGATTCGCCGAATCTCACGGCGGTTCGTGGAGTTCGGCACCACCGCCTGGCTCCCGAGCACCATCGCGGCACGCCACGAAGAATTGATCCAGGCGGTGGGCTGGTGTGTGGATGCCGCGCCGGGCGACGAGGACGGCGCGCGAGTCGTGGGTATCCACGTCGAGGGGCCGTACATCAATCTGAAGCGGAAGGGAGCCCAACCGGAGGAGGGGATTCGTGATCCGGATCTGGCGGAAATGGCGGAACTTCTGAGGGCCGGCTCGGGACTTATTCGCCTGGTGACTCTCGCGCCTGAACTTCCCGGCGGCCTGGAACTCATCCGGTTCCTCGTGACTCGGGGCGTCATTGCCTCGTTGGGTCACAGTGACGCAACGTACGAGCAAGCCATGGAAGCAATCGCTGTCGGCGCTACTCACGCAACTCACCTCTTCAATGCGATGCCGCCGATCCATCACCGATCGCCCGGACTGATCACGGCCTGCCTGGACAGCCCGGAAATCATCGCCGAGTTGATTCCGGATGGCGTTCACCTCAGCCCGCACATTCTCAGAATGGCGTACCGCCTGAAGGGGAGAGATCGTTCGGCGATCATCACGGACGCCTTCAGCGCTACCGGCTTGCCGGACGGCGAGCATCGGCTCGGCCCCCACCGGGTTTACGTGGACGGCAACGTGTGTAAATTGGACGACGGCACGATCGCGGGGTCGATCCTCACGATGGACCGCGCCCTCGCGAACGTCGTTGAGTTTGCCAGAGCTTCCGTCGTAGATGCCGTCAGAGTGAGCAGTCAGATCCCCGCACAGATCGCGGGCTGCGGGAACACTAAAGGATCGCTCGAAGTCGGGAAGGATGCCGATCTCTGGCTGGCGGACAACGAGTTCCGCTGTCGGGCAACATGGGTCTCCGGCCGACGGGTTTTCGGACACGCGTAGGCTCCTTTTGGAACCGGTTCACCAATTTGCTGCAGATGCCCCCAATTTGCTCCGACATGCAGATTGGGGAGTTGAGCACCCGAAGTGCGCGGACAGCGTCCTTCGGAGCTCGGAGTGTTGAGAATGCGTCAACGGCTACTCACAGCGTCGGTTACACTCGCCGTCCTCGTTCCTATCGCGCCCCAAGGCGCGTTGGCCGAGGTAGGCGCCTCCGGTACGCGCGTAGCGCTGCCGGGCGGGCGCGCTCACTTTTACATGACCTACGGGCACGCATTGGATGCGGAGCTCTATGCGCCCCTCGGCGCAGAGCTCAGGCGGTACCAGATCCAGGTCGAGCGCACCGAGAATCGCATCCGGTTGCTTCGCGGCACCAGGGTCCTTGCAGATTGGCCCGTCACCACCCGCCGTGACGAGGTGCCGGACACCGGCGACGAGGCATGTGCACTGGACCTCGGCGGAAGTCTCTACCTACCGGTCCGGCGAGTGGGCGAGTTACTCGGCCTCAAGTATGGTTTCGACCGCAGATCCAATTTGGTCTCCCTGACGCCGGCGCCGATGCGCACTGCAAAGGTGGAGAACGAGCCGACGCCCGCCTCCCGTGAGATCATCCTGAACGGCATTGAGCTATCCCCCGGACCCGACGGGATCAAGATCAAGGTTCAGAGCACCAGCCCCATCGTTCCAAAGGTTGTGGTGGTGAAGACGCCGCCAGCTCGGATTGCACTCGACTTTGCCGGCGCGCGATGGGCAGACAACGTTCAGCTCCCTGGCGCCGTCGGCGACGTCACCGCAGTGCGGAAGGGCTATCCGGTTCCCGGGGTTGCCCGGCTTGCGTTGGAACTGACTTCCTTCGACATCAAGGTGACCGATCTTAACGTCGACGTATCTCACGTGGAAGCGGCGCTCGGCAGCGGCTCCCAGTACCGCTCCGCATCCGTCTCCCCGCGTGCCGAAGAGCAGATCAAACAGTATGAGGCGATCCGGCGCCGAACCGGTTCCGGCCAGATTGCGTCCCGTCGGGGCGACTTCGGGCTTCCCGGATTCCCGCCCATCGGCGCGGACGGCTTGCCGCCTCTCCCGGAGGCGCCCACGAGTCCCGTACCTACCAGGTTCCCGAACCTGCGAGTCATTCCCGCAGCGTCGTTGGAAGGTAAAGTTATTGTGGTAGACGCCGGCCACGGCGGCGCCGACGATGGCGCATCCGGGCCGCGCTTCAAGGAGAAGGATCTGGCGCTCCAGATGGCGCTCGCCCTGAGGGACTCGCTCACGCTGAAAGGCGCGACGGTGTTGATGACGCGGGAAGACGACCGTCGAGTGGTGCTCACGGAGCGTCCCGCGTACTCCAACCAGAGCAGCGCCCATCTCTTCATCAGCATTCACTGCAACTCCGCCGTGGCTACTAACTCAGCTCGGGGTAGTGAGACGTATTACCGGACTCCCCAGAGTCAGCGACTGGCTCAGGCGCTCCACCGGCGAATGGTTGGCGTTGCGTCGGGGGTTGATCGCGGCGTGAGGAACAACCGGGACCTCTGCGTCTGCCGAGAGACCCTGGCGCCAAGCGTTTTGCTCGAGATCGGCTTCATCGACAATCCCCAGGACGAGGCCCTGATGGCGTCGCCCGAGTTTCAGCTTCGGCTGGGGCAGTCCCTCACGCTCGGTGTGTTGGACTACTTCGGTTCCGACATCACGTCGCCCTGAGCTTCGACGCAGTGACTCACGGCTTCATTCGGCCAATGGCAAGTACCCGGACGCGGAGGTGATCTTCCACTCCGCGCCGGGGACGGCCAGGAAGTAGTACACCGGCTCCCTCGTGAGCCGCAGTGAGACGTGGGTCATCAGGGGCACTCGGCCTCCTTGTGACTCGAAGGTGGCTTGCACGTCGAAGTCCAGCGACGCGTGCTCGCCGTCGGCCGCGATCATCGGCCGAATCGAGCGAGAAGGGATGTTGATGTCGAGACCGGGCCGGGACCGAAAGAAGTCTCGCAGCGCAAAGCGCGCCGAGTCCTCGTTGAAACCCATCTCGTCGCGATAGTCCTTGGACAGAAGTTGGCTGATGCCGCCGACACTGCTTCGCTCCGCGGAGGACTCGGCGGCAGACAGGATCGCTCGGAGTTGGTCGGTGTCGCTGCCTTTTGGTCTTCGTTCTTCCACCGCCCGCAGCAGCAACCCGACCCCGACTCCAAGCGTGACGAGCACCACTGCAATCCAGCGCCATGTGTAAGAATCGTGGTTGTGAGTCGCCGCACGCGCCGCACCGGTCGACTTTGATCCGACGGTCATCTTCGGCCTTGCCCTTCTTCTTGGGAGCGGTCAACCGCCCCGCCGTTCAGTGAACTCAAGATTGCTTCTCAGTGATGGCGCACGCTCGAACGATGAGATTTCGGCTGGGGTTGCTCGCCGGGTCTGCGGTGGTTTTCGCCGCGCTGATCTTCGGATCGCGGCCGAGTGCCCGACGGACCGCCTTCACCGAGAGCACCTCGCTGGGAGCAGGTCTCGGTGAGATCCGGTGGGTGGCCACTTTGGCGGATGCCGAGATTGCTCCGCCGGCGCTCCCCGTATGGGCCGGAGCGGGTACTCCGATGGGGGCCCGCTTTGGCCCAACGCCGCCTTCGATGCGGGCCGCATGGTACCTCATCACGCCGGAACAGCCGACCGGAGAACTCTGGCATGTGGATAAGGAGGGGGCGGAGATTGTGCTGGGCGATGGTGTCTCCCTCCCGTGGAAGGGCGGTTCCGGCTCGCTCAGGGTCGAGGGGAATCCCGCTCGGCAGTTTCTGTATCTGCTCGTGCCGGGAGAGGGCAACCTGCAGGGGGCAGTTATCCGCATGCGGCTCTCCCGATTCGATGGCGCCCGAAGTGAGTGGCTTCGTGTTCCCTTCTAAGGACGACGGCGCCTCGCGCCATGTTCCCAGGGGGCGGCAGCGATGATCTCCATCATCGTACCGGTCAAGAATGGGCTGAGCTTCACCTGCGGGCTGTTCGAGTCGCTCACCGCCGGCAATCCCGATGTGGACGTTCAATGGATCATCGTTGACTCCGGCAGCACGGATGGAACCGTGGAGTTTTGCCGAGACAACCGACTCGAGCGCGTCGAGTTCACTTCGACCCCTTTCAACTACTGTGCCGCCGTCAACCAGGGTGCAGAGCGGGCTCGAGGCGACCTCTGGATGATTGCGAACAACGATCTCACGTTCCGCTCGCAGGGGGACCTGAGGCAGATTGAAGATGCGTTTCGAGAGTGGCCGCTCCTGTCGGTGTTGAGTCCCGGTCGACTGGACGGATCTCAAGGGCTCGAGTTCAGGATCGACGGCGTCAACGGGGCATGTTGGGTGGTCCGCGCCGCGTCGATCCGCGAGTGGGGCGGAATGCCGGAGCAGCTCAGCGGATACGGGTACGACGAGGCGTTCACGGCTGTGATGTGTTGGCGCCGGGGCTACCTGCTGGGATGGTTGAACGGCTGGGACGTGTTGCACCACGGCAGCGCCACGTTTGGCCCCGAAGGTGGGAACACCACCCCCGCAATGCGACGAAATCTCATTCGACTGCTCCAGATCCTGGGTCATGGTGATCTGGATCGACCGGGGGTGTCGGCGAGTCGCCTCCTGGCGCAGGTCTATGGGCGCGAGCGCGCATCAGCGCCGGCGCGACTGGAGTGGATTGGACCTCAGTTCGATGTCGTAGCCCAGGGTTATGTCAACGTGACGACGCATGTCAAATCCTCCGCGAAGCTGCCCCGGCTCACGGTCGACTGTGCTCCGAACCGGCAGTGGGCGCCTTGGGTGGCAAATCTCCTGGAGAGGGACCCGGAGTGCCCGGCTTTCAAGTGGGATCAGATCCAGTTGGAGCACGGCGCCACGGGGTTTGCGCCGGCGCCGCCGGCCGG
Source organism: Actinomycetota bacterium (assembly GCA_005798285.1). Taxonomy (GTDB): domain Bacteria; phylum Armatimonadota; class SYMT01; order SYMT01; family SYMT01; genus F1-80-MAGs030. The sequence goes on from SYKE01000264.1 coordinate 19,272, forward strand.
ACCCGCCCCGACTGAACTGTTACCGCCGGTCGCCGAGAAGCGTCCGACCCTTCGCCAGCAGATCTCGGCCCGATTGCACGACTGGCGAAACCGCCGAAATCGGCTGCCTGACGGGTGGTGATCAAACCCCGTCCTGGGATCCGGCGCGGCACGCAGCCAGCAGTTCCACACCCTCCCGCCAGGTCCTGGGGAGCGACCCGATCCGCCCCGTGACGACCTGTGAGAGGCATCTCGCGGCGAGCCGACTGAGGCAGGCGGTGGCGGTGGCAGCCCATCCGTGGAGGCCGTACCACTTCCGGTAGTATCGAGACCGGTCGGACCAGAGCTGACGCTCCACCCACGGCGCCGTCTTCACACTCGCGCTGCCGTGGTGGAGCACCGCGGCCTCGGCGACGTAGGCGATGGGGCCGTGTTCACGAAGCCTACGGCAGTAATCCACATCGTTGTAGAAGAGGAACAGTCGCTCATCCATGCCGCCGATCTTCCTGTGGAACTCGGTTCGTACGATCAGGCAGGTGGTCTGGGTGGTGGCAACTTGTTGGGTACGGTTCCAATCGAAGCCCGACATCTGCCAGCTCTGAAAGACTCTCAGGTTCGGAGCGATCAGGTGCAGCGCGGAGTCCCGAAGCCACGCCATCGTCAGTGTGTGCTCCGGCGAGAGAAACGGCTGAGTCTTGCCGTCGAAGCCCACATTCCGGGGAGTCGCCGCAGCTGCTTCAGGGTGAGATGCGAGGTACTGGAGCGACCGATCTATGGTCCCGGGCAAGAGCTCGGCATCTGCGTTCAGCAAACAGACATAGGGCGACTCGACCGAGTTCAGCCCCAGATTGTTGGCTCCCGCGTAGCCGACGTTGTGTTCCAGTCGGATCCAGCGAACCTCGGGAAAGGCGATGCGCACCTGCTCCAGGCTCTCCGGCGAGGCGTTGTCCACGACCGTTGTTGCCACGCCGGCGCCGCCGTACTCTCGAATGCTCTTCAGGCAGGCCCGCAGGAGATCCGGGCGGTTGTAGCCGGGGATGACTATCGTGACGGTCGGGTTCACGGCTTCCGATGCGCTTCCGCCAGGTAGCGCTCAACGATGCCCGCCGGCTCGCCATCCTCGCGAAGGCGGCCGCCCTCCAGCCAGAGCGCCCGTGTGGCGACTCGCTCCACGTCGGTCATGTCGTGCGACACGAAGAGAATCGCCTTGCCGGCGCGCTTGAAGGCTTCGATCTTATCGAAGCACTTCTCCTGAAACGCCTCATCTCCCACCGCAAGCGCCTCGTCCACGAGGAGGATCTCGGCATTGGTATGCACGGCCACCGAAAAGCCGAGTCGGGCCTGCATGCCGGAGCTGAAGGTGCGAAGCGGCGCGTCGACAAACTCCCGGAGTTCCGCAAACTCGATGATGTCCGCCTCCCGCTCGGCGACCTGTGCCCGCGTCAGTCCAAGAATGACGCCGTTGAGCATGATGTTCTCACGGCCCGTGAGATCCGGATGGAAGCCGGCTCCCAGCTCAAGGAGCGGCGCCACTCGCCCCTGGACGCGCAGGTTTCCGCTCGTCGGCAGATAGATGCGGCCCACCAGCGCGAGAAAGGTGCTTTTGCCGGAGCCGTTGCGGCCGACGAGCGCAACCGCCTCCCCGGGATAGATCGAGGTGGTGAGACCCTTCAGCGCGTGCACCTCGCGTATCTGACGCTTCATGCCGGAAAGTAGAGCCGCCTTCAGGGAGCCCTGGTAGACCGAGAGGTGGAAGATCTTCTCCACGTCTCGCGCTTCGATCACGGCAACCCGTTCCGGCGACGTCATTCCCGCTCCGCCAGGGACCACTTGCGGGCCGCGAAGTATCGGTGTCCCGCCACCGCGATCAGGACCGAGGTGATGAGGGCCAGCGCCAGGTAGCCCCACTCTTCCGGACCCATCGCACGGGTAAGGTGGGACGAACCGGGCATGAGTGCGGGCTTCAACGCCAGCTTTCGAAACGCCGTCAGCAGGCTGGCGAGCGGGTTCAGCATGTAGATCGCGTAGAGGACGTCTCCCTGCCACCCGGGAAGTCGCTCGCGGATGATCTCCGGAAAGTAAAACACAGGCATCAGCCAGTAGATGATCTTGAGCAAACTGTCGGTAATGAACCGCATGTCCTCGAAGTGCAGCGTCCAGATCGAGATAAACAACCCCATTCCAACTGTCAGGAGCGTCAAACCCAGAATCGGGATGGGAAGCAGCAAGATGGTCGGCTGCAGCGGCCAGTCGAGTTGCCCGGTGCACGCCCACCAGAAGAGCGGAAGGAGAGTCATATACGCAACGAAGACAGCCGTCGCCAGGAGAAAGTGAATCAGATTCGCCGTGATTGCCGCGAGGGGAACCAGCTCGCGTGGAAAGTACGTTCGCCGGATCAGGTTGTAATAGAACAGCAGCGACGGGCTCGCATCCATGATGGCGGTGTTGAAAAACAGCCAGGGCAGCATCGCGCAGAACACGTACGCGTGGTAATTCGGCGTCTGTTTGCCCACCATCATGAACTTGATCACAAAGGTGATCGTCAGCACTTGCATCAACGGGTTGAGAAGCGACCAACCAAACCCCAGCACCGAGTTCTTGTAGCGGCCCTTGAGATCCCGCTGCACAAGAATGAGCAGCAACTCACGGTGCCGCCACAGCTCGATCAGGTCATCACGGAGCGAGGTTTGCACCACGAATCCCCTCATAGATCGCACGAGTCCGGATTGCCACGCTGCGCCAACTCCGCTCCTCGGCAAACTTTTGCGCGGCCTGCCGGAGCCGGGTGCGAGAGCCGGCCGAGGCCAGCAAGAAGCTCATACGCTCACGGAGGGCTCGGGCGTCGCCGGCGGCAAAGAGATCGACGCATCCGTGTTGTTCGTTCAATTCCTGAAAGCACGCCAGATCCGAAGCGAGCACCGCAGCTCCGTGAGCGAGGGCAACTACGACTGAGTAGCTGCCATTGGCGGCAGTGTGAGGCACCAGAACCAGATCGGCGAGCGCAAAGTACTCAGGGAGGTCCCGAGTCTCCAGATACCCCGTAATGGTGACTCTGCCCTGCAGGCTGCGGGCCTTGATTTCTTCTTCCAGCGCTTTCAGGTACGGGGCTTCCGACTCCACTCGAACTCCTCCGGCAATCAGGAGATGGACGGCCGCAGGCAGCTCCTTCAACGCTTCGAGCGCAAGTTCGTACCCTTTGTCCGGGGAGAGAAAGCCGAAAATGGCCATGACACGAGCGTTCTCCAACTTCAGCCGTCGTCTGAGGGTCTCGATCTGCGCAGGGTCGGCGGCGCGGGAAGGTACCGGCGCCCCCGCGGGGATGACGTGGATGCGGTCCCGGGGGATCCGCCAGGCGGCCAGCCGATTGGCGGCCAGTTCGGTATGCACGATTACCGCCCGCGCCGAGGCGAATGGATCTCTTTCGACGGATTTCCGGTAGGCGGGCACCCTCGCAAGCACGTGCTTGGCCAACTTCTGTCTTGGGCGAGTCTCGCTGTCCACACGGAGCAACTCCGTTGAGGTGAACACGGTGTGGGCGGTGACCACGTGCGGACGCTCGAGTTGTTTCAGGAGTCGCGGAAGCGATGAAACTCCCGGCGCGATGCCACCGAAGAAGGTGTACTCGTGCTGAATGTGGATCAGATCACATGAGTTGAGATGAGCGACCCGCTCAGAGAGCATTCCGGTGTCGCGCTCGGTGTAGGGGACCTGAACGACGGTGATTCGCAGCCCCAACTCCTCCAACTCCTGCCTGAGTGCTGAGGAGTAGGCCGCGATGCCGCAGCGATCGCCCACGCTCGTCCAGAGTCCGATTTTCATCCATCGTCCTTAATCCGGCGAGTCCGGTGCACCCACATGCGTTGAACCCTAATGGTATCGCCGCTGCGGACCATCGGTCGCTCCAGAAGCCCGGCTTCGGAGGTGCGGCGCCGCCGGGCGCGCAACGTCACCAGAGAATACGTTTCTGGAGAGAACCGCATGCGAGACAACCTGGTACGTCGAACACTGGAGTCGGGTAGGAGCAGTTTCGGCACGATGGTATTCGGCTTCGATTGTTCCGGGATCGGAAGGCTGGCCCATGACGCGGGCGCGGATTTCGTGCTTTTCGATCAGGAGCACTCGGGTTGGAGCATCGATACGATCAGGAACCTGATCGCATCGTCGCGCTCCTGTCCCATCACACCGCTCGTACGGGTCCCCACCGTGGCGTATCACCTGATCGCACCGGTGCTGGATGTGGGCGCAGCGGGAATCATGGCCCCGATGGTGAACACGCCGGAACAGGCACAACTGCTTGCCGACTCGTGCTACTACCCGCCGGTGGGGCGCCGCGGCGCCGCGTTTGGAGTGGGCCACGACGATTACGCGTCGGGCGATGTGGTTGAGAAGATGCAGTCGGCGAACCGCGAAGTCCTGGTCATCGCGCAGATCGAAACTGAGGAAGGCGTGCGAAACGTGGACGCAATCGCCGGCACTGACGGAATTCACGTTCTCTGGATCGGCCATTTTGATCTGACCAACTCGCTGGGCATCCCGGCCCAGTTCGATCGCCCGCGCTACCTGGATGCCGTGGCACGGGTGATGGACGCCTGTAACGCGCACGGAAAGGCCGCCGGGTTCATGGCTTCGACGCCGGCAGAGACCGAGTGGGCGCTCGCATCCGGGTTCCGCATCCTTGCCCTCGGGGGCGACCTCTGGATCTATCGCGAGGCGCTTCGCCAATCGATCCGCACCGCCCGCACCTTGCAATAGATCGACCGACCACTGCTATTGGGTGGACGAGGGTGTGATGCGACGAAGCCACTCTTCCAGCCCCCCGGGCTCATCACCCAGATAGAAGCGGTTGCCCTGACTCGCTGCCACCCCAGCGAAGAACAGCCCCACAAGGATCAAAGATCCGATCGCCACCAAGATGCCCGCCACCGCCCACCTGCGCTGGACCCGGTAGAACTCATCGACGCTCTCCCACTTCCGACTGCTGTTCCATGCCAGGCGGTTTCCGTTTCCCAAGAGGTAGAGCCCGACGCCGACCTGCACCATCCACCCGAGTGTCTTCGATCCGAGCCCCAGCACTGCGAACAGTCCCTCCCAGACGTGGTTGGCGATGGCCCACGGCAAGGAGAGCAGGCAGCCTCCCCAGTTGAGTTGGGTGAGGTCGGGCGCTCCCGATGGGGTTGAGGGGCTCGCGATTGCCGGTTTGATGGGGTGCCCACACTGCGGACATGAGGCGGCCTGGCTCGACACGGTTTGCCGACACGCGGGACAGGCTATCAGTCTGATTGCGCCCGGCCGGGGGGCCCCGTGGTTGGGCGGCCCTCAAGGAGCGTTGACCACCGGTTTTGCACTCGATGCGCGGGTTGGAGAAACGTCCTCCCCGCGTCCCGCGAGGGCAATCGCTGAGGCCATCGCCGTCACGCCGCCGTACCGTGCGCTGGGATCTGCCTTGCAGGCTCTTTGAATCACCGCCGTGAGTTTCTGCGCGATCTCCGGCGAGAGGTCCGGGGGTTCAAGTCTTGCCGGCGGCTCTGCAGGCAGCGTCCCCGTCAGCATCCGGTACAGGAGGACGCCGACCGAGTACTGATCGGAGCGAGCGTCGATCACGTGGCCGGCTCGACGCTCGGGGCTCCGATAGGCGGTTGGAGCGCTGCCGAACTCAGGTTCCAGTTCGGAAAACAGTGCGGGGATGCCGATGTCCGTCAGGCGGACTGCACCATCGCCGGGGTCTAGAACAACTGCTCCGGGATGGATGTCGCCGTGACACCAACCACACCGTTCCAGTTCTCGGATCGCACCGAGAACCGAGCCCACGATCTCTCGGGTGCGCGGGTAGGGAATGCGCGGCTGTTCATCCAGCAGAGCCTCCAACGTGGTCCCCTCGATCCACTCAAGCGCCACCAGAAAGTGGTCCTCTTCGGCTCCATAGTCGACAATCGCCGGCAGCGCCGGGTGGGAGAGGGTTGCCGCCGCTCGCAGTTTTCGCTCGAGCCGTTCCGCAAGACTGGCTCCGGGAAGCGCCGTTTGGGTGGGGAGAGGCCCGTAGTCGTATAGGACTACTTCGCTCCCATCACTCGAGCGGGTTGCCCGAACGCAGACTGAGAAGGCGCCACGGCGGACTTCTGCATGAATCTGATACTGTGATCTGGAAACGGACATGGCGCATCCTGAAATGCGATCACTCGTGAGGGACGCAGTTCGGTGACAATTCATGTCAGACAATCATCTCTATCGTTCCTCCAACATCCGAGTGGCGCGCTCCAGGGGTGATTGCGCTACCTGAAGGATGACCTGTTCGACTCTTCCAACCTGCCGGGTGGCCAGGTTTTGGACGGGTCGGAACACCTGGCGACGGGGCCTTCCGGGTTCGATAGCCACCGATCGAAAGGAGTCCGCAATCGTGAGTACCGCGACAGTCGTTCATCGAACGCGCTACTGCACGTCGTCGGCCCTCCTTCGATCCGTGAGCGAGGGGGTGCAGGCAGTGGGACTGTTCCTCGCGACATCTGAGGGGCCGATGCACACAGTTCAGGCGCCGCTGTTCATGCGGGGCGTCGTTCGGCGGCCCCAGGCGGTGGCTGATCTGTTGTTGACCCTTTCACAGGTCGCCCGCTCCCGATTCCATTTGCCGGCCGCAATGCTTCGGCAGGTGGCCGAACACGCGGATCCAGTCATCACCTGTCACCTTGATGGGATCCGATTCGAGGCATTCTCGCAGTGCTGTGGGGTCTATGCCAGGCTGGACCTGTCCGGAGAAGAGTTGGACGGGGTCGTGGTCACTCCGGGAACGACGAACGTCGACTTCAACCCGGAACTCCGCGCAGCACTCTCGTCCATCGGCGGCGACGAGTCGCTCCGGTTGACCGTCGGTTCCCAGGGGATTGAGTTCCAGACCGATACGGCGACCATCCTGGAACGCGTGGTGGAGCTTCCGGTCCGGTGGCTAAAGGGACTCGTGGGCGCGGAGTGTTCTCAGTCCCGAATGAGTTTGCGCTGGCAGCTTAAGGCGGTCGAGGCTCGCCGGCTGCTGGCCACGGTACCGCGCGGTGGAGGACCCCGAACGAGCGCATTTCTGACGCCGGCGGGAGGCGGGCTCCGTTTCAGCCAGACGCCCCAATCGGGTGCGGTGCAAGTCGGAGGGCTGGAGCGACTTCGACTTCTGGATCGAATCAGCCGGCACATCACCGGGCTTCGGATCTTCTCGGGCGAGGATGGGGGACCGACGGCCTGGCAGCTCTCGGTTGGGATGAGCAGGCTCGTGCTGGTCCTGAGCCCGACGGCTTCGCGAGGATTCTCGGGAGATGGGGATGGCCTGGGCGATCTCCTCGTCGAGCCGAATGGAGAAGACGTGAGCCGGGTCCTCCACTGGCTCGCTGCCCGTGGTAGCAGCACCAGTGATTTGATGCAGACCCATCTCCGGTTGTCACCTGAGGATTTGGCTGGTTGCCTGGCCCACCTCAGTGCCAATGGCCTCATCGGTTATGATCTGGCGGACTCGGCTTATTTCCATCGGGTGCTTCCGTACGATCTCAGTCGTGTGAGCCGGCTCAATCCCCGGATCTTGGGCGCCCGGGGACTGGTCGAAGCCGGCGCCGTACGGTGGGACACCGACCAAATTGAGTCCGCGGCTGCGTGGATCCTGAGTTCCGAGGTTGAGCATCGGGTGGTGCTCGGGGAGACGGGCGATCGCTGCTCCTGTCCGTGGTGGTCGAAGCACGGGCTCGATCGGGGACCTTGCAAGCACATTCTTGCGGCGCGAATTGCAAAGGGGAGGGGTAATGGACCCGCACGAGCTTGATGATGCAATTGGGACCGGCGATCGGAACCGGCTGCTGGACATCCTGATTGCCGCCGACGAGTCGCACCGGCGTGTATGTACCGGTGTAGCAGACCGATGGGAGGAGCGCCTGAGGGTCTATTGGACGCTGCCGGAGCAGGAACAACGGGTCCAGATGCCTCGCGAGACCGCGGCATCGATCGTGTCTGGACTGCAGCTTGTCCGGATAGCAGTGGGCTCGCGGCCCCCAACGCACGCGGCATTCAACATCGACTATGCCGCCGCCGCACGTGTCCTGGCTGCGCGTCGTCCCGCGTGGCTCCAGGATTGGGTCGAGAGCGCGCTTGATCAGCTTCCGGGGTGCTGGCCCCTGGTGCGTGCCCTGGAGAGATCGGGGGCCATCCGCCGCCCACCGTTGCCCAGCTACGTCTGTGGGATGATTGCCGCCGCTCGGCCGTTGCTGTCCACCGATCCGGAACTGCACCAGGAGTTCTGGCTGCTGTTTGAGTACGAGGGCTCCCAGGCGGCGAGCATGACCATGGCCGACTCGTTTCGGTGGAATGGCGAGACGTGGACGGATGTCCTGTGTCGGCTCTCGGAGGAGGGGGCTCTCTCCCGCGAGCGGCTTCTCACCGCCAGCCTGGCGGCCCTGAGGAGAGACTTCCCCCAATATCGGTCCGGCTGGTTCTCCCGCTTCCACGAAGCCCTGAAACCCACGGTTGAAGAGCGTGCCGGCCGACTCTCACAGTACCTGGCGCTCCTCGCGAGCCCCATTCCGCCAACGGTCCGTTTCGCCCTGCGGGCCCTGGATGCCATCGATCGGGCGGAGAGGTTGCCAGCCGGGGAGTTGATCCGATATGTCCCGGCCGCTCTTTCCGCGAGAGAGAAAGGCACGGTCTTACTGGCGCTCAAACTATTGGGACGGGAGGTCACTCGACGGCCGGATGCCTGGCGAGGGGCGGCGACGGCCGCTCTGAACGCCCTCGTTCACACGGCGCCCGAAGTTCACTCGGCCGTTCTGGACGTCATCGAGTCCGTCCAGTCCCCGCTCGATGCCGAGGTGATGGCGCTGCTGGTACAACACCGAGACTTCGTGGCGCCCAGTCAACTCAAACGGCTCGACACGATTCTCCAGCGTCACGGCGCGAGTGAGACCGCTACCGTACCGTCCGGCGGAGTTCGGCTCTGCGTTGGGGAAGCCGAGCCGACGCTTCCGCCGCCCGTCGATCTGCCGTTCCATGGGGTCCCGAGGTTGGATCCGAGCCGGAAGCTGCTTCCGATCCTCGACATCGAGGAGCTTGTCGAGGCCGCCGGCGTACTCCTGGAGCGGTGGGGGCCCCCTGAGGAGATCGAACGCGTTATGGACGGAGTCTCCCGGCTCTGTACGGTCCGACCCGACGACTACTCCCGACGCACGGCGCCGCTCAGGAAGCGTGCTCGCCAACTGGCCCGTGCAACCGAAGATGCAGGCCGTTTCCTGGGGGATCCGCAGCGCGATCTGCCGCTGCTGATGATCGCCTGGCTGGATGGCGAGGTCTCCGACCGAACGCGACCCGAAGAGATCGGGCTCGATGAGTTCATGGGAATTCGGTTGCACGAGATAGCAATCCGGGCGGCGAAGGGAGCGTCTAAGCCGACCCTGGCCCTCCCAACGCACATCGGCGGATGGATCTGCCCGAGCACTCTTGTTTCACGCGTCCGATGCGCCGGAAGTGACATCGACCTTGCAGACGCGGTGCAGGCCCTGCTCCGATTGGCGCCCGACGGCCGTGAGCGGGCGAGGTCGGAGGCTGCGGACCTCCCCGGGGAACTGGGCGCCGCGCTGCGACACGCGCTCGGAGAATCCGGTATCGCCATCGGAGTGAGTGAAGCACTCTGGATCGCCGCTGCGAGGTCCAGGGATCCGTTCGCCGACGACGTGGCCGTGGATCAGCGGTTTCCCGGGGGTGGACCGGACTCCGGCCTGGCAGCACGCGTTGAATTCAGCGTGGAGCACGAGCAGCACACGTACGAAGGCACGACCTATCATCATCATTCGCTGAAGGTCACTCGTACGCCGGCCATCCCCCCCGAGATCTCTCCCTACCATCCCGCTGTTCGGGTCCACGTGCGCGCCGAGCAAAGCATTCCCGTACGGCGATGGTCGGCTCTGGTCTGGCCGGGTGGGCTACACTCCTGGTTTGCTCGGGGAGCGGAAGCTCTCGGCTCAAACCTGGATTGGTGGGAGGCGCGCTGGCCCAACCGGGTCTTCCTGGAGCCTCTCGTCGATCCGGACACGCCGCTCACGGGACCGGCTCTCGCGTTGCTCTGCACCGCTTTGGGCGCCAAGAATCCTGGGGAGTCCGGCCTGGCGACCGACGTCCTGATCGCGGGGATCACCGACGGGAGGATCGACCGCGAGCAGTTCGGCGGGAGTCTGGGATCGTACCTCAAGGATGGACTGCTGCTCGGAACGCGGGTGAGCCGGGCGCTCACTCAGGCGGCTCAATCGGGGCCGCTCCACGTGGAAGTGATCCGATCCGCTGTGGAGCGGGCCATTGTCCAGCACCCGGAGATTCGGCCGGCGGATCTGGGCGCCCTTCTCACCCTGCTGCGGGAGCTGAGTATCGCCTGCGGCGCAGCTATCGAGAGCTCGGAGGCCCGGTCGTTTCTTGGGACCGTGCTCAAGGGAAAGTCCGGAACCCTGGCTCGGCAGATCCTGGGGTTGGCTCTCGATTTGGAACGGAGAAGCGCACACCTGAGGGCCGCCCGTGAGGCCGCACTCGAAGGACGGCTTCCGCGGATGGAGCGATGGGAGAGATCGCTTGCGGCATCCGCGGAAGAGGCATGAAGTCAGGCGGTTACCACCAACCGTGTGAACTGAATGGCAGCGTGGCCGGACTTCCGGAACGGGCGGGGCATCGGCTGCGCGTGGCCCTTCTCGTCGATCGCACGGCAATAGATGGTGTATTCGCCCGGGGGGAGCGGCGGCAGAAGAGCGGCCCACTGTGCCTTGGTCAACCGCATCGGCCACTGTTTAGGCGCCCCAGAATCGTGAAAACCGTGGGTGCCCGGTGGTATCCGGCCGCCGGGAAGGTCTACGCCCCAACTCGTCGGCGGGGACAAGACGTGGGCATCCACCCAGGGGGCCCCAATGAACGTGGGATCTTCGTCGGGCCACGGCTGGTTGACGGGTCGAACCCAGGTTTGAACCCGCGACAGTCCCCCGAGGCCGCACTGTGCCCAACCCGTGATCGGGATGCTCGTGCCCGCCTTTGCTGACGCCGGCACGTCGAGCAGACCGGCAAAGGTCTTCAGCGGGCTGTCGACGTCGTTGTTCTGCTCGCCGTAGGTGTCGTTCGCGTAGAAGAGATTCGTGAGCACCACATGGGAGAGCCACTTGATGTTCTTGAAACCGTACGCTTCCGGGACCACCACGCGAACGGGTCCGCCCCGCTGCGGCTCCAACCATTCTCCGTTCAGCTTGTAGCAGAGAATCACCGGCGGAAGATCAAAGGGATCCTCAAACACGCGAGAGATCGGCAGGCTGCTTCGGAACATCTGTTTCGGATCATCGTTGTGGTAGCCGTAGTAGAACACCCTGCGGAGGTTCTCTTTCGGCTGGGTGAGCCAGAGCACCTCACGCAAGGGCACACCCTCCCAGATTCCCATCCCGAGCGGACAACCGATGTTCAGGCAGGTCATCACCTTCGGGAACCGCACCGCGTGCTTTTCTGCCAGCTTCATCAGCGCGTCGAAGTTGAACGCCGTACCCTGAGTTCGAGTCAGGGGGCGCGCGAGGGTCGCGGGGTTCGCGGAATCCGGGATCACCTCCAATTGCCAGCTCTCCCGCGTGAGACCGACCTCCCGGCGCCGCTCCTCCGACAGGCGATGTGGGATCGGGTTTCCGCGCGACACGTCCTGAAATCGCGATTGCGGGAAAAGGTAGGGCTCCATCCGGGCCGCTGCCGCAGCCAGTTCTCGGGGCAGTTCCGCCGCCGCAGCGACTTCGCCACCTCCGGCGGCGCCGACGAGCGCGGCTGCAGCGGGGATGAACTCACGCCGGGTCAGTTTCGAAGATGCCATGAGAATTGCCTCGCAGCGGGCCGGAACATTCCGGGGATCGCTTCCGTCTTTCGACCTGTTTCCACCTCGTGACCGGTTGTTCCTGTAAATCGCATGTTCTCGAGCAAGACCAGGCTGGAAGTCAGAGGGCGCCGGGAAATTCACGCTGCCGCATGGGCAGAAGCGTGCCGGAACCGGGCCCGCGTTGCGAGGGCCAGGATGGTCCCGCCGAGAAGAAGCAGGAGGAGGCCGGTGTGAGTCGGACTGAGACACGCGGCCGGTATGAAGGCGACCAGCGCGGCAGCCCGGCAAGGGCGCGGCAAGTGGATCGCTGCGCCGACGGCCGCAGCAGAACAGCCGAGCAGAACGCCGCCGACCGTTCCCAGATATTTCGACAACACGGGCGCCGCGAGGAGACCCAGGCAGAAGACACCCAGAGCCCGGATCGCCTGCGCTATGCTCTCATCGTGGGGCCGGGCGCCACCGGTGGCAAGACCCACCCCAGCGAAGAGGATAAACGCAATCGGCAGTGCGCCGAGCGCCTGGAAGAAGGCTGCGCGTCCCCCGAGGTCCGGCGGAAAGTCCAGGTCGATTTGTTGCGCCGTGACCACGTTGTTCAACCGCCATGTCAACCGTGAGCCGGCGGTCTCGGTCGGGGGGAGACTTCCGCGAATGAAGCGGACCGGCCCTCCGGAGGCAGCCTGCAGTACGAACTCTTCCGAGCGACGGCGGTCCGATCCGTGAGAGTAGGACCACTGACGCCCGCCGAGCGCACGGTAGCGCACCCGGGCTTCCTTTTGCTCTCCGGGCTGCATTTCCCGTTCCCAGAGGTACTCCCGGCCACCGGGCTTCTGCTCCACCGACTCCCCCGAGACCTGAACGGTGAGGTCTCTCACAGTCCCAGCTTCGGGAAGCGGGAAGCTGAATCGAGTCGTCGCCGCCTCAGTGCCGGAGTTTCGGAAGCGATAGCGGGCTTCGAACTCCAGGTCGAACGCTCGTCCCGGGAGGCGATGAAACGTGACCTGGACTGTGGAGCCGGCCAACGGCATCGGCTCTTCGTCCAGCCGGGTCGCCTCCCGAGAAAAGATCACGTCGCTCCCTGAGCGCCGGTAGGTATCCACCAGCCGGGTGACGTTTTCGGCTGTCGGATCCGTGAGGTACGGCGCCAGGACGCCGACCCCCTCGGCGCCGATGCGCTTCAGAAACTCCGGCGGCAGGGTGAGCGTGCGCGTGTAGGTGCGCGACACGCGGGTGGAGACGGAGGGGCCGAACTGTCGGATCGGCTGGGCATTGGGGGTGGGGTTGCTGGTGGCGGTCGTCGACTCCCGCCACTCCATGTCTGCTCGCGCCATCCGCTCGACCATCGAGAAGACGTTCCAGCCAACGGCGAGGCCCACCCCAAGCAGCAGCCAACCGCCGGCAGTTCGCCCGAACATCCCGAACGACTTGAGCAGAGCCGGCATCGCGTCCGGCCGGCGAAAGCCCCACGCCACACAGCCTGCGATCAGTGCGACGAACAACACACCGAGGGGCCACACCCAGGCCGCCAGAAACGAGAGGCAGAACTGGACGCCGGCTGCCGCGGCCTTCACATACGGCTCGATCATGCCCGGTTAGTGGCGCCACCTTCGGAAGAGGTTCAGACGGGCGCCGGGCGAGCCGAGAGCGTTTCGAGTGCACCGTGACTTCCGAGTAGACTACCGCTTCCCATTCGGGGACGTTGGGTTTAAGTAAGCACGCCGGGCGCTATCGTCGCTCTTACCCGAGAAAGTGGCTAGGAGCCTGTCCGAGATTCGAGAACGCTTTCCTGTCGCGCGCCGAAGAATAGCTCCATCAAGGCTCGCTTTTGGCTCTAGTGGGCTCGATTAGCTCGAAAAGTGCGGCAGAATCACGC
>SYKE01000265.1 GCA_005798285.1 Actinomycetota bacterium
ATGGTCAATGTTCTTCAAACGGGGGACCACCATTTTTGCGGAAGAACCCGATCTTCGGCACGTGCTCTCCTGGCCGAAATGGTTGACCCTGGCCGGTACCCGCTTCCGGCTTCACCTGCCGCCGTTTCGGAGAAGGGGTTCCCCGTTCCCGCGGACGAGGCTCCGACCAGAAGTTACAGCGCCGCCGACAAGGAAGTCCCGTGATCAAGACTTTACCGGGGGATGAACTGCGGCACTCGGCCTCGGGGTTCGCGAGTTGAAGAGAGATGCCGGCAGGGGCTCCCCGAACGCGGCCAGAGACGTGCCCGCGGACTTTCCGGTACTGCGGCGATGGGCCGGATCCTCGTCTCCGATACTGCGATTGCTCGCGGCCAGAAGCCTACGGACAGCCCCGTTTGACCCGCTTCCGGCTCTCGAAGCGCTTACCCTGGATCCCTCTGACCTCGTGAGTGCGGAAGCTGCGGACTCACTCGTCCGAATTGGAACTGAAGAGGCTCGTCGGACGCTGGCTACCTGTATCAATGAACTCACTGAGAGCCAGCCCAGGCGACCCGGTCGAGCTGCCGAGAACGCGGTGGTGGTGGTGGGAGCACTGGCCGTATTCGCACTTCTGGCCGAGTTAGACATCGGCACGGCCGCCGCCGGAGCGCTGAGCATGGCCCTGATAAGTCAGTGGGTCATCCGATTGCTGCTTCAATTCGTCGACGACGGGGGCAGACTGTCAGCCGCACGGCAGGCCCTTCAGCGGTTGGAATCGCAACTTGCCGGGCGCAACGTCGTCCCAACCCCGAATGACGGGGCGCTTGAGTCCGTGGCTCAGGTTTGCCAGTTCGCCTTTGTCTCGACGGATCCCCGATTGCCCCTGGAGCGGCGGGATCGGCAGCTTGCGGCGCTCCAAGTTGCCGAGGAATCTGGGATGATCGCGTCCGAGTCCATCGTCGAGCTCCTGGGTTCTTGCCATGCCGCAGTGGTACGGCGAGCAGCGAAGTTGCTGGCAACGAACGGCGGCGATGAACTGGTCTCTGTGCTCCATGTCGCCTACGAGCAATGGAGACCCGTTCCATGCGCCTCTACCCGAAGAAATCTGCCACGATGGAGCAGTGTGCTCTCCCTGGGCTCTCGCACGGGGATGATGAGCTTTTGGGGATGGAGCTGCATCGCGACTCTAGCCCAATTCTTGCTTCAGGCTCTGCCAGTGCTTCCGGGGCCGCTGGTTCTCCCGTGTGGCGTGCTGTTTGTGTGGTTGCCGCTTCATTCCATTCGGAAGAACATTTTGTTGAGCCGTGAGGCGGCGCTCACCGCGCTGGCCATTCTCGACGCGCTCGATGGGATTACGGCGCGCCACTCTGTTGCATCTCCCGTGGTAATCCATGACGAGGTCCGGTCAATCCTCGCGGACCCGATCCGGGTGAGCGGTGAAGATCGCAGAACGGCGAGTCTCCTGCTCGCCGGTTCGGGGGCTAACCTGAAGGAGCGGACTCTTCCCGTGCCCGGCGGCGAGGGAGAACCGGTGCTCGGACCGCTGCCCCTCGCCGGCGCGGCGGCCATTGGGCACGAAGCGGGACAACCGGTCCGGCGCCACCGCGATGACGGGGGCAGCAGGCGAGGCGATGACACGCTGGACCGACCCTAGCCGGGACGGCTGCGCCGCTGGATGACATCCAGGCAGGCGCCGGCGAGGATGACCGCGGCCTGAACGAGCTTGCGCCAACTGGTGTCGCCGAACTGGCCACCCAGCATCGGGAGGCCGTTGAAGAGTACGGCGAGCAGAAGCGCTCCGAGCGCGGTTCCCGCCAGCGTGGCCCGACCGCCGGAGAGGCTGGTGCCGCCGATCACCACCATGGCGATGGCGTTCAACTCCAGACTGTCCGAGAGCGCCACCTTCGGATCCGCGGTTCGATTGACTCCCAGTTGGATCCACGCGGCGAGCCAGCAGCAGATGGCCATGAAGACATAGGCGGACGCCTCCAGCCTTCGGATCGGCAGGCCAGAAAGGCGCGCGGCTTCTCGGTTGGCTCCAACCGCCACCAGCGCCCGGCCGGACCGGGTGCGGCGGAGGAACAGCGCAGCGCCCGCGTAGAGCGCGGGCACGAGGAGGATGGTCAGCGGGAACGGATGTCCCAGGAGCTGCACTTCGCTGGAGCCGAGCGCCAGAAGCTCCGGCGGCAGATTCCCGACGGATTGGTTCCCGGAGAGCAGCAGTGTGGCTCCGTTGGCGCCGACCATCACCGCCAGGGTGACGATGAACGGCGGCATCCGAGCAACGGCAATCGCGGCGCCGCTTGCGACCCCAACCACCACGGCGGAGACCAGGCCCAGAAGGAGTGCCCCGACGGGCGGAATGCCGCCTTTCGTGACCGCCGTCGCCATCACGAACATCAGGAGCACCATCAGAAAACCGACGGAGAGATCAATTCCGGCGACGAGGATGACAAACGTCATTCCCAGCGCCAGCACGGAGACGGGACTGTAGTATCGGAAGATGAGTGAGAGCGTGGTGGGGCTCAGGAAGCGCGGCTGCACCACGCTGAACACCACCACCAACCCAAGCAAGACACACGCGATCCCGATCAGGGTGGCCGGAACCCCCCGGCCACCGCCGCCTACCGGCCGCCCTTCAAAAGATCGGCCCACAGCTTGCCTTTCAGTTGCTCTGCCTCCGTGCGCGTGACCAGGTGATGCCGAACCGCGACGTAGTCTTTTTCAGGAGCGCCGCCGTCGAGAACTCGCTTGACCTGGGCCACCGTGGTGCGCCCCATCTCGATGGGCTCCTGTGAGACCGTCGCCTCGATGTCGCCCTTGCGGATTGCCTCAATGGCGGCGCGGTTGCCGTCGATCCCGACGATCAAAACTCGCTTCGGGTCGTCGGCCTTCTCCCGGGACTTCTTCAGATCGAGCACCGCGTTGAGCGCGCCCATCGCGTTGTCGTCGTTGTGGCAGTACACCAGCTCCACATCCGGGTTGGCCTGAAGCACCGGAGCCAGCACTTCCTGGCTCTTGCGGGCGTTAAAGTCGCCGACCTGTTTGAGGACGGTGACCCCCGGGGTGCTCGCGGCGCCGAACACCTTCTCGAACCCTCGAGCCCGATCCTGTGCCGAAGATGCGGCTTCCATCCCCCAGAGGTGCACCACCTTTGCCTTGAGCTTCTTGACGTCGTCCGGTTTGGAGGCGTCCAGCCCATGGCGCTTGCAGAGGAGACTCAGGCCATGGCGCGCCGCCAGCTCCCCCATCGCGACGTTGTCGGTCTCGATGGTGCAGGTAACGGAGGCGCCCTGGGCCGTGACGCGGCGATCGATGCAGAACACGGGCACCTTCGACTGGTTGGCGGCGCGGACCGGGTTGGCCGCCTGCTCGGCGTCGACCGGCACCATGATGATGGCGCCGACCCCCTTCTGGATCAGTTGCTCGACCTGCTGCTGCTGGCTGGTGGCGCTGTCGTCGGCGACCACGATCTCACCCTTGAGCCCCTCCGCCGCCAGCCCCTCCTCGACGCCCTGTCGCATCCCGATGAAGAAGTTGTGGTTCATGGATGCGAGCGCCACGCCGACAGTCTTCCCCCTGGAGTTGCCCGCGCCGGGAGGAGCTGGTGCGGTCGTCTGTGATCCGGGCGGAGCCGTCGGGGGCGCTGCGCTGTCGGATGTGGTGGATGAGCTGTTGCTGCAGCCGGCAAACAGGACGCACCCCAGAATTCCCATGAACGTCAGGGCGCGGGAAGAACCGTTCGGAACTGCACGGCGCACAGGTGGTCTCTGCGAGGGATCTGGCCGGAAGTCGATCGGGGAACCGTCGGCACTCGAATCATGCATGGGAAGTCCTGGGCGTCGACGCCCGCGCCGCAGGGAAAGCCGCCGCGGCGATGGAAAAGAGGCAGGAACAAGTTCGACCTTTGCCAAGAGCCCCCTTCCCATGACAGTCCCCACTCAATTCCTCTCAGAGATCATCGCGCTGTTCGGCAGCCCCGTTGCCGAGAACCCCACGCAATACATGCAGGAGGAGGCATTCCGCGCGGCTGGGCTGGACTTTCGCTACGTGACGCTGGAGGTCCGCGCTGATCAACTCGCGGGAGCCGTTCAGGGGATGCGGGCGATGAATTTCACCGGAGCCAACTGCACCATTCCTCACAAAGTTGCGGTCCTCCCGCTCCTGGACTCGCTGACCGAGGCAGCGGAACGCATTGGCGCAGTGAACACCATCGCCAGGCAATCCGACGGATCGCTGCTCGGCGAGAACACCGACGGCAAGGGATTCATCCGCGCCGCGCGGGAGTCGGGGCGGGATCTCGCGGGCGGCCGGGCTCTGCTTCTCGGCGCAGGAGGCGCGGCGCGGGCCATTGCCATCGAGCTTGCGCTTGCGGGAGCTTCGGAGATCCTCATCGCGAACCGCACGCCCGCTCGGGGTGAGGAACTCGTCCAGCGGATCCTGGAGAGAACAGCGGCGCGATCGGCCTTCATCCCCTGGGAGGCGACGCTTCGCATCCCGGACGGCATTGACTTCGTGGTCAACGCGACCTCCATCGGGCTCTACCCGGATGTGGAGGCCATCCCCAACGTCGACTTCACCACGATTCAACCGCAGCAACTCGCCTGCGATGTGATTCCCAATCCGCCCCGCACTCCATTCCTGAGAGCCGCCGAGGAGCGTGGGGCCACCACGTTGGACGGGCTGGGGATGCTGGTGTACCAGGGTGCGATCGCCTTCATGCTGTGGACCGGGCACGAGGCGGATGTCGAAGTGATGCGGCGCGCTCTGGAGCGCGTGTTCGCTGCGGCTTGAGCCTGGCGGAGGTGCCTTTCCGATGACTCAGCTCTCCGTTTCATCGCCGTGGGTTTCGAGGTGGAAGTGGTGCTTGGTTCTCACCTGCGGAGGGATAGCCGCCGCATCCCTGATCGCCGGCTGCGGCGGCGCGGGGACGGAAAAGCCTGAGACCGCGAGTTCAGGCCCCGGGCAGCCCCCTGCCGCGACTACTGCCGCGCCCCCCGCTGGGAAGTCGAAGACTCGAGGTGAGATTCTGTTCGAGAACAACTGCGCGGGTTGCCACGCGCCGAACGGTGAAGGGGGGCCGGCCGGCAAGTCCCTTCTCAATGCGCATCGGCTCACGCCCGAGGCGATTGCGACGGTGATCCACGATGGTCAGGGGATGATGCCCGCGTTTGAAAACAATATTGCCGGCGAGGATCTGCAGCAGTTGATCAAGCACATTCGGGGGCTGGGACACCACGACCCGGAGACGGATGCAACTGCCCCAATGGCTCCGGCGAAGCCGTCGTCTTCCCATCCGGCCGTTTTGCCCAAGGGCGACGCCGAGCCGCCAACGAGATAGGGTCGAGTTGTCCCGATACGATCCCTTCCCCTCGCTACCATCCGGACCGGACGCCGGCGCACTTCAGTCTCAACTGGCGAATCGGGTTGAGTTGAGTCCGCTGCCCCCCGGCTGGCGGAGGGTGGCCGGGATCGACCTTGCAATGGGTCGGCACAGTCACCTGGGCCGGGCGGCTGTGGTGGTGTGGGACCGCGAGTCGGGAACCATCGTGGAGGAACTGCGGCACGAAGGGCCCCTGAACGTGCCCTACCGGCCGGGTTTTCTGGCGTACCGGGAGGCTCCTCTGATACTTGAGTGTCTGGAACGGCTCCGAACCCTGCCGGACCTGCTGATGTGCGACGGTCAGGGAATTGCACACCCTCGGGGCCTGGGGATCGCGGCGCATCTTGGGGTGCACACCGGCCTGTCTTCGATAGGTGTCGCCAAGTCTCCCCTCTTCGGCCGGTGGGAGCATCCCGGGCTGGAAGTGGGGTGCACCAGTCGGATCCTCGCCCCCGACGGCCGGAGGATCGGCAGCGTGATCCGCTCCCGTGCCGGCGGCCGACCGCTCTGGGTGTCTCCCGGGCACCGATGTACCGTCGCTGATGCCGAGGCTGCCGTGCTCGCCTGCCTCAGGGGTCATCGGCTGCCGGAACCAACACATCTCGCAGATCGGCTCAGCAAGCGCCGACCCGATCTCATTCCGGAAGAGGTTGATCCGCTGTTTCCGGCGTGAACGCCAGGCACGCGATCCCGAGCACGTACACCGAAGACGCAATCACCGCCGCAACCCGCAGGCCACCGACCTGCTGCGAGAGCAGCGTCATCAGCCACGGACCCGGGGCCGCGACGATCCGTCCGACATTGAAGCAGAATCCGGCGCCGGTGGCCCGAAGTCGGGTCGGGAACAACTCCGGAAAGTAGATTGCGTATCCGGCGTGCATCCCCACCGCCGCGAAGCCGAGAAAACCCAGCGCGACGACCGCCTGCCCGTAGTCTTGTGCTCCAAGGAACGCAATCGGAGCCATCAGCAGCACGCCAACGTGGTAGACGAGAAACGTACGACGCCGGCCCCAACGCGCGGTGAGCGGCGCAAAGCAAAGGAGCCCGGCCGTGTTGCCGATGTTCATCAACAGCATCGCCTGACCGGCGAGGCGGCGCAGCTCGGTCTCATCGGTCATACCGCTCCCTTTGAGCACCTCCCGCGCGAGTTCCGGCGCCCAGAATGCCGTGGACCAGAGACCGGCGAGACCCACGGTTGCGAGACCGGCGGCCGCCAGCGTGTGGCGACGCAGTACCGGGTCGGTGAACAGCTCGGGCAGGTTGCCCCGACTCTCGACTCCCTGCACGCGAGTCCATCTCTCGGGCTCCTGCACCCCGGCGCGCACCCCGAGCGTGAGGAGCGCCGGCACGAGCCCCAGCAGAAACGCTGCGCGCCAGTCCGTGGCGCCGATGGTCATTCCAACGATGGCCGCGAGGAAAACACCAATCCCGGAGGAAGCGTGAAACAGACCCGATGCCGCGGTCCGTGCTCGCTCCGGGAAGATCTCGGACACCAGCGCCGCCCCGACCGCCCACTCTCCGGCCACCCCGAGCGCCACCAGGAACCGAAGGATGGCCAGTTCCTGCCACGTCCGGGCGAAGGCCGTCAGCGCGGTGAAGATGGAGTAGAGCAAGATCGTCATGATCATGACCTTGCGTCGTCCGATCCGATCCGCCAGTACGCCGAACACGGCGCCGCCGAGGGCTCCCCCGGCGAGGAAACAGGTGATGGTGAGGCCCGTGATGGACTTCACGTCATCGGGAGAGGCCCCGGGACCCATCACGGCCGTGACGGCGGGGGTCTTCAGCGTGTTGTAGAGTTGGCCCTCGAAGACATCGAAAACCCATCCCAAGGAGGCAATCAACAGCACCATCCACTGGGGACGGGTGATGCCTTCGTACCAGCGACTTTCCGTTTGCGGTTTCACGACGAAACCGTTCGGTCCCGACTGGGCTGACACCTGTGTACGGATTGGGGTCAACCGTCGAGGCGGTTCAGGGTGCGCTCATGCTCCTGCTTGTCCCTAAGCAGCTTCTGTGCCCGCAGTGAGAGTTCTCGCCGCCGGGCGTTTGAGTCCGGCTGCTTGCTCTTCAGACCCGCCGCGCCGGCCCACACAATCCCGACCACGGCGGTGAGGCCGGCTGCCGCCACGCCGGCCGGAGAGAGCATCGAGGCCGCGCTCCATACCGTGAGGGAGATCCCAGCTCCAGCCGCTACCGCCAGCCCGGACCACTTGTCCTCGGCCCAGTGGTGTGCCCGGCTTCCGAAGCGATCGTGCAGGTTCAGGACGGACTGGGTGTGATCGAGTTCGCGCGCCACGGTGTCGAGGGCGGCTCGATGCTGCAGGAGCATCCGTCGACGGGACTGCTGCAGCACGGCCAGCACGCCGAAGAGCGCCTCGTGCCCATCCCGGTCCCGCACCCCCATCGCCAGATTGAGGAGATTTACCGGACCGGATCCCATCTCTGGAAGCGATAGCGGCCACCTCTCCAATGCCGCAGCGAGGCACCGGCATCCCGCGGCCGTCTGGCAGAGTTCGTGGAGCACCGCGCGCTGGATGTGCTCCGGCACCTCGGCCGTCATCCCCGACGCGGGGCCGGGCGGAACACCCGTGACACTGTCCCAGGCTCCGAGCGCATCCTGGAGGTAGGATGCGCGTCTCAGCGGCTCGGCGGCCTCCCACGCCTGGCGCACGTAGTGGGTGAAGATCTGACGCTCGCGCTGAACGAGTCCCCCACTGGAGACCTGGAGCGGCAGCATCCCCAGGCGTCGCCCGGCGTGATCCAGCACGACATCGTCGGTGGTGGCGGGCAGCACACCCCAGGTGGTGGCGCCGAGCAGGCGAGCCAACGCCCGTATCACGCCCTCCGGCGTGGAGCCGGGAGACGCCTTACAGATCCGATGAACTCGCGCCGCTTCTTGGGCATTCAGAACCCGGAGCTGGTCGATCATGATCGGTTTGCCGGCCCGACGGTCGAAGATTGGGGGTGGGCTCAGTCCTCGCGGTCGGACCAGTCCGGCCGGGGCCCACCATAGCCCTGAGATCGGATGCCGAACGCGTCGGCCACCCGATTGAAGAACGCAAATTTTGCGATGATGTACACGCCCTCCGCAATCTGGAGATCCGTCCAGCCGACATCCCGAAGACCCTGCACCTGCTCGTCGGTGGTTCGATAAGCGTGCCGGGTCACGGTCTCCGTAAACTGCATCATCCTCCGATCCTTTTCCGTGAATCCGTGATCGGGATCGGCGTCCGGGAGGCGGCCCTCGGCGAGTGCGTTTGTAACAGTATCGGGTTCACCCTGCGACCGCAGGAAGGCGCCGTGGCTGTCCGTTCAGTACGGGCACCGATTGAGACCGGACACGAACGTCGCGATCCGTTCCTTGTCCCGCCGAGTCAGGTGTCCGTCCGAAAAGTGGATCGTGTTTGAGGCCGCCATCATCTGCGCGAGAAAGTCGGGGCGCGCGGAGAAGCACTTGAGGATATCGGGCACAAAGGTGCGCCCAGTTGCCTGCATGTACGACTCGTAGACTCTGGCTACCTCGCCCTCTGCTTCGGCTTCGTGCGTCCATGCAATCCTCGGAACAAACGGTTTACTCACCGATGATCTCCCTCCCCCCGCTAACGACGCAGCCCCATGCGCTCCCGCACCTCCACGATGGTTTGCGCGGCGACGGCTCGGGCCCGTGCGGCGCCGGCGTCGAGGATCTCCCAGACGTCTCCCGGCTTTCCGGCGAGCTGTTCGCGGCGCTCTCGGATCGGGTTCAACTCCGCCACCACGGCGTCGGCCACCGCGGGCTTCAACTCTCCGTAACGAAGGGTGCCGGCCTGGTACTGCTGCTCGAAGTACTCTACGGTTTCCGCCGGCGCAAATGCGGCAAGGAGCGTGAATAAATTCTTCACGCCGGGACTCTTTTCGCCTTCCGCCTGGGGACCGGAGTCTGTGACCGCACGACCGATCTTCTTTCGGATCTCCTTCTCACTCTCGGAGAGTGAGATGAAGCTGCCCGTCAGGCTCTTGCTCATCTTTCGGGTGGGCTCGTTGAGCGCCATGACGCGGGCAGCCGGCGTCAGCTCGGGCTTGGGTTCCGGAAACGTGTCCCCGAACCGACCGTTGAAGCGGCGCGCGATTTCCCGGCTCAGCTCGAGGTGCTGGAGCTGATCCTCGCCCACCGGAACCACCCCGGCCTTGTAAAGCAGGATGTCCGCCGCCTGCAACACCGGGTAGTCGAAGAGACCCACGTTCACGTTCTCTCGAAACTGCTCGCTCTTCTCTTTGAACTGGGTCATCCGTTCCAGCGCCCCCACCGAGGCGAGCGTGTTGAAGTACCAGCAGAGCTCGGTGTGCTCGGGGACGTAAGACTGGACGAAGAAGACGCACTTCTCGGGATCCAGACCCGCTGCGAGAATGTCGAGCGCGGCTTCGTAGACTCGCGCCGGCATCTCCGGCCCTTCGTACGGGATCGTGATCGCGTGGAGATCCACGATGCAGTAGAAGCACTCGAAGCGCTCGGTCATGCGCACCCAGTTACGAACGGCGCCAACGTAATTGCCGATGTGAATCGCTCCCGTCGGCTGAATACCGCTGAAAACGCGTGCCTGCTTCATGCGTGTCCGTTCCCCTGCTCCACCCCGAAGTTATCCGTCGCGGGATCTCAGTCCCGCGCACGGCATTGTCCCGTACGACGTCTCGCGCGGCAACCCGGCGCTGCGAGGCTATCCCTGGCCGAAGGGTCGAGGGTAGATCTTCCGAATCGTTCGATCCATAATCCACTCCCGATCGAGTTCGGTCAACCAGGTCCACTCCTCGGTGTAGAGCCGCATGGCTCCCGCGTAGCCGCATTGATCCCGCACGAGCGGCCAGTCCGTGCCCCAGAGGCAGCGCTCGCGGCCAAAGGTCTCGAACACCTTTCGGAATATGGGCTCGGCCTGACGATAGGGGTAGGCTTCGTCCTTCGAGATGGCCCATGGATCGGTGATCTTCACGCGAACGGAGGGGTATTGAACCAGCTCCAGGAGGTGGCGAATCTCAGCGCCACTCGGTCCCTCGGCCAGAGGCGGCCAGCCCATGTGGTCGATGATGACGGGCACTTCGGGAAAGCGCGAGACGGGGGCTTTGAGCATGGCGAGCTGCTCGATGTGCGACAGAATGCAGACCGAGGCGCCTAGCTCGGCGCACTTCTCCCACAGGGGAAAGGTGGCGGGGTCCGACAGCCAGGTGGAATTGCGGTCGTGACAGGGCCGCAGCCGGATGCCGGAGAATCCGCGCTCCTTCACCTCGAACTCCAGCTTGCTCGGAGCGGCGGGATCCTGGGGATCTACCAGACAGACTCCGGCAAAGCGGTTCGGGTACTTCTGCAAACAATCCGCGGCGTAGCTGTTATCGTAGCCGTAGAAAATGACCTGAACCAGCACGGCGCCTTCCACCCCGTGGGCATCCAGCGTTTCCAGCAACTCCTCGGCGGTGGCGGACTGCTTCGGGGGGTTCGAAGTGCCCGCGGCCCACGGATAGCGCTCGGTGTCCAGGGTCCAGACGTGAACATGGGGCTCGATGACCGGCATCGCCATTCAACTCCTCGGCCACTGCAGAGGGGCGATGCCTCGGCTGTGTACCTTCGCGCCCTCCCCCGGCCGATGGTAGAATGGAACGCTATGGCGCCTTTCGCCTGCATCACTGTCGAATTCGACTTCGAGTCGAGCCATCAACTGAGCCGTTCGGACTGGTCCTCGGAAGAGAACAACCAGGTCTTCGGCAATTGTGCGCGTCTCCACGGGCACAGCTACCGGTTGCTCGTGACCCTGCGCGGGGAAATCTCGCCGGATCACGGAATGGTGGCCAACTTTCGGGACGTGAAACGAGTCACGCGGCGGCAGGTGATCGATCTCCTCGATCATCGCCACCTGAACGATGTGGTGAACGGCCTGACGACGGCCGAAAACCTGTGCGTCTGGATCGCCCGGCGGCTGGTCCCGGAATTCGGAGACCTGCTGCATCGCGTTGAGCTCTGGGAGACTGCGACGGCGTGCGCCTGGCTGGACCGCGACTCGCTGCAGGCTCTGTAGACACAGGCCCAGGAGCCAATCCGGCTTTGTGGGGAGAAGGCTTTCGTGGCCCCTTCCTCGAACCTGCTCTCTGCAACCCCGCAACCCGGAGCGAGATCCCCAACAGCAATGAGCAAACTGGTTCTTGTCGTCGACGACCAGGCGCAGATCGTCCGCCTGATTCAAGTAAACCTTCAGAAGGAAGGTTTTGAAGTCCAGACTGCGGCCGATGGCGTGGAGGCGATGAAGCGCGTCCGGGAGCGGAAGCCGGACCTCATCATCCTGGACGTCATCATGCCGCACAAGGACGGCTTTGAGGTGCTTCGCGAGATCAAGGAAGATGAGGGACTCTGCGACATCCCCATCATCATGTTGACCGTGAAGACCCAAAATGCGGACATCATGCACGGGCTGCAGGAGGGCGCCGAGCTCTACCTTCCCAAGCCGTTCCACCCGAAGGAACTCGTGGTGCTCGTGCGCCGGGTGCTCGCGGGCGACGTGGTCGAGATCTGACCAACGGCAGAGTACGTGGGACCGGCCCTCACTGCGGCGCGCCGGTCCCACAAACCCGATCTGGGCTTACGGCCGGATCACTGTGCCGTCCCACCGGCGAATCGCCGGCCAGCAGCCGTTGGCTTCGCGCTCGGGGAACGGATACCGAGCAGCGGCTGTTTCATCCACGTCCACACCCAAGCCCGGTCGATCGTTCGGCCACATGCAGCCGTCGTGAATCTCCGGCGCCCCGGGGAAGACCTCCCGCGTTTCGTCCTTGAAGAAGGTCTCTTCCTGGATGCCGAAGTTGTAGCAGGCCAGGTCGAGATGCATGTTCGCGGCGTGTCCCACCGGGGAGACATCGCCGGGCCCGTGCCAGGCCGTGCGGATCCCGAAGTACTCGCAGAGCGCTGCCAGCTTTCGCGAGGGTGAGATCCCGCCGATCGTGGAGACGTGGACGCGAATGAAGTCGATCAGTCTCTCCTGAATGAGGGGCAGATATTCGGTGACGTTCGAGAAGAGCTCTCCCATCGCGATGGGAGTGGTCGTCGCCTGACGGAGCTGCCGGTGGTAGCCCACGTCTTCCGGGGCGAAGGGATCTTCCAGGAAGAAGAGCTGGTAAGGCTCGAGCTGCTTCGCGAGTTGGATCGCATCCCGGGGCGGCACCCGCTCGTGGATGTCGTGGAGCAACTCGATCTCGTAACCCAGGGCGCCTCTCAGATGTTCAAAAAGCGTGACCACCGAGCGACAGTACGGGCGAGGCTCCCAGATATCGGGCTCGTCCGGATTCGGCTTCGCGCCATACGTGCGGTACTTCGGCACCGCCATCTGAGCCCGGCAGTACCGGTACCCCTTCTCCATCGACGCCCGGATGTCGTCTTCCACTTCCTTCGGATCGCGTCCGGAACAGTGGTGGTAGAGGGGGACGCGGTCCCGGCACTTCCCGCCGAGGAGCTGGTAGACGGGCATCCCGGCGCGCTTGCCCTTGATGTCCCAGAGAGCCTGATCCACGCCGCTGAGGGCGTTGTTCAGAATGGGTCCGTTTCGCCAGTAGGAACTGACGAAGGCGCTCTGCCAGACGTCTTCAATGTCGTCGACATCGCGTCCCCGAAGGAACGGATCGAGGTACTCGTCGACTGCCACCTGCACGGTGTGCGGACGTTGGGTAAAGGTCGCGCAGCCCCAGCCATACAGGCCGGGCTCGCTCGTTTCCACCTTCACCACGACCAGGCGAATGCCGTTCGGCGCGGTGAAGAGTGACTTGACTCGAGTGATCGTTACGGGCATGACTTTCCTAAAGCCGGTAGTTGTCGCCCATCGCAGGGCAGGTCACGGTCCAGTTCAGTTCGGCGGTGATCTTCGCCTGCAGCGCGGAGCGAGCTTCGGGTTCGCCGTGCACGAGAAACGTGCGTCGGGGCGGCGCCTGGAAGTCGGCCAACCACCGCATGATCTCGCCCCGGTCGGCATGGGCGGAGAGGGCGTCGATCTTCACGATGCGCGCCCGGATGGGCACCTCCCAGCCGAACGCCCGGAAGTTCTCGACACCGTCCAGGATCGCGCGACCCGGCGTGCCGACCCCCTGGTAGCCGACGAAGAGCACCGTGTTGCGCCCGTCTGAGATGCGGTTCAGCAGGTGGTGACGGATGCGGCCGCCGTTCGCCATCCCGCTTCCCGCGATGATGACGCCGGGTCCCTCGTGGTCGTTGATCGCCTTCGACTCTTCCCGAGAGTGGGTGTAGCGCACGCCGGGACCCTCGAAGGGGCAGCGATTGGAGTCCATCAACGCGGTCATTTCGAAGTCGTGATCTTCAGTATGCTGGGCGAAGAGCGGGATGGCGCTGGTTGCCATCGGGCTATCGATGTAGATCGGAAGCGACGGGATGCGGCCCGCCTCGCGCAGTTCGTGGAGAAGGTAGAGCACCTCCTGGGTGCGGCCGATGGCGAAGGAGGGAATGAGCACCCAGCCCCGATTCGCGATGGCGTGCCGCACGACACCCTCGAGGGCCGAAAGCACGTCGACATCCTCATGATCGCGATCGCCGTAGGTGGACTCCAGCAGCAGATAGTCCGCCTTGGCGACGGGAGTCGGGTCCGGAATGATTCGCTGCCCGTAACGGCCGAGATCGCCGCCGAAGAGCACGCTTCCGGCCTCGGTTTCCGTCATGGCGAAGGCGGAGCCGAGGATGTGGCCGGCGCGCAGGAAGTGCATCCGGGTGGTGGGCACGGGGTCGAACGCCTCGCCGTAGCTGTGCGGCTCCAGGTACTTCAGGCAGCGCTCCACGTCCTCTTCGTCGTAGAGCGGCGCCGCCGGCGTGTGGCGGGACCAGCGATGGCGATTGGCGTGCTCGGCCTCCTCGACCTGAAGTCGCGCCGAGTCACGCAGCATGATCCCCAACAGGTTCTTCGTCGCCGCCGTGCAGTGGACAGGACCCCGATAACCGTCCTTCACCAGACGGGGCAGGAACCCGGTGTGATCCAGGTGCGCGTGGGTGAGAACGATCGAATTGATGTCGTGGACCGGAACCGGAAACGGACGCCAGTTCCGTTCCTTGATCTCTCGTGGTCCCTGGAACAGGCCGCAGTCGACGAGGACCTGATGGTCGCCCGCCCGAAGCAAATGCCGCGACCCGGTGACGGTGTCGGTGGCGCCATAGAACGTGATGCCGACGGCCATGTCGACCTCCCAACTTATGCTAAACGGCCTTGAATCGATCCTCGTCCGGAGCGGGTCCCGCGATCCGCCGTACCCCGCGTGACGCGTTCTGGGCGAGTCGGCGCAAGACGTGGTACACGCCTTCTACCCCATCCGCACTATCGTCAACGCTCATTCGCATGGCCAGTTCCGCCGCAGTGACGGGTTCGGCCGCTCCGCGAAGGGCTTCCACCACGCGCGTCTGCAGATCGATCACCCGTTCGGCGGCGAGTTTCCCCGCTTCGACTCCCGGTTGATCGTAGGCGTTCACGTTGATCATGTACGCGTAGAGGCCGACTGCCCGATCGTAGAGCGCCACCACGCGACCCAACGTCGCGGCGTCAACCTGCTCGAGCGTGAGCGTGAGGGAGTCGCGCGTGCTCTCGGTGAGGGCGCGGCGGGTGCCCTGAAGGAAGCTGTTGAGAAAATCGCCGGTGGTGATGCCGGGGCGGATGTCGATCGGGTGGGGATCGCCGTCGTTCAGCACCTCCACGAAGGTGGCGAAGTAGTTCTTCGGGCCCTGCCGGAGCTGCTGGATGTAGGAGTGCTGGTCGGTGCTGCCCTTGTTGCCGTAGACCACGATTCCCTGAAACACGGATTCGCCATCCAGGTTCTTCTCCTTGCCGAGCGACTCCATCACGAGCTGCTGCAGGTAGCGCGGCAGGAGCTGGAGCCGGTCGCAGTAGGGCAGGATCACCATATCGCGCTGCCCGAGGCCCTCTCCCGCCACGTGCCACATCATGGCGAGGAGCGCCGCTGGGTTTCGTCGCGGATCGGAGTTCCGGGTGGCGGCGTCCATCTGGCGTCCACCCGCGACCAGCGCCTCGATGTCGAAGCCCATGAGCGCGGCCGGAAGGATGCCGACCGAGGAGAAGAGCGAGGTGCGGCCGCCCACCCACTGCCATACCGGGAAGCAATCCTGCCAGCGCTCCGTCTCCGCGAGGCGCCAGAGCTGACTCCCGGGCTCGGTGATCGCCACGGCATGGCGGTTGAAATCGAGTCCGGCTCGGCCGAAGTAGACCCGGGCTTCGATCATTCCATTGAGCGTCTCGGTGGTTCGCCCGGACTTCGACGCCACGATGACTAGCGTTTCCGCAAGGCTGCCGGTCAGCTCGCTGAGCACCCGGTGAATGCCCGCGGGGTCGGTGTTGTCGAGGAAGTAGGGCTCGATCGGCTGCCCGGAGTAGGCAAGGCAGTCGGCGATGACCTGAGGCCCGAGCGCCGAGCCGCCGATGCCGATGAGCAGCAGTTTGCGAAACGGCCGGCCCGGCACCGCGGTTCGTGCGCCGCGGTGCACGGCGGACGCGAACGCCTTGATCCGCTCCACGGTCTCGATCACGTCGGCCGCAACGGCGGGATCCGGAGCGAGTTCGGGTGTGCGGAGCCAGTAGTGACCCACCTGGCGCCCTTCGGTCGGATTCGCCACGCTCCCCTGCTCCAGCTCATCCATCCTGGCGAGTGCGGCCGACATCCTCTGGATGACGTCGGCGACCTCGGTCTGGTCGAACAGGTCGGACGGAAACGACATCCGGCTGATGTCCAGTTCCAGGCCCATCTCGTCGCTGCGGTAGTGGGTCTGGAGGAAACGCTTCCACCTTGAGTCGGAGTTCACTCTCTGAGTCCTTTCGCCGCGATCTCGCTCCGCGGAGCCTTACAGTTTCAGGCCCGTCCGAATTCGCTCCACGGCCGCCTCGGTCTGCTCGCGCGAGCCGAAGGCGGTGAGCCGGAAATACCCCTCGCCGCTGGGTCCAAATCCGGAGCCCGGCGTGCCCACCACATTCACATCATGGAGCAGGCGGTCGAAGAACTCCCATGAGGTGAGCCCCGACGGAGTTTTCACCCAGATATAAGGAGCGTGGACGCCGCCGTAAACGGTGAGCCCCGCCTGAGCCAGCCCTTCGCGGATAATGCGGGCGTTCTCCATGTAGTAGTCGATGGCTTCCGAGATCTGAGCCCGCCCCGCCTCGGTGTAGATCGCCTCGGCGCCGCGCTGGATGATGTAGCTCGTGCCGTTGAACTTCGTGCTTTGACGGCGGAACCAGAGCGAGTGAAGGGACACTCGCGTACCGTCGGGTCCGCGCCCCATGGCGTCCTTCGGCACGACCGTGAATGCGCATCGGGTGCCGGTGAAGCCGGCGGTTTTGGAGAAGCTGCGGAACTCGATGGCCACCTCGCGCGCGCCCTCGATTTCGTAGATGGAGCGCGGCACTTCGGGATCCCGGATGTATGCCTCGTAGGCGGCATCGTAGAGGATCACCGCCTCGTTGGCGCGGGCATAGTCGACCCACTTCTTGAGTTCCGTCTTGCTCATCACCGCCCCGGTCGGGTTGTTGGGGTAGCAGAGGTAGATAAGGTCGACGTGCTGGGTGGGCAACTGCGGCGTGAAGTTGTTCTCGGCGGTGCAGGGGAGGTAGACGAAGCCCTCGTAGCGTCCGTCGGCGCCCGCTTCCCCGGTTCGGCCCGCCATCACGTTGCCGTCGACATACGCGGGGTAGACCGGGTCCATCAGCGCCACAACGGAGTCCGTGTCGAAGATCTCCTGGATGTTGCCGCAGTCGCACTTCGAGCCGTCGCTGACGATGATCTCATCGGGATCGATGTGAACGCCCCGGGCCGCATAGTCGTGCGCCGCGATTTTTTCCGTCAGGAAGCTGTAGCCGGCCTCGGGACCGTACCCGCGGAAGGTCTCCGGGCGCGCCATCTCATCGACGGCCGCGTGCATCGCTTCCACGACGGCCGGCGCGAGCGGTCGGGTGACGTCGCCGATTCCGAGCCGGATGATCTTCGCGTCGGGATGCTCGGTGGAAAACTCCCGAACCCGTCGCGCAATCTCGCTGAAGAGGTAGCTGCTCTTCAGCTTGAGGTAGTGTCGATTGATTTCAGCCAATGCTCTGTTGCTCCCACTAAACCGGGCTCTGCAGCCCGAACTCTTCCGCCAGAAACCGGAGCGCGTCCGCGTGGGCCGCGCCCACGGGGATGCCGGTCTCGGCGTACTCCTGCTCTCTCAGGTGCTCCATCCCACCGGACGGCACGGCGCGCTCGAATCCCGTGAGCGGTTTCAGCTCGCGGACTTTTCGCAGATACTCGTCCATCTCCGCACGGAAGACGGCGGGATCGCAGAACTGCGTGAGATCCACCGCGATGAAGAAGCTGCCCTGATTGGCGCCCGGCCACTCCCGCTGGGCCCGGGCCGGGTCGACGGGCACACCCGCGAGAAACCCGCCCATCGCCTGGCACACGGTTCCCATGCCAATGCTCCGGAACACGGTCCCCGGAGCGAGCTGAGACAGGGTCTCGAGGTGCGGCGAGCCGGGATACATGTCGTGGACCGCGCCGAAATCGAGCACGAAGGGCGGCTCGTCACCCGCCGGGATGGCGAAGGAGTGCGGCGAACCGCCCGCCGCGGCGACCAGCGGCTGCCCCGGATGGAGGTGAAGCTGGTGGCCCGACGTGATGTAGCCGAACAGCCCCTGCTCGACCGCAACGCGGGTGTAGATGCCCGCGGCGCCGATGTGGCCGTGGTTGCGCGTGAGGGCGGCGGCGATTCCGACTGCTCGCGCTTTCTCGCACGCACGGTGGGCCGCCTCCCAGGCCGGGAAGTACCCCAGCCCGCCGCCGCCGTCGACCACCAGCGTGGTGGGCGATTCCCGCACGACCTGAACCTCAGGCGCTGGAGTGAGTTCCTGCTTGCGGAAGTGGCTGACGTAGGCGCGCGTCTGGCGCGTGCCGTGGGAGAAGACTCCCCGCAGATCGTTCTTCACGAGCAGCGAGGTGATGAGCTCCGCACGCTCGGCGGGCATTCCGGCGGCGAGGTAGACGCTTCGGATGAAGTCCCGGAGCGGCTCCGGGCGAACGGGGGTGAATTCTTCGGGTGGTCGGTTCATAAACGGGTGAGGCGCTGCCCACCTGCGGCCGTGTGCCGGGCGGCGCTCCAGACGGGGTTATTCTAATCCGAACCGCCCGGAACACCGCCCCTGTGAACCCGACTCAGACGGCGTCGGGATCGATTCCTCGCGCCTTGAGCGCCGCCCGCCAGGAGTGAGTGAGGCCGTCAGGCCCTCGCAGCCGGCAGCGGCGGGTGATGTCGGCCTCGCTCTCGTGCAGCAGTGCCGCGAGATCCACGGCGATGCCGTCGCGCCAGACGGCGTCGACCCGGATTCGACGGTCGGTGGCGCGACGCCCACCGTGGGTGTCCCACAGCACCGTCGCCTCCGAAGCCACATGAAAGAGCGTCACATCGGCCGGGGAGCCGGGTTTCAGGGTCCCGAGCTCCGGACGGCGGATGGCGCGGGCGGGACCGCTCGTCGCGAGGGCGATGACCCGGTCGAGCGGGAGCCCGAGGTGGAGGAACTTGGTAAGGGTGAGCGCCATGTCGTAGAGCGGTCCGTGCAGGTTGTAGGCGTGGAGGTCGGTGCTCACGACATCCGGCACGTATCCGAGCTCCAGCGCCCGCTCCGCCTGCTCCCAGCGGAAGCTGCCCCCGCCGTGCCCGACATCCATCACGACGCCGCGCGCCCTGGCCTCGACGGCCGCCGGGTGGAGGCTCCCGGTCTCGTCGATCACATTCTCGCCAATGCCGCCGCGGCCCTGGAAGCAGTGGGTGATGATATCCCCGGCGCGCATCTGCTCCAGCACACGCGCCAGCGGGATGCCCTGGGCGATGTGGCACATGACCGGCGTGCCGCTGATCTCCGCCGCCTCGAGCGCCCGGCGCAGCGGCTCGGTGCCGTGGTCGCCCACCTGCTGACGC
Source organism: Actinomycetota bacterium (assembly GCA_005798285.1). GTDB lineage: Bacteria > Armatimonadota > SYMT01 > SYMT01 > SYMT01 > F1-80-MAGs030. The sequence goes on from SYKE01000265.1 coordinate 19,320, forward strand.
CCCTGACGAACCTTGATGCCGACCACGAGATCGGAGTTCTCGGCGGCGTGCTCTCCCACCGTGAGCGGGTGGAGGTGCGACAGATCCTCGCACTCGTTCACCCAGGCATTGACCAGCCCCACGCCGCTGATGTGGAGGAAACAGAGCGCCCGAACCCGGGTCCGCTCGTGAATCAGCCAGCGAAAGCCCTGGAGCATGGTCCAGCCTGGGCTGCCGGCATCCACGACGGTGGTGACTCCCCCGGTGAGGCACGGCGGGTCGGCGACGGCGCCCCAGGAGGTGACTCCGGCGTAGACGTGGGCATGGATGTCGATGAAGCCCGGGCTGAAGAAGCCGCCCTCAGGCGCGGCGACGACCCGATCGGCCACGGCGTCGGGGAGCCGCTCGGCAACGGCGGCGACACGACCGCCGCGGATGCCGATCTCCCGGTAGCCGTTGATGTGCTGGGCGTCGTCGAGCAGCGGGCCCTTGAGAAGCAGATCGAAGTGGTTGGCGTTCATGCGTTTCCCGTTCACGCCGCCCGCCGGAATTCCCTCATGCCGCGGAAACTCCCACCCCCCGTTGGGATCGCGGGACCGCCAGCAAGGAGAAGGACCGGAAACCTCGACCTCGGACCCGGTGTCTTACCCGATGTCGGACCGGTCGTTGATTCTGGGGTGTGGGGGCTTATGTCGTTCGATCTTCGCCATCGGGAGCGTCTGTTGGGCGCCTGCTCGCGGCGCGGGCTCCTCGCCCACCTCGGCATGACCGGCGGACTGCTCGGGCTGCAATCGCTGCTGGCGCAGGCGGCGGAAGCGCAGGCGCCCGTCAACCGGGATCTGCTGCAGCGCCCCACGAACGACTCGCCCCGCGTAAAGCGGATCATTTACCTCTTTCAGAACGGCGGTCCGAGCCACGTCGACCTCTTCGATCCCAAGCCGCGCCTGAAGAAGCACGACGGCGAGAAGCCCGGCTCCGACTTCGTGAACGACGTCGACGCGAAGAAGACCGGCGTGTGGCTCGGCAGCCCGTTCGACTTTCGCCGTTACGGCCGCTCGGGCATGGAGATGTCGGAACTGCTGCCGGAGTTGGGCAACCGCCACGCCGACAACATCGCGTTGGTGCGGTCGATGGTCTCGGATCACGAGAATCACGAGCAGGCCTGCTGCCACATGCACACCGGCTCGGCCATCTCCGGCCGCCCGACCATGGGAGCGTGGGTGACCTACGCCCTCGGCACGGAAAACCAGAGCCTGCCCGCCTACGTCGCGATTCTGAATCCCGCCGGCCTGCCCGTGGACGGCGCCCGCAACTGGTCGAGCGGCTGGATGCCTCCCCTCTTTCAAGGGATGCCGGTCCGCGCCGCGAAGACCTCCCCCATCCTCAACCTCGACCCCCGCATCGCCGCCGACCCGGCCCGCGCCCGTCTCGATTTCCTTCAGGAGTTGAACCGCCGCCACCGCCAGGGTCGCGAGGACAACCTGGAGCTCGAAGCCCGCATTTCCAACTTCGAGCTGGCGGCGCGGATGCAGCTCGCCGCCACCGATGCCCTGGATGTGACCACCGAGAGCGCCGCGACCCATCAGCTCTACGGCCTGGACAAACCCGAGACCGAGGTCTACGGCCGCGAATTGCTCCTCGCCCGACGGCTATCCGAGCGTGGCGTCCGCTTCGTTCAGGTGATGATGACGGGGCAGCCCTGGGACACCCACTCCAACAACTCGAACCAGCTCAAGACGCTTTGCCGCTCCACGGATGTGCCGGTGTCCGGGCTGCTGACCGACCTGAAGCAGCGGGGTCTGCTGGATGAGACGCTCGTGCTGTGGACGGGCGAATTCGGCCGCACCCCCTTCGCCGAGGGCAAGGACGGCCGCGACCACCACAAGCGCGCCTTCAGCCTCTGGATGGCGGGCGGCGGCATCAAGGGCGGGGTGACCCACGGCGGCACCGACGACTTCGGCTACGCCTCGGTCACCGACGTGGTCCGCGTCTGCGACCTCCACGCGACCATCCTCCACCTTATGGGAATGCGCTTCAAGGACCTGACGTTCCAGCACGACGCCCGCCCCCAGCGCCTGACCGACTTTCACGAAGCCCAGATTGTGAAACCCATTCTGGCCTGATCTGGCGCGGGTGGGGTCTATCTTCGGGGGGACGAGGGGAAGGTGTCACGCGAAGACACGAAGCCGCGAAGAAGAAGGGGAAGTAGGACGCGGGGTCGGTCGTCGACTTTATGCATACCAGACGCGAAGACGCGACGATGAGGGGGTGAGGGGAGGTGTCACGCGAAGACACTAAGCTGCGGCGATGAGGGGGTAAGGGGAGGTGTCACGCGAAGACACGAAGCCGCGAAGAAGAAGGGGAAGTAGGACGGGGGGGCCAGCGCCGTCTTGAAGCATACCAGACATGGCGCGTCAGTTCCTTCTTGTAGCCCAGCAGGTTCGTGGGGCCGAACCCGTTTCACTAGAACTGCTTGCGGTACTTGCGGCCCTGGATCCTCGGGTCGTAGCCCGGGGATGACGGTGTTCGGTGGTCTTGGCGGCTCGTCGTTGGGGCGGGCTCGCCACGGTTCGTCGATCTGCCGGGAACCGCGAGTCTGCTGCACGGCCCGCCCGTGGCCAAAGCATCTCTAACAGCTCGCTCCGTCCCCCATCGTCATCCCCGCAGAAGCCGCCGTGGGCGGTCGGCAGCTCGTCAAAGCGGGGATCCATTCGATGCGACCTGGCGCGTCGCCCCAACTGACTCGGCCGTGGCGGTTTCACAAGAGCTGCTTGCGGTACTTGCGGCCCTGGATCCTCGGGTCGGAGCCCGAGGATGACGATGCTCAATGATCCTGTCGGATCGACGTTGGGGCGGGCTCGACCCAGATCGTCGCGCTCACGGGAACCGCGAACGGAAGCCACGGTTCTCGCGGGCAGAAGCCAGCATCCTCGCCTCGCGACAACCCCCCACCGTCATCCCCGCAGAAGCCATACCGGCCGGACCCTCACAGCGCCAAAAAAAGACCGGCCCCCCATCGGGAGCCGGCCCTTTTCCGCCGAGGGCGGAGTGCACGAGGCGGACTACAGCTTCAAGTCGATGATCGCCGACACGCCGACGCCCTTGACGCGCTTCATGCTCGTGGGAGAGCGGGCGTTGATCGGGATGAGGATCTTGGCTCGGGAGCCGCCGATGAGCGGGACGCGAGTCTCGAACTGGGCCACGGCCTTCGTGTCTTCCACGCCTTCGCGGGGACCAGCGACCTGCACGATGCCGACGAACTTGCCGTCACCCACCGAGAGGATCGGCACGACCTTGGTGTCGACGTCGGCGTCCAGGTTGTTCTGACCGGTCACCTTGTTGATGACCTTGTCGATCCCATCGCCGAGCTTGTCCGCCACGAGGACGGCGCCGCCGACCTTCAAAAGCTGACCGAAAATCTGCGCCGAGGCGGCTCCGGCGGTGAATAGAGCCAGAGCGCCGGCGACCATCACCAGCTTGGGACTTCGTTTCATGAATCGTTCTCCTCCGAGGGCGTTGTACCACGCCGAACCGGATGCGCAGGCACCTCTCACGCCCGGCGGATGGGCGTCTTCTGTTGAGGAAGACCCACCGTGAGGGCTTTCGGTTCCGTCTGAACCGCAGCGCCGCGTGCTCCGGGGTCCTCTCAGAATAACTCTTGAACGGGCTGTCCGTGTGGAAGGATTGGGGTGGGGCGCCCCTGGGTGTCGTTGAAGTGCGTGTCGAGCGGCACGCCGAGGTACTGATACCAGGTCGCCAGGAGGTCATTCGGCGTGAGCGGCCGCTCGGCGGGCTCCTCGCCCAGGCGGTCGGTCTCCCCCACCACCTGACCCATCTTCAAGCCGCCGCCCGCCATGAAGACGGACATGCTCTTGCCCCAGTGCTCGCGCCCCGGCTGGCCCTGGTAGTTGGACATCCTGGGGGTGTGCGACATCTCCCCCATCACCACCAGCAAGACTTCCTTGTCGAGGCCTCGCTCGTGAAGGTCGTCGATGGTAGCGGAGACCACCTGATCGAGCACGGGCAGGCGGATCTTCATCTGCTCGAAGATGTTCCAGACGCTGGCATGATCGTCCCAGCTAAATGCCTTCTGCCCCGGCACGCACGGGAAGTCGACGGTCACGATGCGCGACCCGGATTCCACGAGCCGCCGCGCCAGGAGCATCCGCTGCCCCACCTCGTGCCGGCCGTAGCGATCGCGTACGCTGTCTCTCTCCTTCGACAGATCGAACGCGTCCCGCGCGGCGCCGCTGGTGAGCACGGAGAGCGCCCGCTGCTGGAAGGAATCGAGCGCCAGCGTCTCGGCGGTCGCGTCCATCTGCCGACGTGCGGACTCGAATCGTTCGAGCAGCCCCGCCCGCCGCTGGATGCGCTCCCGGATCGGCTCCTCCACGGTGAGGTCCGGCACCTTGAACTGCTTCTGGCTCGGATCGCCCGTCACCACGAGCGGATCCAGGTGAGAGCCCAGGTAGGCCGAGCCGTTGTAGCGGGTTCGAGGCAGCGAGACGTACGGCGGCACCTTGCGGCCCCAATCCCCCACCATCCGGTTCGCCACGGTGAAGAAATCGGGGTACTTCGGCCGGTAGGGCGCGGTTTCGACGGTCTCACCCGGGTACGCGGTGAGCATGGTGTGGGTGCTGTTCACGTGCCCCGGGCTGTTGTGGTGCATCGAGCGGAGAATCGCGTATTTGTCCGCCCGCTTCGCCAGGAGCGGCAGGTGCTCCGAGATGCGAATTCCGGGGACGTTCGTCCCGACGGGGTTGAACTCGCCCCGGTACTCCGACGGCGCATCGGGCTTGAGGTCGAAGGTCTCCATATGACTGGGACCGCCCCACAGCCAGAGCACGATCATGGACTTGCCCGAGGGCCGACTCGCAGCGCCGCCCGAAGCCGCCGCCGCCCGCGCCTCGCC
>SYKE01000266.1 GCA_005798285.1 Actinomycetota bacterium
AATTCCCGTAGTTTGCACCGAACTGCACAGCCAGGCGGCTGCGGTGCTCCTGGAGCTTCGGCGTCGGCTTCCGGGCCAGGTCCTCGCCTACGTCCAGCTCGACTCAGCCGCCCTCCCGCTCCCCTTCTCCAGGTTGATGGGTGTGCTTCGAGAGCACGGAGTGGTCTCAGGCACGGTGAGCTGCGGACAGGGTTGGGGGGGAAACGTCGAAGCCGTCTCCCTCCCCTCGGCGCTCATCGCCACGCGGGCAGTTCTCAAAGCCGACGTCGTGGTGGTGTCTCAGGGGCCCGGCAACATGGGTGGCGGTACGCGATATGGGTTCTCGGGGGTAAGTGTGGTGGAGGCGCTCCACACGGTGGATGCTCTGGGTGGGATCCCCGTGTACTGCCCGCGAGTCAGCGACGCGGATCCCCGACCTCGTCACCTCGGCATCAGCCACCACACCGCGAGCATCCTGGCGCTGCTTCGGGTCCCGGTCGAAGTGCCCTGCCGGACCCAGGACACCGCCGAATTGGAGCAACTCCCCGTGAGCCGGCCACACCGATATCGAGGTTTTAGCAGTCGATTCTCGGATGAGGTTCCCGGTCTTCTGGTTCCCCACCTGAAGTCGATGGGACGATCCCCCAGCGAAGACCGCGCCCTCTTCGACACCGCGGCGGCGGCCGCCGAGTGCGCCTCAACCTACGTGGCGGGCAGCCGATCCGAGCCCGTCGCCGATCCACCCGGAGCGAATTCCTAACTCACCTATGTCCACCCATCAACACTTCGGCCCTGTGGACCCCTCCATCGTCCCTGCCCTGTCGATGTTCACGCGTCAACTTGGCGCGATGTTGGAAGCGGGGGTCAGCGTCACGCGGGCGCTTCGCGTCGCGAGCCAGAACTCTCAGAGTGACCGGCTGATTGAGGCCGCCAACGATCTCTCAATCCAACTGGTGGACGGGCGGGAACTCTACGAGGGCATGGCTCGACATCCCGATCTCTTCGACCCGTTCTACCTGGAGATGGTGCGGCAGGGCGAAGAGGACGGGGTGCTGGGGGGCGCCCTCAGTGCGGTCGCAGAGTACCTGGATGAGCTCCCCACAACGGCCGCGAAGCGTACGCTGATCCAGCGGCCCACCCAAACGGCGGGCGTGTTGAAGACGCTGGGGGAACTCTCATTGGGGGCGGCGGGGGTGCTGGCGCTGGCCGCACTTGTCCGGGCCCCTCGACGGTGGACCGGCGCGGCTCTGGCGGGTTGGTCCGGCTACTGTCTTCTGAAGGGGTCGCTGGAACTGCCCGAGGAGTCGGTGGTACGGCCCGAATCACGACCCGGCCTAGCGCTCCCGCCGAAGACGCGCGAACGAAAGCTGGCGGAAACGGAGGCTGCGGTTCGAAGTGCGGTCGAGGAAGAGCGCGAAGCGGACGAGGAGCGCGCGGCCCGAGACTCGGGCTTTGACCCCCATCCTCCCTTGGATCCCAGCTACGAGTTCTCGGAGGACGAGCCGCCGAGGTTTGACCCGTGAAGCATCGCGCCACTGCCGGCATCCCCTGCTTCGGCCCGCTGCCGCCGGATGGCGCGAGCCGCGTTCGGCCCGGCGCTTACGCCGTCGTTCTCGACGGTTGGCAGCGAGTGCTGGTGATTGAAAGCGTGGACGGCTTCCACCTGCCGGGTGGCGGCTGTGATCCCGGAGAAACGCCGGTGGAAACGCTCACCCGCGAAGCAGCGGAAGAGTGCGGCCACGCCATCCAGATTCTGGGATCAATCGGGCGGGCTGATGACTATGTGGAGCGCGAGGGTGAACTGCGCGGCGTGCTGAAGCAGGGTCACTTCTTCCGGGCTGAGCTCACCGACCGGCTCGTTGGGGCGGAACATCCCGGCCACACGATCCACTGGCTTCCGGTCGAAACAGCTCGGACCGCACTCTCAAACGCGGGTCACGCGTGGGCGGTCCTCCGGGCTCTCGAGTGACCGCCCCTTACTCTCACTGCTGTTGCTGTTGCTGCTGCTGATAGTGTGTCTGTAACGTCTGCTGGAGGATCGTGACCGGTGGGGCCTTTCGGGTTTGCCTCGCCCTGCCCGGTTGGGTGCGCTGCTGAGGCAGAAACGGGCGCGCGATGGGAGAAAGCTCGGTCGACTTCATCGGACTGATGAGCACACTGACCTGGAGGACCTCCTCCGCCTGACCCCGATAGACACCACGGTTCGGGCACACATCGCGGAAGTCTCTGCCGACACCCAGTCGCACATGGCGCTCATCCGCCCAATCGTTATGGGTGGGATCCATTCCAAACCACCCGCTTACGGGGTCGAACACTTCACACCAGGCGTGACTCTCCACCTGTTGGGGACCGTCGCCCGCGGGAAGCACATATCCGCTCACATATCGGGCCGGGAGTCCCAGTCGCCGGCAGGCGGCCATCATGAGGTGCGTAAAGTCCTGGCAGACGCCGGCGCCGTGCTTGAGGAGGTCGTCGATGGTGCTGGACGAGGTGGTGACATCGCCCTCATACCGAAAACTCGAATGTATCGATTTGCGAATGTTTTCCGCCGCCTCCAACGGAGGCGCTCCTCGCAACCAATCATGCTGCTGCATCCAGTCCACAAACATGTCGCTGGAGCGCGTCAACGGCGTTTCACACAGGAAGTCGAAGAGGCCAAGCGTTTCCGCGGGCGCCGGATGGGCCGGATCTACCAACCCATGCCCCCGAAACCGGACCTGCAGCGTCTCCACGACGCTCTCGAAGGTGATTTCGATCCGATCATGGGCCGGCAGCACGCTGAACGTCGAGACTGTGTTGCCGAGGAAGTTGACGTACTGCGAGAGCGGCCGCTGAGGCACAACGCGCTGCCGGTGCTGGAGCAGGCGCTGCGAGGAATCGGAAAGGGGTGTGAGCCGGAGCTCCACGTGGCTTTCATAGACCGGCGCACTGTAGAGCAGTGCTGTCTGGTGAACGATTTCGAGAAGCATGACGTTACCGAAAGTACTCCGCCCCGACCGCACTACCGATCTGCTGGATTTCGTCGAGCAATTGCTGCAGGTAGGACTAGTGGTCTGTCAGGGCGGAGTTGATTCTTCACCGGAGCCTCGGACGAAGATGTGATTCACTTGGTGTGGAGGTAATCCCTGTGCCCAAGAAATACCGCGTGACGCTCACACCAGACGAACGCGAGCAGTTGTCCG
>SYKE01000267.1 GCA_005798285.1 Actinomycetota bacterium
GACGTGCCGCTGCAGTTCATCCAGCGCGTCTTTGAGACGATGGAAGCCTGCCCCCAGCATGTCTTCCAGGTCCTCACGAAGCGGAGCCACCGACTGCGGGAGGTGGCTCCGCATCTGCCGTGGCCCTCCAATATCTGGATGGGAGTGAGCGTTGAGGATAACCAGGTTCGGCATCGGATCGAGGACCTCCGCGCGGTGCCGGCGCTGACTCGGTTTCTCTCCTGTGAGCCGTTGATTGGACCGCTGACCGACCTCAACCTGGACGGCATCCACTGGGTCATCCTGGGCGGCGAGTCAGGTCCGCACGCGCATCCGATGCAGCCCGAATGGGTGCGGGACATTCGAGACCGCTGCGAGAAAGCGCAGGTTGCGTTCTTCTTCAAGCAGTGGGGCGGCGTGCGCAAGCACGTCACGGGCCGTGAACTGGACGGCACGCACCATGATGAGTTCCCCTATCGCATTGTGTAGCCACCATCCGAGAAACCCGGCCGGCGGGCATCCAGCCTCACGCGTCGTGCATTGGGAGGGTTTCGCGGTGCACACGCTGAGCGGCGCCCTCCCCCGGGGTTCTCAGCGCCGAAACTTCGAGCGGCGCACCAGCCCGTGGCAGTAGCCGACGCTCTCGGCGAGGCCGGGCAGTGGATCGTCGGCGTCCTTCTCGTATTCGAAGGAAGCGACATGCGCGTAGCGGATCTCCAGGAGGGCGTCGAACACGGCGCCAAGGTCCAGCACGCCGCGGCCGCCTTCCACGTTGCTCCCCTGCGCCGCCGCCATCGTGACATCCTTGATGTGGAGGTCGTAGAGGCGCTCGCGACACGATTTCACGGCCACGGCGGGATCGGCGCCCGCGCGCAAGGTGTGACCGATGTCGATGCATACGCCGATCCGGGGGTCCAGCCGTTCGACGGCTCGCATCACATCGTCGGGGGTCGGGTATCGGTTGTCACCGGGCCCATGGTTGTGGATGGCCAGCCGGAGATCGAACTCCTTCACCAGGTCGTTCAGCGCGGGTAGGGCGGGCAGATCCGGAGCGCAGACGATCGTGGCCATGCCGGCATCCCGCGCGTACTCAAACGCATTGCGGAGTTCTGCCGGCTCGTTTTTCAAGTAAACCACGCCACAGCTTGCCGGAGTGATTCCGGCGGCTCGAAACTGCGACGCCACCTCCTTGCGCTGTTCGGCGGTGCTCTTGAGCGGCAGGTGCATCTCCTTGATGGAGACGTACTTCAGCCCAAGCCGCTTCATCGCGGAGATGATCTCCGGCACGCTCTTCTTGCGGAACGTGTAGGAGGCGACGCCGATCTTCAGCCCGCCCCAATCCTGCTCCGCCTGAAGCGCAAACCCCGCTTGCCCGAAGAGGGCGGCTACTCCAACTCCGGCTGATTGGAGCACACCCCTGCGCGTCCAGCTCTGGATCTTCATCTCGGTCGCCCTCCCCGGCCCAACGAATCGCCGGTCATTCAGTCAGATTGGTCAGGTCCTGGCCAGTTGCCCTCTACCCCACAGGAGTTTGCCCCCAGGGCATGGGCATGCTCGGCGGGACGGCGTGGTGATCGCGACGCGGCTCGACCGGGCGATCCCGGAAGAGATCCACCAGTGCAACGAGCTGCTTCACCGCTTCCTCGTAAACTCGTCGACCTTTTTCAGCGGTAGCGAGCTCGGGGCTGCCCGTGACTCCGGACTCGGTGTAACCCGAAGTCCAGGAAATGTGCGCCGTTGGTCCCTTGCCGAGAAGATCGCCCCAGATGAACGGGTTCTTGTCCAGGTTGAAGGAGGCTATTTCGTCCTTGATGCGGTCCTTCCGAACATTCGCCTCATCCAGGAAGAGGTAGAGCGACGTCTCCAGCTCGCACGCGTGGCTGCAGCCGCCCGGAAAGGGGCTCTCTCGCCAGCTCGGGAGGAACTCCTTGTCGACCTGCAAGAGCTGCCACCACGCCGAGAGCACGGTCTCAGCGTCCGTTTCCAGATTCGCCCGTCGGGAGACCAGATCAAGGTTCGGCATGTTCGACCCATGGCCGTTCAGCAGGATGATCTTCTTGAAGCCGTGATAGGCCAGCGACTTGCAGATGTCGAGGACGTTGTCGATGAAGTGCGTGTAGTCGCAGTTGATCGTGCCCGGAAAGTCCATTACGTGGCCGGTGTAGCCATAGCTCACCGTAGGCAGCACCAGGATCCGATCCGCGGCAGCACGCCCGGCGCCCATTGCGATCTCGGTAGGACACATGATGTCGACGTCCAGCGGCAGGTGGTGACCATGCTGCTCCACCGAGCCACATGGCACGATACACACCTTGCGAAGCGCGATGGCTTCGTTGATCTCGGGCCAGGTCAGTTTGGCGTAGCGGTGTTCGGTTGCGGCGCGGCTCATCGGGGATCCTCCGGCGGCCCATTCGGCGTGGAACGCCGCGCGCCCTGCAGGATCTACTCGCATCGGACTCCAACAGGCGCCCAGATCCGTCGCCAACACCGCCCTATCGATGACTCCAAGAAACTTCCTTTTCATCCTCTCCGACGAGCATCGTCGAGATGCCGCAGGCTGTTATGGGCACCCGCTCGCCCGCACTCCGAACCTGGACCGGCTGGCCCGGGAAGGGGTGAGATTCGATCGAGCCTACACCCCGTGCCCCATCTGCGTACCGGCCCGCGCGGCGCTTCACACGGGGAGGTGGGTTCATCAAACCGGGAGCTGGGACAACGCCTTCCCCTACCGGGGCGACATCGTCTCTTGGGCCCATCGAGTGCGAGAGTCGGGCCTCGTCGTGGAGAGCATCGGAAAGCTCCACTTCAGAAGTCCGGATGAGGACCACGGCTTCACCAGGGAGCACGACCCACTCCACGTGGTGGGGGGCATCGGCGATCTGATGAGCGCGCTGCGAGACGACCCGCCTCGTCGTTCGAAGCGCGGAGGTCTGGAGGAAGCCGGTCCCGGTGAGTCGACGTACCTCGAGTACGACCGCCGGATCGAAATGCAGGCTCGGGCCTGGATCCGATCTCACGCCGGCGACACAGCCCCCTGGGTGCTGTTCGTCTCCTTCGTCTGTCCACACCCGCCGTACATCGCGCCCCAGGAGTTCTGCGACCTTTACCCCCTGGACCGGATTCCCCTGCCGCCCGAATGGGATTCGGCGGCCCAACCGGACCACCCGGCGTTGGATTTCATGCGAGACCGGTTCGGTTACGGACCAATGAACGAAGCGCTCATCCGGCAGGTGACGCAGGCCTATCTGGGCGCCGTGACCTATCTCGATCAGCGCATCGGTTGCATCCTGCAGGAACTGGAAGCGACGGGGCTCTGCGATAGTACCCACGTTTTGTACGCCTCGGATCATGGCGAGAACCTCGGCGCCAGAGGCCTGTTCGGCAAGTTCACAATGTACGAGGAGTCCGCCGGAATCCCCATGCTCCTGCGAAGTCCCGACGCTCCCCGAGGCGCGGCATGCTCGAAGCCCAGTTCGCTGGTCGATGTCTACCCCACCATCCTTAAGGCCGTGGGAGTGACGCCCTCGGATGCGGATCGGGGACTACCCGGCGTTTCGCTGTTTGAGTTGGCGTCCGGCGCCGCACCCTCGCGTGGCATCCTGAGCGAGTACCACGCCGTGAACTCCCGCCGCGGAATCTTTCTGCTGGCGAATGGCCGCTACAAGTACGTCCACTATGTGGAGGGTCCGCCCCAGATCTTCGATCTACAGACCGACCCGAACGAGTGCCGGAACCTCGCCGAGGACCACCGCCATCAAACGCTTCGACGCAACCTCGAACGGCAGCTCCGGTCCATTGTCGACCCGGAAGCTGTGGACCGCAAGGCGAGGAGCGAGCAGGCTGCCCTCGTCGAGTCGTTTGGGGGAGAGGGCTCCGTTCGTTCGCGGGGCACGTTCGACAACTCTCCCATACCCGGGGAGGCTCCACAGTTCTCGAAGACCTCCTGATCGGCGGCTCCCCCGGACAGGTGTCCGGCATCTGACCCCGGACAGCCCCTCAGCCCGATCCGGAACTCGATGATCGCTGATCTCGGTGCTCGGCAAGTTCGGCGGCCGCTCGGATCCCGTTCAACATCCCTCCGAACACCAGGTTGTGGAACGGTTGCACGGCGTACCAATAGAGTAGCCCTCCGAGACCGCGTGGCCGAAAGCCTGCCGCCATAGTCAGCAGCGTGGTTTCACCCGACTCGGTGGGCGAGATCTTGAAACCGAGAGTCGCCGTACCGGGAAGGACCATCTCCGCCACCAGTTCCAGTGACCGGTCGCGCTCAATGCCGATCACTCGCCAGAAGTCGAGACTCTCTCCGTACTCCACCTGTTCAGGATTGCGCCGGCCTCGGCGCAATCCCGGGCCGCCCAGCAGCGTGTCGATCCAGCCCCGAATACGCCAGAGTACATCTCCCGCGTACCAGCCGTTTCCGCCCCCAATCCGACAGACTGCGTCAAACACGGCTCCGGGGCCAGCCCGAATCAATACGGTCCGAGTGTCCTCGAATCTTGTTCCCCCCGCCCACTTCGGGTCTCCCGGAATCGCCCCGGAAACCGACCATCGTGTTTCGATGTCGTTTTGGTCCACCTCGGCGACCGCCCGGCGAATCGCTTCTCTCGCCGACAAGGGATCGTGCGGCATGAGTCGCCGAGCCTCGTCGTTGGTCACGACGACCCGGTTTCTCAACCCCTCGGCGAGCGGTCGCGCGATCCGACTCGAAACCGGCGTCACAAGATGAATCCAGAGCGAGCTTAGCCTGGGCGTTAGCACGGGGACCGTGAGAATCCGACGCGGCCGGAGACCCAACTCCTCCGCCATGATCTTCATCAATTCCCGATACGGCAGCACGTCGCTGCCGCCGATTTCCAGTGCCTTCCCCGCCGTCTCGGGGACCGCAAGGCAGGCCACCAGCCAGTGCAGCACATCCTGAATCGCGATGGGCTGGGACTCGGTGGAGACCCACTTCGGGGTCACCATCACCGGCAACCTCTCCACTAGGTAGCGCAGGATCTCGAAGGAAGCGGAACCGGAGCCGATGATCATCGCCGCCCGCAAAGTTGTGACGGCCACCCCGCCCTCCGCGAGGCAGATCTCCACCTCCCGTCGAGACTCCAAATGGCGGCTCAAGCCTTTCCCCATCTCTCCCAGCCCACCCAGGTACACGACTCGCTTAACGCCTGCACGAGCTGCGGCCCGAGAGAAGCATCTCGCCAGCCGCCGATCCTGCTCCGCGTACTGCTCTCCTGTCACCTCCATGGAATGAATCAGGTAGTACGCCGCCTGGCATCCAGCCATCAGATCGGATAGCCCCTCACCTTCCAGGCTGCCGGTCACCACCTCAACACGAGAGTCACCCCGCCAGGTTCTCGACTCCAGCTTCCTGGGCTCCCGCACCAGACATCGGACGCGATACCCCGACTCAAGCAGCGCCGGCACAAGCCTGCCACCCACGTATCCGGTGGCGCCGGTCACCAGGATTCGTTCTCCAGGATCTATTCTCGAAGTCATCTCTGGGTGACTTCTACCCGGCTTCCAGGGCGGTGACAACCTCGACTTTGTTCGTGCAGGTTATCGCTCTTGTCTCATTCCCAATTGCGCAAACCGTGCCTGTCGGAACTCCACCTTTACCCATAGTCTCAGCCGAGCCCGTCCCTTGCGGCATCCGTTTCCCCAAGCAGCCAAGAGTCACATGCCGGCGGGGCCAAGTTGAGGAGCACCATCAAGCAGGTGACGGTCAAGGACGCCACGAAGGAGAAAGGCTTCCAACTGCCGTAAGGCAGAAGCGATCCCTGGCACACGGCGGCGTCTCCGCTGCCTGCGGAAGACGAGTCAGTGGCTAAGATGGCAACAGCACGAAACCTATTGTTCGCGGCAGTCGGAGTCACGGGAGTCCTGTGGGCCGCTCCTGTGCGGGCCGAAGACTCACGTCCCGTGCTGGAGACGCTGAAGGCATTCCAACCGCAACTGGAGTTCCATTCAGTTGGCGCGGTGCTCCCGAAAGGAAAGCTGCGGCCCACGAGTCTCCTGCGGATGCACCCTGCGGGCTTCCGATCGGACACCTACAATTTGATGCTGCAGCCCGCCTACGGCCTGGGGGCGGGTTGGGATGTGAGTACAGGCATCACAAGTGCTGAACGACTGGGCGCCGGTGGCACGGCTCTCTTTTACGGACTGGGTGTCCAGAAGCAGTTCATCTCCGAGAAGAGCCGGCGACCGGCGGTCTCCCTGGGCCTCTACGGCATGGAGGGACCGCACAACCATCGCAGCAGCAACCTGTACCTGGCAGCCACCAAGCAACTGTGGCAACGCCGTAAACAGGCACTTTTCATCCACGGCGGCGGGAAGTTTGAGGCCTTTGATGGAGATGACTACGGAGACGGCAGCGGTGTACGCCCCTACCTGGGTGTGAGCTATGTGCCCTCGCGTCGTATCTCCCTCGCAGCCGAAGTGAGCCCCGCACAGTCGTGGGAGAAGGGGAGTTGCTTCGCATTTCGTGCCACGTTTCTGGTCTACAAGCAGGTCGGAATCACCGGCGGAACTCGCAGCAACGGCTTCCGTACTCTTCCCTTTGTTTCGCTGACCCTGGGTCTGTAGAGCCCGAGCCACGACGATCCGGTCACCCCAGTCTGTTTTCGGTAGGATTACAATGTTCCACTCTGTGGGGATCTCTTGCGTCGCCGGCGAGGCTCATTCAGTGAGCGCTTCTGGAGGGACACGCAGTTTGGATACCTGGACGAGTGGAGTCATGACACGACCTGGTTTCGACTCCCCAGTCGATCGCTGACGATGCCGCTGGCAACAGGATTGGGTTCGCGACCGGCTTTACTTCGCAAGCGCCCGCACTCTCCAGTGCTCTCTTCCGGAGGGTTGACGACTTGGCTCCGCCAGATCTCGACGTGAACGGGCTCCACCGATTCTCAAAGCACTCTCCGAGGCTTCTTCTCGAAGAGCACTCCTTTTGTGAGGTTCCGGCTGGCTGTGGCGGCGTGGTGCTCAGATGGCGGAGTCGAGCCGACGGGCGCCGACTTCAGGTCCACCAGTATTCGGCCGGCAAGTGCA
>SYKE01000268.1 GCA_005798285.1 Actinomycetota bacterium
CACCGGCGGCATCGATCTGTCCGTCGGTTCGGCCGTAGCGCTCTCGGGAATGCTGATGGGACTGGTGTGGGAGCGAACCCACTCCGGGCCCCTGGCGCTGGCGACGGCTCTCGCGGTGGGCGCCGGCTGCGGCGCGGTGAACGGCTTGCTCATCTCGCGCGGCAATGTGCCGCCGCTCATCGTGACGCTGGCGACCCTTTCGGTATACCGAGGCGCTGCCTACGCCATGGGCTCCGCAGCCGGTGTGGGAGGGTTTCCGCCCGACGTGCTGGCGTGGAACCGGGGATTTGTCGGTCCGGTCCCCATCCCGATTTGTCTCGAGGCGCTGCTGATGCTCGGCGCGGCGATCTATCTCGCTCGCACGGATGGTGGCCGCGCCGTGTATGCCGTGGGCGCCAACCCCGCTGCGGCGCGCCTTTCGGGCGTGCCCGTGGGTTCGCTTCTGCTGCGGGTCTACCTCTTCAGCGGGCTGATGGCGGGGCTGGCAGCGATCCTGTACGCGGCTCGGAACAGCAGCGTGAAGCCGGACATCGGCGCTGAATACGAGCTGCTGGCGATCACCATGGTGGTGCTAGGCGGCACGAGCGTCTCCGGAGGAGAAGGCAGCGTGGCGGGCACCGCGCTCGGGTTCCTCACTCTCGTCTTCATCCAGCGGGGCATCACGCTGAAAGGACTTCCCGGAGAGCTGCACGGGGTAGTCGTGGCCGCGCTGCTCATCGGAGCGCTGCTGCTGGATGCCGGCTTCCGGCGGCGGGCCCAGGCGTCGTCCGCATCTGCCTGAGCCGCGGCGGGGCGGAGCGCCGGAACGATCCCCGGCGCTCCAGGTTGGTTCAGTTCGCGGAGTTTACTTCCGTCTGGGTGGGGCCTTCGGCGCGGGTCGCCCGATCGGCTTCGGCACAATCGGCTTTGAAGCATCCGTGGCTTTGGCCTCTTCCTGCATGGCGCTGCGGATCAGGTCCATGAAGCTCGAACTGCCCGAGAGCGCCTTCTTTTCTTCCTCGAGTGAGAAGGGACGAATCCCCTGAATCGTCTGAATGGCGCGAACGTTCACCAGCGACAGCGAAAGATTGGTGTCGTCCGTGATGGCTCCACCTCCAAACAGGGCGCCAAAGTCGGGCTCCCCACCCGCCGCGCCGGCCGCCATCAGGGCGCCGACATCCATTCCCGGTTTCTCATAGTGATAGGTGACCAGAAATGTCTCGGTGCCGAGCTGCAGCGTCTCGCCCTGCGTGTAGTAGCCGGGCGCCTGCGCGCCGCCTCCCATCATGGCCGAAAGAAAAGACATCCCGATCGCCGCGGATGCCGCCTCATCGGGCTTCCCTTTGGCTCCCTTCGCGTCCCCCTGCATCGACGCGGTGATCGCCGGCATCATCGCCGAAAGCGGGTCAGCTCCGGGCTTGCCGCCGGCGAGAGTGAGTTCCATCCTTTGCCAACCAGTGTTCAGCTCCTTCAACTTCCTGGTGAGTGGAAAGCTCTGGCCCGTCACCAGCCTCTGGAAGCCCGCGCCTTGCGCATGGGCCGGACCGGCGGCCATCGAAAAAATCGCTGCTGTCGCCGCTGCGACCGGAATCCTGTACGTCGTCATCTGGATCCTTCCCCAAGGAACCCCCGAGTCAATGGGAACTGCACCCGGGCTCCAGCGAGCCGATGCAATCCTCAAAACGCAGCCCTCTCGAGCCCGTTACGAAAAAAACGGCTCGAGCCACGATTCCTCAATCTCGAACCCGAAGCCCGGCGCGTCACTGGGCACGAGCCACCCGTCTTTCGGTATGGCCTGACCCGGAATTCGCTGAACCTCGTCGACCGGCACCCCGGGATCCGAGCCGACAAACGTTTCCAGCCACGGCATGCCGGGGTTGGCGAACGTGAAGTGCTGGCCAAACGCCGTGTTTCCACCCGCGTGTAGGATCACCTCGATGCCGGCCGCCTCGGCGACACCCACAATTCGACGACACGCGGTGACACCGCCGCACCAGTTGATGTCGGGTTGGAGGAAGTCCACCACTCGGTTTTTGGCTGCCCAGGCGAAGGGGACCGGGGTGTACCAGTGCTCGCCCGTGGAGAGTCCCTGGCCGGGAAGTCGCTGCCGCATCTCAATGTGGCTCTCGAGCTCTTCGGAAAGCAGGCACTCTTCCATCCACTTCAGCCGGTAGGGCCGCAGGCGCTCGGCCAGACGGACGGCGTACTCTACGTCGAACGCCATCCAGCAGTCGAGCATCAGCTCGCACTCATCTCCGATCAGTGCCCGGGTCTCAGCTACAAACGCCTCGTTTCGGCGGAGGCCGTCCACGCCGTCCGCCGGACCATAGGGGCAGGCGAGTTTGAACGCCTTGTACCCCAACTCTTGGTACCAATCCACATCGTTGCCGGTGACATAGCAGAACTGCTTCTCCCGGGCCGGTCCGCCCAGCAGCGAGTACACCGGCCGCTCCATCAACTTGCCCGCCAGATCCCACACGGCGAGATCCACGGCGCTGGCGGCATAGCTGGCCAAACCCACCGAGCCGTACGGCTTGGTCATTCGAAACAGCTTGTCGTAGATCCGCTCGTGAGCAAAGCAGTCCTCCCCCACCAACTGGGGGCCGAGGTGGTCTTCAATCACTGCCGCGGTCGCACGGCCGTGGGACGTCATCCCGAGCCCCCATGTGCCATCCTCGGCGGTGACTTTGCACCAGACGTTCTCCCATCGGGGCAGCCAGAGCGAGCGGTGCCGCTTGACCTCGGAGTACCGGCTCATCGGGTTCGCCACTTCGGCATGGTGAGCCCAGGACTTCCTGCGTGCGGGGGTTCTGGGTTCGACGGGGGGCAGGTTCAGGCGAACGGCTTCAATGCTGCGAATCTTCATCGGTTCGACGCGCCACTTTCGGAGGGGGAAGCCGCGCCGGAGCGGCTTCCGAAGGATGAAACTGAGGGCCGCCGGTCGGCGACTCCCCCATCAGACCAGGATGTCGAGGATCGGCTTCCCGTGATCCACTTCGAGACGACGACGCCCCGGCACCTCCAGGCGGCGAGAATCGAGACCCATCAGGTGCAGCACGGTGGCATGGAGATCGGTGACGTAGTGTCCCGGCTCGAGCGCATGGAATCCGAGTTCATCGGTGGCTCCGTGCACATAGCCCTTCTTCACACCGGCGCCCGCCAGGAAAACGCTGAATCCGTGCGGGTGGTGGTCCCGCCCATCTTTGCCGCCGCCGCGCAGCTCCAAACCGGGAGTTCGGCCGAACTCAGTGCAGAACACCACCGTCACGTCGTCCATCAGGCCGCGCTGCTTCAGGTCGCGGAGCAGTCCGGCCACGGGACGATCAATCGCCCCGCACTGCCGGCCGTGGTTCTCCTTCAGTTTCTGATGGGAGTCCCAGGTGCCGTAGGGAGTCGGATAGACCTGGACAAACCGCACGCCGCGCTCGACCAACCGTCGTGCAGCCAGCATTCGCTCACCAGCGACTCGGGTGTTCTCTTTGTCGATCCCGTAGAGGCGCCGCGTTGCCTCGTCTTCGGCCTTGAGATTCATGGCTTCCGGAACGGCCGCCTGCATCCGGAAAGCGAGTTCATAGCTCTTGATCCGCGCTCGGAGAGACACGTCGTGCGGGTACTCGACACCGGCAAGCGTGTTCAGTTCTCCGATCTGATCGAACTCGTTCTTCTGCTCCTCCGGCAGCACGTCTGGATGCCGCACGCCGTACGGGAGCGGGTTGGCGGGGTCCATGCTCAGCGGCACGCCGGCATGCTGCGGCCCGAGGTAGTAGGCGTTGATCGACGTACGCGTGTCGGCGCGTGTGGGTCCACCCACCACAGAGAAACGCGGCAGATTGTCGTTGAGCGAGCCTAGTCCGTAGTGAACCCAGGCGCCGATTGAAGGCTGAATCTCATCCAGCCGGTGGCGGCCGGTGTGCATCTGGTTTTCCGCGGCATGGTCATTGTCGGTGGTGTACATCGAGCGAACGACGGCGAGGTCGTCGACACAGCCGCCGATCTCGGGCAGCCAGTCCGACACCTCGATGCCGCTCTGTCCCCGCTTCGACCATCCCACCTGGAGCGGGTAGATGATCGGGTACTTGTCTCGCACGTTGATGTCCGACGCGACGACGGAGCGGGATCGTTTGTCGTGAAGCGGATTCTTCAGAGGATCGGGAAAGGGCGCCTTGTCGAACGTGAGACCCGAGTACTTGTTGAGCGCGGGCTTGGGGTCGAAGGTCTCGAGATGACTGTAGCCGCCCGAAAGGAAGATCCAGATGACGGACTTCGCCCGGGGAGTGGTGAACGGTCGGCCGGACGGCGCCCCCGCAGGATCCCCCTCCGCCGCACGGGCCGCTCCGTCGTCCAGCAGCAGCGATCCGGCGGCGAGACCCGTGAATCCCATTCCGAGATCCGCGAAGAACTGTCGCCGCCCGATTCGACCGCAAAAGCCTGAATTCCGTTCAAACCGCATTCCCACACTCCGGCGCAGAGCGCCCGACTGAACAGTGGCGGCCAGCTCCGACCACCCTGGAACAGCCTTCGCAACACTACCTCACCGTGAGGAACTCATGGTGATTGATCAAGACTCGGACCAGGCTCTCGCGGGCCCGAACCTCCGGGCTTACCGGAGGAGCCTTGGAGCTTGGGGCGCTGCCGGCGGTCTGAGTGACCGCCCGCTGCCGCGCCAGGAAGCGAACGCAACTCTCCGCCTCCACTGAACCGGGCAGACGAGAGAGCACATGCTGATAGGCCGCCGCGACGAACGCCGCGTCGTCCCCGGAGCCCAACTCGTTCGCAACTCGCGCAGCGATCGAGCGGCTGACGCATATCGCGAGATCACTGTTGGTCAGCGCCAGCGCCTGCTGCGGCACGATGCTCTCGCTGCGCCGATAGGCGTCGCAGGGATCGGGCGCGTCGAAGAGCGACAGCATCAGCGGATGGCCGCCGTCCTCCGGGTAGCAGGCGAAGTAGAGCCCACGCCGCCGACTGGCATCGGAGTCCTTGTTCTCTACCGGCTCGCCGCCGGCGGTCAGGTCCAGTTCCCCTGCCAGGTGAAGCAATGAATCCCGCACGGCTTCGGCTTCCATTCGGCGCGAGGGGAAGTGCCAGAGCGCCGCGTTGTCACGGTCGACCGCGAGACGCGACGCATCCCGCTCTCCCACCACCGAGCTCATCCGGTAAGCATTGCTGGTGACAATGAGCCGATGCAGGTGCTTCATGGACCATCCATGGTCCATAAACTCGACTGCGAGCCAGTCCAGCAGTTTAGGGTGCGTGGGGCGCCGGCCATTGCGCCCGAAGTCGAACACGCTCTCCACCAATCCCTTGCCGAAGTGCCACCGCCAGATATGGTTCACGGCCACGCGCGCCGTGAGCGGATTCTTGCGGTCGGTCAGCCAGAGCGCGAAGGCGGCCCGTCGACCGGAGCTCTCCTTCGGATACTCCGGCCCCAGCCGCGTGTAATCCTTGAGCGGAGTCTTCTCCGCGGCGGCCAGCGCCTTTCGTGCAGCATCGACCGCGGCATCCGCCTTCTTGATCGCCGCCGCATCGGAGGCCGCCACCCCGGCTCGTCGGCCCTCGGCGGAAGCCAGGTCCGCTCGGGCCTTCAGCACGCGTGCCGACTGCTCCTCGTCGGCGGCACGGCGACCCAACTCGCCCGCGTCGGCACGGCCGGCCAGCCGGGCGTCATCGGCCGCAACCCGGGCTCGGAATGCCGCAAGATCCGCTTCAGCAGCGCGCAGGCTCAGCGAGTTTGCCCTCGCCTGCGGACCATCGGCCCCGGCGAGCGCGCGCTCGAGTTCCTGCACGGTCTGCTCGCGAGATGACAGCTCAGCCCGCCGGACGGTGGCCTGCGAGCCGGGATACCAGCTCGCCGTCGGGAGTGCGACGGGCTTCACACCGAACGAGGACGGCGTCAGGAAGCGAGGCGGCCCCGGAGCCACCGGCTCGCGACCTTCCATCCGATTCCGCTCGTCGCCGCCGTGATACATGAACGTCTTCGCGTCGAGCTTCTCGTCGAACACGCTGACCGAGCCCAAACGCTGGATTTTGCGGAGCACCGAGTAGTCGTACTTCTGGAACGGCCCGGGGTCCGCCTCGCCTTCCCAGCGATCCTGCCGCACCTGGATCGGCTCGAACACGGCGCGAAGGCGGAAGTAGTCTTCCTGGGTGATCGGGTCATACTTGTGGTCGTGGCAATGGGCGCAGTTGAACGTCAGGCCGAGGAACGCCTTGCCGGTGTGTTCGGCATTGTCCCGCATCCATTGATTCGGGTTGAGCGCATACCAGTTGCGAACCAGGTATCCGGTGGCCACCACGGATTCGCGGTCACCCGGCGTGAGTTCATCCGCCGCGAGCATCGACTGCACGATTCGATCGTAGCCCGTATCCCGATTCAGAGACTTCACGGTCCAGTCTCGCCAGCGCCAGACCTGAGGCGCGCTGTTCCAGACATCCGGCACCATTCGACGCCCATACCAGTCGCTGTAGCGCCAGACGTCCAGCCAGTGTCTCGCCCAACGCTCCCCGTGCTGCGGCGTCGCGAGCAGCCGATCAACGGCCCGCTCGTAGGCCAGAGGCGACGGGTCGGAGAGATACGCCAGCAGTTCCTTTCGCGTCGGCGGCAGTCCGGTGAGATCCACGGATACGCGCCGGAGCAGGGCGCCTTTCTCCGCCGGACCCACCGGCGTCAATCCTCTGCGTTCGTGTTCCTCGCTGAGAAAGGCATCGATCGGATTCCGCACCCATCCGGTTCGCCGGACTTTCGGCACGAGCGGTCGCACCGGCGGGACGTAAGCCCAATGGGAGAGCGCGTTGGCCTGCGGACCCGCCGCGACCGGCTTGAGCGAGCGGGCCCACTCCTCAAGGATGTGGATCTCGTCATCCGGCAGTTTGCCGGTGGGAGGCATCTGGAGCAGCCCCGCCTTATAGCGGACCGCCTGGATGAGCGGACTACCGTCCACATCGCCGGCCCGCACCGCCAGTCCGTGATTTCCGCCGCGCCCGAGGTTGGCCCAGGTATCTAATCGGAGCCCGCCCTCGCTCCGCGCCGCGCCGTGGCAGCCGACGCACCGCTTCTCCAGCACGGCACGGGCGGCCGACTGCGCGTCGGTCACTGTCGCCAATGGCGGCGGCTGCACCGCGGCCACGCCACTTGCGACGAGCACTGCTCCGCAAAGGAGCGCCCCAATCCACTTCGGAGATACGCTGTTGTGCATTCGTCTGCCCGCCGGACCCCGGCGCCACCTGCTCATCGTCATCCGTCGAAGCGCGCCCGATCCGAGCGGCCGTCGCGCTTCCGATCCCTTAGAACCGCAACGCCTGGGAACGTTTCATCCCCGCCTACCCTCCAGCTTTAAGACTCCGGTCGGCGCGCAAGGAGGGATGCGGCACAAAGCGTCCAACTGCGGGTGGGCGTCGATCTACCCTTCTCTATAGGGCGGTCCGCCCGAATGTCGAAGGCGGCGGAACGAGGCGGCGGGAATGTCGAGCGAGCAGGGACGGTGGTCCGAGCGTCCGGGCACGGTCGGGGCATGGGCTGCGCTGGCTGCATTCGGAACGTACTTCTGCATGTACGCCTTCCGAAAGCCGTTCACGGCCGCCGGGTTCGCTTCCGAGCCCGAGATCTTCGGCGTGGGCTTCAAGTCGCTGCTGGTCTCCACTCAGGTCCTCGGCTACGCGCTCTCCAAGGTCATCGGCATCCGGTTCATCTCGGAGTTGCCGTCCGGCCGGCGGGCGCTCTGGCTGCTCGCGCTGATCGGCGGCGCCGAAGCGGCCCTCGTGGGCTTCGCCGTGACCCCCGCGCCGTGGCGATTCGCGTGGCTCTTCGCAAACGGTCTCTGTCTGGGGATGGTGTTCGGGTTGGTGCTCGGCTTTCTCGAGGGAAGGCGCCTGACCGAAGCCCTCTCCGCGGGCCTGTGCACCAGCTTCATCGTGGCGGACGGGGCGACGAAGTCGGTCGGCGCCGATCTGCTCGCCCGCGGCATCTCCGAAGCCTGGATGCCGGCAGCCGCCGGCGCTCTCTTCTTCCCGCCGCTGCTCGTCTTCCTCGCCATGTTGACGCGAGTGCCGCCGCCCACTCCATCCGACATCGCCCTCCGCGCCGAGCGCGCCCCGATGAGCGCCTCCGACCGCCGCGACTTCTTCCTGCGCTATCAGCCGGGCCTCACGCTCCTGATGTTGATGTACCTGTTGGTGACTCTGTTGCGGAGCGTGCGCGCCGACTTCGCGCCCGAAATCTGGAAGGGTCTGGGAGTCTCGGCGCCCCCCGAGTTGTTCACGCGCTCGGAGTTGCTGGTGGCTCTCGGCATCCTTCTCCTGAATGGCTCGGTGGCCTGGATCCGCGACAACCGCACGGCGTTCTTCACCGGTCTGGGTCTCTCCGCCGTTGGAGCCATCACCGTTGCGGTGGCGGCGCTTGGTCACCAGTTGAACCTGCTCCCACCGCTCGGGTTCATGGTGCTGGTCGGCCTTGGGCTGTACCTGCCGTACATCGCAGTCCACACCACACTCTTCGAGCGCCTCCTGGCGATGACCCGCGAGCGCGGCAACATCGGCTTTCTGATGTACGTGGCGGACTCCTCGGGCTATGTCGGCTACGTCGGCCTGATGCTCTCCCGCGGCCGCCTCACCGCCTCCGCCGATCTCACCGAATTCTTCATCACCCTCTGCTGGGGCGTCGCCATCGGCTCCCTGGCCCTCCTCATCCCCGCCTGGCGATCCTTCGCCACCCACCCCGATCTGCAAGTGAACCCCGCCCCTGAAACCCCCGCCGCCGCATCGGCCTGACCTCTCCGCGCAGGTCATCGCCTGACATCGGGTTCACAGCGAGGCGTTTTACAACAATTCTGTTGCACAGCAGATTTGTTGCGCTACAATACTGCTGTTAGACGGAGATCGGAATATGCCCCGCAACATCATCGGCGCTCCAGCGGATGGAGACGACTTCTTCGACCGAGAACGAGAACTCGCCGACCTGCTCCACAAGCTCCAGAACGGGAACCACATCCTGCTCAAGGCGCCGAGGCGGGTTGGCAAGACGTCCCTGCTCCATCGAGTCCGCGATGTGGGGCCGACCCACGGGATAGTTGCGAACTACACGAGTGTCGGCGACCTTTACTCCGAGGGCGCGTTCGTCAATCGCGTCTTCTCTTGTCTGGTAGAAGATCTGTCCACGGCGGACAGGCTCCTCGCTCGACTTAAGCGGGCTGGATCCGGGTTTTTCGAGTGGGTCAGTAATCTCCCTGACCGCGTGGACGAGCTGGCGATTCGGGAACTCAAGGTGAAGTTGAGGGCGAGCGTACCTGCCAACTGGCGAACCGCCGGCGATGAACTGCTGTCCGCGCTCGTAGCGGTGGACGACCCGCGCGTTCGGGTGCTGATCGTCGATGAGCTCCCTGTGTTCATTGCGAACCTGCTCCTGGAGGACCCGACCCAGCGACGAGCGCGCACCTTCCTGCAATGGTTTCGCGGAGTCCGTCAGGAGGTTCCCACCACTGGATCCATTCGCTGGGTCGCGGCGGGCTCGATTGGAATCGATCGGATGGCCTTGCGACTCCGCCTCGTGGATACCGTCAATGACTTTCAGCCGTACCCGCTGGGAGCCTTTTCGCACCTGAATGCACTCAACTTTCTCCAGGCACTGGCGGACACCGAGAAGCTCACATTGTCTCCGCAGGTTGCCGAAGAGATCTGCGACCAGGTGCAGTGGCTGATCCCCTACTATCTTCAGATGCTCTTCGGCGCAGTGCGCGATCTCTCCCGAGCGCACGGGATCGAACCAACTCGAAGTCTGGTCTCCGATGCCTTTGAGGAACTTCTCGGGGAGGATTACCGGATCCAATTCGATCATTGGAGCGCCCGGCTCGAGGACACCCTGAACCCGGCCGATGTGCGTGCCGCGAAGCGGATGTTGACCCTCGCCGCCGTTAGTGATCGAGAGGTCACAGCCGAAGATCTTGCGACAGCGCTCCCGGACGGCGATTCCACGGACGACGAGTTCGACGAACGCCTGAACCGACTATTGGATGTCTTGAGCTCGGACGGGTACCTGATCGAACGGGATGGACGGTGGGGCTTTCGGTCCCCCTTGCTCAAGGGCTACTGGCGACGGCGCTACCCGCGTTCACGCGTATGACCTTCCTCTACAATCCTGCCCTCTATACCCGAGAACAGATCCTGGAGCAGCTCATCGTGCGCGAGGAACTGCTCGCAGCGCTCGTCGAGGACCTCCGCCGGGCTCTGAGACCCGGCAGCGGACCGCAACATCACTTACTGACCGGGCAGCGGGGCATGGGCAAGACCACGATGCTCCATCGCGTCGCGGCGGAGGTGGATCGAGATCCCGAGTTGAGCCGGAACTGGATCCCCCTCCTTTTTGCGGAGGAGCAGTACGCAGTCCACTCCCTGGATCACTTCTGGCGCAACTGTGCAGAGAGTTTCCTCAATGCGCTCGAGGCTCGCGGAGTCGGGGAGTCGGAGTTGACTCGAATGGAGCGCGAGCTGGCAGGCAGAGTGGAGACCGGCCACGCAGAGTCGCTCCTCTCATCCTGGAGTGAGAGATCTGGTCTCAGGCTCCTGATTCTGCTCGACAACGCGGAACTGGTGCTCGACCGCTGCCTCAAAGACGACTGGGCGCTCCGGGAGCGGCTCTCGCACGACCGGAGGCTCTGTATGATCGGCGCATCGGTCGCCAACCCCACCGTGACGGGCGACTATTCCGCAGCCTTCTACGGTTTCTTCCGGCCGCACCGTCTCCGAGGACTGAATGATGCGGATGCCGAGCGGCTGCTGCGCGCTCTGGCGGGGCGGGATGGCAAGCAGGCTGTCCTCGCGCGGCTGGATCGGGACCCGGGCGCCCTCAAGTCGCTCCGGACGTTGACGGGCGGAAACATCCGGACCCTCGTGCTGCTGTACGATCTGCTGGCCGAGGAAGCCACTCGCCCCATCCGCAGCCACCTCGATCGGCTCCTGGATGCCCTGACACCACTTTACAAGCACCGCTTTGAGTCGATATCGCCGCAGGCCCAGCGGGTCCTTCACCATCTCGCCATGCGCTGGGAGCCCGGCTCGGCCGCGGAGGTGGCCGATGCGGCCGAGTTGCCCGTCAACGTGGTCTCTGCCGTGCTGGAACGGCTGCGGGAAGAGGGTCTGGTCGAGGAAACCTCCATCCCGCCCAACTCTCGCAAGGGCTACCTGATCTCCGAGCGCTTCTTCAATATCTGGTACCTCATGCGGCAGGGCAGGAGCCTCCGCAAAAAGCTCCTCTGGTTCGTCGACTTCCTCCAGGCGTTCTTCTCGAAGTCCGAGATTCAACAGCAGTACGAGGACCACGTGAGGTCCGGCCCACCGGCCGTCGACTCGGAGCGCGTGCATTGGAGCGAGACCACTGCAGCGCTGGCCCAGGCGCACGGGTCGCCGCACCTGGAGCGGGATGCGGCGTTCGAGATCGCGCGTGGTCTCGCGGAAGCGAGTCGCGCTCTCCGTCGAGAGATGGAGTCCATCCTGGGGAACGACCCGGAACTGGCGACGCTCGTCGACCGCATGGCGATGCACCGAAGAGTCAAGCAGGCCATCGCGGAGCTGCGCCACAGCCGCCCGGAGCGAGTTTCCGCGGACTTTGAAGATAGCCTGCTCGGCTGCGTCTCCCTGAAACTGGAGGAGAAGGCGGCGCTTGCCGAGCGGCTGTCCAGCATCTCCGAGTCGCAGATCGAATCGCTCCACACGAGGCTGGCGGGGGAGGCGGAGTTTCTCGTCAGCAGCTTCGGCTCCGGTCCGGCCGGCTTGCTCCGGCAGGCGCTCATCAAAGGCTGGATCTCGGACATTAATGATGAAGCCGGAGCGAGGGAGGCTCCGGACGCAGGAGCGCGGCAGGTCCTTCCGGATGTAGTCCTGGCGATTCGGCTCGGCTGCAAACTTGAGGCCGAACTGAATTCCGAGGACGGACCTTCCGAACGCCTCGACTGGTGGCATTCCGCCTGGCCGTTTTGGCTGGCCCACGCCGTCAAACGTCTGGCGGATGCCGGAGCCACGCCCGACTCGGACCGCTCCGACGCCTGGAGCCAACTCGGGGACTGGCTGGCGGACTCTTCTGATCGGCGCCCCCTCGCGGAGCGAGCGTACCGTCGCGCCATCGAGCTGAATTCCGACAACTTCGACGCCCACTTCGGTCTGGGCTACCTGCTCCAGGAGCATCTGGGGCGGTGGACAGAAGCTGAAGTCTCCTACCGTCAAGCCGCAGCGCTGAAGCCCGACAACGCCTGGCCCTGGAACAACCTCGGCAACCTGCTCAAGAACCACCTCGCCCGCTTCGACGAGGCCGAGGACGCCTACCGCACGGCCATCCAGATCGATCCCAAGTACGCCTACCCCTGGTATGGCCTCGGCAATCTGCTCCAGGACCACCTCGCCCGTTTCGACGAAGCAGAAGCCGCCTACCGCCAGGCCATCCAGGTCGATCCCAAGTACGCCTACCCCTGGTATGGCCTCGGCAATCTGCTCCAGGACCACCTC
>SYKE01000269.1 GCA_005798285.1 Actinomycetota bacterium
CGCACGACGCGATGATTGTTTTTCGACGTATTAGTAGGATCAACAGAGACTTCAGTCCTACTGTCAAATGGTGTGTCGGAGTACGTGTCCGAACACCATTCCCAAACGTTTCCCGCCAGATCCAGTCCGCCGCACCAGCTCTTGCCCTCCGGGCAACTCCCTACCGGCTGCGCCCCATCCCTTCGGCCGAACACCGCCAGGCTCTTGTTCGGCTCCGCCTCTCCCCAGGGATAGGTGCGGCCCTCCGGACCCCTCGCCGCGTACTCCCACTCCCACTCCGTGGGCAGTCGCCCCCCAACCCACTTGCAGTAGTCAACCGCGTCTTGCCAATCCACATTCACCACCGGCAATTGGTCCTGGGATGTTGGCGGCATGTCTTCGGGAAGACGACGCCCTTCTCTCCGGCAGAACTCCCGATACTGCCCCACCGTCACCGGGGTCTCCCCCAGCCAGAACCCCCGCGTGATCAACACGCGCTGCTTCCTGCGGGATTGTCCCCAACCACCACTCTCATTGTATGGAAATGCCCCCGGCGGGACCCAGACCAGGCGCACTCCGTTGCTCGCCGTCTTCACGTCACCCGCTGGGCGCTTCAGATCCCGGAGGAACCGCTCCAGGTCCGTACCGGCCAACAGGACGTCCCTGCTGATCCGAAGCTGCTGGATCTGATCACATTTCGCGAGGGGCCGGAAGTCGGTGATCCGCGGGCTATCCGTCAGGTTCAGTTCCCGGAGCCACCCCAGGGATGCCACGCCATCCAATCCCAGAAGCTGGCGAGGTCGCCACAAGCCGCTGTCCGAGCGTACCCGAGAGAGTACTCGCTGGAGGAACTCCTCCTGGGTGAAGGCTTCCCGGACCTGATCCAGAGCTTCGACGACGGCATCCCCATACAGCTCGGCATACTGTCCGAGCACTTCCAGACCTTCCTCCCCCCCGAGGCCCGCCAGCACGCGAATCGACAGTGCTCTCTCGGCAGGCGTCCAGCCCAGCTGCGGCTTCAGATGAGGCGCCGCCAGCGCGCCCGCGGACTGAAGCGCCCTCGCGGTGTCGTCATCTTGGGGAGGCACAATCTTGCGGACCTCCTCCTGAACCGCAGCCTGAGTCGTTTCATCCAGATCGACACACGAGTCGACACACGCCATCGCGAGGAGACGGCGTCGGTCCCGCTGCTTCTTGACCATGTCCGGCGAGGGATTCAGCAGTTTCAAGATCCAGTCGCGCGCCGCGTCGCCGCCGATGAGACCCGCGGTGATCTGAATGACCTCCTGCCAGTCCGGCCGGTCGGCGTTGTCGAGAAGGAGGCCCAGATTGTGGCGGCTGTGCATGACCCGTGCCGCGAAATACTCCATGAACGACTTGTGAACGAAGGCGATCTGGTCCGCCTGCGGCTGATGAAGCAGCGCGACCCGCTCGATCAAAAAGCGCCTCACCTGCTCGGAAGTGAGATCCATCGGCCGCTTCGAGATGGTCTTCAGCGTTTCCTGGATGGAGCGGTCCACTTCCGTGAGCCCCGGGCTCAGCGTTCCGTTGAGCAGCATCCACAGCGCCAGATCCTCCAGACTGCGGTAAAGGACCGCCTCCGGGACGGGCGTGAGCGGGACCTTGCGGCTCTTGTCCCGACGGTACAGCAGGGCTTCCGCGCACCGCTGGTAGACTCCGTGCCGGCTGGAGGGTAAGGTCTGGTCCTTCTGATACAGGGCGCAGACCATGGCGCAAAGGAGGGGACTGTCCACAAGCTGCCTGAGCGCCGGATGGATCGACAACTCCTGCCGAAGGTTTCGAGCGTTTTCCCACAGCGCTTCCACATCGTCGACGTCCGGTTCAACCGCCTGGTGCCACCGATGGATGAGATCCCAGGTGTCGGACAGGCTGAAAGGACTCAGGCTCGCCTCCGGAAACCCTTCCCGTTTGAGCCACCCCTCTTCCAGTTGGGGCCGGGAGGAGACCAGGATCCGGCACGAGCCCCCTACGGAGTCTCTGCACAGGCTCCGGATCCACGTTCGAACCTCGCCTCTGAGTTCGGCCGGCACCTCATCGACGCCATCCAGAAGAATGAGCGCGCGGCCCCCTCGAAGCACATGGTGGACCCACCCCGGCGGCATGGATCCCTTGACCAGGCGTCCCCATTCGGTGCCCAGCCACTTCTCCGGCGGCGGCAACTCCAATCGCCAGGCGTTCCCGTCTTTTCCGACGTAGTTTCGCAGGAGGAGCAGGAAGGGCACCGGATGCCCCCAGGCCGCCAGGTGGTCCGGAAGGCGGTTCTCCGCCGACTTTACGGCAAGCCACTGGAGCAGTGTGCTCTTCCCGGAGCCCGCAGCGCCGCGAATGAGCAGGCGTCTGTTCGGCGCCAGAACCTCATCTACCGGACGAGGGCGACTTCCGGCGGAAGTGGAGAGCTGAACGTAGGCATCGACCAGAGGATAGGTCTCGAACTTATCCGACACATCCACCCCGAAGAACCTGAGCTCGTCGAGCTGCTCTGCGAGGTGCCAGCGATAGTGCGCCTCAAACTCCCGGTCGGCGACCTCGGGGGAGATTGCCCGCTCGATCGCGGCGATCCGATCCGAGATCGTGGTCAACCGCCTGAAGGCATCCGCCCAGGCGCGGCTCTCGAAGCCCTCGATCTCCGCTGCATGTTCGCAGACCTGCTTCGCCAGGCTGTCGAGCACCCGACCGACCGAGTCTCGCCCACGCTCGGACAGCCCTTCCGTGAACGGTGCGCTGCCCTGACGCAGAACCCGACCGAGGGCCCCCGGATCGACGTCGTGGGCTACGGTCAGGGCGCTGTCCAGCTTCACCGCCGCGAGGGTATCCGTAACAGCCAGGCTCGCCGGTTCGAGCTCTTCTCCCGAGGAGCGCGCGCCCTGGATGAGCTGCTCCAACTCCGAGCTGGAGCCGGCGATGATCTTCTGGAGCGGGGTTCGGGTCCGCGAGTCCTTCCGATAGCCGACGATCCCCTCGCCCCCCGACGTGAGGAACTCGGAGAGGAGCCCCTTCTCCCCCGCCAGCTTCTGGATCGCGGCCTTCACGGCCACGGAGAGTGCCTTCCAAAACAGAACTTCAGCGAGCGCCATCAGCCGATATCCCGGTCGCCATCGATTGCAGGGCTATTCTCCTGAAACCGGCGGGGTTCCTGCCGTGCCGCCCCCACTGGTGGTGGGAGCCAGCCGCCGGCGAATCCGCATCCGCTCCGCCGTCCCTCGGGGAACCCAGGCCGGAGTGTTTATCTCAAAACAACCGTTTTTCAAAATATCGCGATTCCCTTCGACCGCAGGTCGAAGGGAAAAAGGCTAAGGGCTCATCCCTGCTCAGGGGTCCTCGGGCAACACCAGCCGGAACCCGATGTAGTAGTGCCGATTCGTAGGGGTGTAGCTGCCCCGATAGGCCGCGCGCAGGTTGTCGGGATTGCCGTCCCAGGAACCGCCGCGCACGACGCGATGATTGTTTTTCGACGTATTAGTAGGATCAACAGAGACTTCAGTCCTACTGTCAAATGGTGTGTCGGAGTACGTGTCCGAACACCATTCCCAAACGTTTCCCGCCAGATCCAGTCCGCCGCACCAGCTC